>NZ_CP007014.1:3597500-3897500 GCF_000452705.1 Pseudomonas syringae CC1557
TATATACGGCGTTGCGTTGGGCAGCATGAATCTCCTCTTCTATATGTCCTTGCAGACCGTCCCCCTGGGTATTGCAGTAGCGCTCGAATTCACCGGCCCGCTGACAGTCGCGCTGCTCTCATCACGCAAGCCCATCGACTTCCTGTGGGTAACACTCGCGGTAATCGGCCTTCTTCTGTTAATACCTCTGGGCAACTCCAGCGCGTCGATCGACCTGCTCGGCGCGAGTTACGCGCTGGGTGCCGGTGTGTGCTGGGCCATCTACATCATGTTCGGACACAAGGCCGGGGCAGACAACGGCGTTCAAACTGCGGCTCTGGGGGTAATCATTGCAGCAATCTTTATCGGACCTGTCGGCGTGGTTCACGCAGGCTGGGCGTTGCTGGACATTTCACTGATACCCGCCGCACTCGGTGTTGCCATCCTGTCGACTGCCCTCCCCTATAGTCTGGAGATGGTCGCTTTGACGCGTATGCCAGCGCGAACGTTCGGCACACTGGCTAGCCTGGAGCCGGTCTTCGCAGCGCTATCAGGATTGATCTTTCTGCACGAAAACCTGTCATTGACCCAGTGGCTGGCAATCGGCGCGATCATCATCGCTTCCATTGGCGCGACACTGAGCTCGGCACAAGAGAAACCTCAGTTGGTTCCGGCTGACTGAACGACGACTGGGGGCAAGAAACGACATGGCACTAGCATTTGTCACGCGCTTGAGCCATGTTAAACACCTGATTGATCTGTTTAAGATTTTTGCGTTGGGGTCTCATCGGCTTGCGAGTCACCCTCGGAGGGGACCGCAACCCCTATTGACCGTCTAAGGACAGGAATGAAATTCATTTTTATCGTATTGGCCATGCTTGTTATGGCCGGCTGTGCGGCGACATCCAAACCGGTCATGCAAGGCAAGCGCGGTATTCATATCAATTGCTCGGGACTTTCATCGTCGTGGGCAAAATGCTACGAGTTGGCGACCAATGCCTGCACATCGAAGTCCTTCAAGGTCATCGCCAAATCCGGCGACGTCGTAGAAGAGCCCGAGGATTATCCGTTCGGGCTCAATCCGGCAGGCTACACCAGTCGCAGCATGATCATTGTCTGCAGAAAACGCGCGCCACTGGCTGATCCACTGCCGCAGGACTGAAGCTGCGGCAATGTCAAAAGCCTTTTCTAGACCGCTATGGTGCGCGCCTGCAGCCAGAGTAATGCAGCGCCCTGCAGAAGCGGGCTCAGTCTGGCCCTGACGTGAGCATGGTAACTGTTCAGCCAGTTGCGCTCCTCTTCGTTCAACAGTGATATCTCAATGCAGCGTGTATCGATCGGGCACAAAGTCAGGGTTTCGAAGCGCAGAAACTCGCCGAACTCGGTGCTGCCTGCCGGTTGATTGATCACCAGGTTTTCAATCCGTACACCCCAGCGACCCGGCCGATAGGTCCCAGGCTCTATGGACGTAATCATTCCCGGTAACATCGCTGTCTGAGGCGTCGCGGGTGCCTGATAGGCGATGACTTGCGGACCTTCGTGGACGTTCAGGAAATAGCCTACGCCGTGCCCGGTGCCATGCCCGTAATTGACGCCTTCCGTCCACATGGGAGCGCGCGCGATCGCATCCAGCAACGGCGAAAGAATACCCTTCGGAAAATGCGTTCGAGACAAGGCAATTACGCCCTTGAGCACCCGCGCGCAATCCTGCTTCTGTTCAGCGCTTGGCGTTCCTATTGCGACCATGCGGGTGATATCGGTTGTGCCGCCCAGGTATTGCCCACCTGAATCGATCAGCAAAAGTCCATCACCCTCGATGCGCGCGTGCTCTGCCTCGGTCGCGCGATAATGCGGCATCGCCCCGTTGGCATTGAAGCCTGCGATGGTGGCAAAACTGGGTGATACGTAGCCCGGACGTCGCTCCCGCGCTTGCGTCAGCATTTCATCGATGGTCAGTTCGCTGACGGGCTGGCGACCCAGGGCACTGTCCAGCCAGGCGAAGAACTCGCACAGCGCCGCGCCGTCCTGTTCCATCGCCTCTCGGATATGAGCCGTGTCGGTTTCAGTCTTCTGCGCTTTCAGAAGTGTGCTCGGGTTCAGCCCTTCGACCAGCGTAACTTCACTGTCCAGATAATCGAGCAGACCACAGGTGACTCGCGCCGGGTCGACCAACAGCCGGGCTTCTTTCGGCACCTTGCGCAGGGCTGAGCCTATCTGCGTGTACTCGGCGATGTTGACCCCGTCACGTTGCAGGCTGGAACGGACGACTTCCGGGACTTTCTTCGAATCGACGAACAACGTGACGCCGGTAGGCCCGATGACAGCGAAGGATATGAACACGGGATTGTAGGAAACATCAGAGCCACGCAGATTGAACAGCCAGGCAATGTCATCCAGTGTGGCGATGAAGTGCCAGTCAGCATTGCGTTCGGCCATGATCGTGCGCACCTGAGCGAGCTTTTCAACTCGCGCCAGGGAGGCCTGCGGCGGCAAGTGTTCATACACCGGAAGCGTCGGCAACGCAGGACGATCCTGCCAGAGTTCGATCAGCAGATCGATGTCTGTACGCAGCCGCGCACCACGCTCATAAAGCTTGCTGGCCAGCGTGCGCGAAGAAGCGACCGCCAGAACGGCGCCGTCAACAGCAACCACGCTTTCGGCCTGAGCCTGCTCAGCCAGCCATTCCAGAGGGCCTGGCTGACCGGGTAACAGCTTGACCAGCTCAATACCGCTGCCAGCCAGTTCCTTGGTGGCCTGCTCCCAGTAACGACTGTCAGCCCATACGCCTGCGAAGTCATGGGTGATGATCAGCGTACCGACCGAGCCGTGAAAGCCGGACAGCCATTGGCGACCCTGCCAGTAACCGGGCAGGTACTCGGAGAGATGAGGGTCCGCTGACGGTACCAGCCAGGCATCGATGTGCTCCCGCTTCATCAAGGCGCGGGTTTGCGCCAAACGTTCTGCCACGTCTGAACTGGCACTGGATTGCGTACTCATTGAGTCTCCTGCTGAACCGGAAATTGACGGCTGTCGTGGGTTCAGATAATGGAGCACTCATCGAGCCTGAGCAACCGCCCAGAACGATGGCTGGGCAAGACAGTCCCGAACAGACTGGGCGGCATGCTCTATATCCTGATCTCGCGTGAAGCGCCCAAGGCTCAGGCGAATGGTCTGACCCGCCTCCTGCGGGCTGAGTCCCAGAGCCAGGAGGACATGGGATGGTGCGTTTTTCGCCGAATTGCAGGCCGAGGTGGACGAAAACGCAAGCCTGTCGCCCAACGCCTTCACATCCAGATCACTGTTACCAAACGTGAGGCTGAGTATGTTGGCAATCCGCTGCGCGGGACTGCCGTTGATACACAATCCGGGGATATCAGCGAGGCGTTCGCATAAAAGCCGGTTCAGCCGTTTTGTTTCAAGAATCTCCTCGTCAAGCGCATCGGCAGCCAGCGCAAAGGCTGCGCCCATTCCAGCAATCTGGTGCGTCGCCAGCGTGCCCGAACGCAGGCCGCATTCGTGCCCGCCGCCATGTATCTGAGCCAGCACACGTTGTTGAGCACGCGGCCCGACGTACAGAGCACCGATCCCCTTGGGCCCGTAGATCTTGTGTGCCGAGAACGACATCAGGTCTACCGCAAGCTGGCTCACGTCGATCGGCAACTTGCCAGCACCCTGCGCTGCATCCACATGCAACAGCGCGCCGTGTTCACGTACCCGCTTACCGGTCTCGACGATGTCGTTGACCGTGCCCAATTCGTTGTTGACCAACATCAATGAAACCAGAAATGTATCGTCACGCAATGCAGCACTGACAGCATCGGGGCTGATCAGACCTTCGCTGTCCGGGGCAAGCCAGGTGACGTCGATACCCTCCTCTTGCAATTGACGGGCAGTATCAAGTGTTGCCTTGTGCTCGATCTGGCTGGTGATGATATGACCGGTTACGCGTCCACCGCCTGCCGCAAGGCGCCTTGCGCGTTCGTGAGCCACGCCCTTGATTGCCAGATTGCTGGATTCGGTAGCGCCTGAGGTCCAGATAATCTGCGTAGCCTGCGCACCGACCAGGTTCGCAACCTGCTGGCGAGCCTGCTCTACCGCCAGGCGGGCTCTTTGTCCGAACGAATGAGAACTGGAAGCAGGGTTGCCGAAGTTGCCCGACATGCCCAGGCAATCAACCATCACCTTGATGACTCGCTCGTCCACCGGCGTGGTGGCCGCATAATCAAAGTACAGCGCTGACTCTTTCATGAGATTTCCTCTGAATGGCACAGTATGGATGCCCTGCTCGCATCAATGGACATTGATCTGAGCGTGCGCAAACGGCGCCTGGACGCAGTGCCATCACTAACGGACCATGAGCAGATAGTGCATCAGTCGACATAGAACTAAAAATTCTGATTTAGAATTTATATATATCATTATCGAATATATGGACCAATCGAGAACAGGCCTGAAGAGTGTGTCCGATGTTCCCATCGCTACCGGCCAGGATCTGATAAAACAGCAATCGACTGTTGCTACAGCAACAGCCGTTCAACAGTTATCAGCTGGGGCATCAGTTATTTGGGTCATCAGAAGTTTGCTAGCACACACCTGGCGCCCGGAGCACCGGGCGATCTGGAAGGTTCTGTGAGGCTGGCACACTAGCTGCTTGGCAGGGTGACGCTTATCGCAAGGAATTCCCGCATGCTCGTTGTTTCACTTTCCGGCAGTCCGTCCCTCAAATCCCGCTCGGGTGTTGTTCTCGCCCACGCCGCCAGTTGGTTGCAAAGCCACGGCGTTGCAGTAACCACATTGCGCATTCGCGACTTCAATGCCGAAGACCTGCTGTTCGCTCGCTTCGACAGCCCACAAGTGATGGAGTTTGTCGAAGCCGTCAGGCAGGCTGACGGTCTACTGATCGGGACGCCGGTGTACAAGGCATCATTCTCCGGCGCGCTGAAAACCCTGCTCGACCTGCTGCCGGAACGTGCCCTGCACGGCAAAGTGGTGTTGCCACTGGCAACCGGCGGCAGCATTGCTCACATGCTGGCGGTGGATTACGCGCTCAAACCGGTGCTTTCAACCCTCAAATCCCAGGAAGTGTTGCATGGCATCTTTGCTATCGATACGCAGATCAGCTACGGCGACAACGAAGAAGGCGGGACACTGGACGAGGTCCTGATCGAACGCTTGCACGAAGGGCTGGAACACTTCTATCACGGCCTGCAACGCCGATTGCAGGCGCGTCATAAACAGGCAGGCGGACATTTGCAATTGGCGCTATAGCATCGGGCGGGCCTCTAAGGATCCGTTAATGCCAGATTTAGTGCTCGACAAACAAGGGATACAGCGATGCCACCAGCAATGCGGCCATCACACCGTTGAAAATCCTTAGACCGACGGGATCGCGCAATACGTTGCGCAGCAGACTGCCGAAACCTGCCCATACGCCGACGCTGGGCAGGTTGATCAATGCGAATACCGCCGAGATCACCACCACGTTGTAGAAATAGCCCTGCATCGGCGTGTAGGTGCTGATTGCCCCGATCGCCATGATCCATGCCTTGGGATTGACCCACTGAAAAAGTGCAGCGCTCATAAAGCTGAAAGGCTTGCCTTTGCTTTCAACGTTTTCGGCGGCAGGGCCTGACGTGGCGATCTTCCAGGCAAGGTACAGAAGATAGGCGGCGCCCACATAGCGCAGGACGGCGTAAAGCATCGGCCATGCCTTGAACACGCTGCCGAGCCCGAAGCCGACGGCCAGCACCAGAACAAAGAAACCGACGCTGATGCCCAGCATGTGCGGAAGGGTGCGACTGAAACCAAAATTGACGCCTGACGCTAGCAGCATCATGTTGTTCGGACCTGGCGTGATCGAGGTCACGAAGGCGAACAGCGCGAACGCCAGCAGTAAATCAAATGAAAGCACCATCAAGACTGTCCAGATCAATGAGTCAGGCACTCACCCTATCGAACGCTCGACAGGAAACACACGGACAGTTGGACGAAACTTCAAGCCATACAGTTCGGCGAAAAATGCAAATGACGCAGACTGTCAGCCTTGTGGCTGCAATGTTTGCGAACCCAGATCAACGCTGACTTCACCGTGCGCGTCGAACTCATGTGCCTGCTGAATCTGCGGATCTGCCAGCAGTTGCGCTTTGCGTGCCTGGTACTCATCAAACGAGAGACCACGACGGTTCAGGTCTTCGAGGGCCAGTTGATGGCTTTCCTGAGTACTGAACGGGCGCTGCTCCGCTGCGTGATGGGTGGAACAGCCAGAGAGCAGCGCTACGCTGAATGTCAGGACGAGCGCAAAGGCGAACAACTGGTTCATGTGGGGGCTCCGGGCGGGCTTCATGTCGGGAATGAAGCAAGGTTACGCTCGCCCCTGCCGCAGCAAAAATCAACCGCCGTGATAGTGGCTATCGACTTGCCCGAGCATTTTCGATCAACACCTCACGCAACGCCTGCGCGGCTGCCGACAGCTTGTGATCGGCCAGCATCATCAAACCGATACGACGTTCAATGCGCGGTTCGACCAGCCCGATGCAACGCGCACCCAGCTCCTGCATCTGCCTGATGCACAGCGACGGCACGGCGCTGACGCCCAGACCGTTGGCGACCATGCGGCCCACCGTAGAAAGCTGATGACTTTCAAACGCCACCGAAAGCTTGCCATGCCGAGGCTCGATGGCCTGCTCCAGCAACAGGCGCACAGCGGAAGGTCGTTGCAGGGCAATGAAATCTTCGCATAGCAAATCCTCCCATGACACTTCACTGCGTTCGGCCAAGGGCGAATCCTGCGCAACCACAGCCACGAAGCGATCCATGTAAAACGGCGTAAACAGCAAAGCACTGCTGGACTCGGGTTCGAAGCCGATCCCCAGTTCAACACGCCGATGACGCACCATCTCCAGCACCTGCTCGTTGACCACGTCATGCACCGCGACATTGACCCGTGGGTAACGTCCGCGAAAAACCTTCAGCGCTGCGGGCAGCAGGTTGCCTGCAAACGACGGCATCGCTGCGATGGAGACCCGGCCCATTTGCAGGGTGAAGCGCTGGCGCAGCAGTTCCTCGGTGTTGTCCCAGTCCGCCAACAGCTGGCGCGCCAGGGGCAGCAGGGTTTCTCCTTCGGGCGTCAGGCCAACGTTGCGCGTCGTGCGTGTCAGCAACTGGCCACCCAAGTCTTCCTCCAGCGCCTTGATCGTCAGGCTCAGCGCCGGTTGCGACACATTCAGCCGCTCGCCAGCCTGAGCAAAACTCAGGTACTGCGCGACAGCCAGAAAAGCCCGAAGCTGCTTGACGTTCATATATTCGTTTTTCTTATCAATTATTCAGAAAAACAAAATTAACAAATCATTGATATCAAGAGAAGATGCAGCCGTACGATCCTTCGGCGATACGACTGCCGGTTAACAACTATAAAAGGCGGATCATCATGGCTGGCATCGACAAACGCGTAGCGACCTACGAAGAAGCCCTCGCCGGGCTCACTGACAACATGACCGTGCTTTGCGGCGGTTTTGGCTTGTGCGGTATTCCCGAGAATCTGATCGCGCAGATCAAACGCATGGGCATCAAGGGCCTGACCGTAGTTTCCAACAACTGCGGCGTCGACGGTTTCGGTCTGGGCATCCTCCTCGAAGACCGACAGATCCGGAAAATGATTTCGTCCTATGTCGGCGAGAACGCTTTGTTCGAGCGGCAACTGCTCAGCGGCGAACTGGAAGTCGAACTCACCCCGCAAGGCACCCTTGCCGAAAAACTGCGCGCAGGCGGCGCAGGCATTCCAGCGTTCTATACCGCGACCGGTTACGGCACCCCCGTGGCAGAAGGCAAGGAAACCCGCCAGTTCAATGGCCGCAATGTGATTCTGGAAGAAGCCATTACCGGAGATTTCGCACTGATCAAGGGCTGGAAAGCCGATCATTTCGGTAACGTGATCTATCGTCATACAGCGCAGAACTTCAATCCAGTCGTCGCGACGGCGGGCAGAATCACAGTGGTCGAAGTCGAAGAAATCGTCGAGCCGGGCGTGCTGCTGCCGACCGAGATTCACACGCCGGGCATCTATGTGGACCGCGTGATTCAGGGCACCTTCGAGAAGCGCATCGAACAGCGCACCGTCAGAAAATCGTGATTGCGAAACCTCTTCTGACCTACAACAACAAAGAGATTTCAGACCATGGCACTTTCCCGCGAACAAATGGCTCAACGCGTCGCTCGTGAACTCAAGGACGGCTATTACGTCAACCTCGGCATCGGCATTCCAACGCTGGTCGCCAACTACGTGCCGGACGATATCGACGTCATGCTGCAATCGGAAAATGGCCTGCTGGGCATGGGAGCGTTTCCGACCGAAGACACCATCGACGCCGACATGATCAACGCGGGCAAGCAAACGGTAACCGCACGTATCGGCGCATCGATTTTCTCATCGGCTGAATCCTTCGCCATGATCCGCGGCGGCCATGTCGATCTCACGGTACTGGGCGCTTTCGAGGTGGATGTCGAAGGCAATATCGCGTCGTGGATGATCCCCGGCAAACTGGTCAAGGGGATGGGCGGCGCGATGGACCTGGTGGCGGGTGCCGACAACATCATCGTGACCATGACCCATGCGTCAAAGGACGGCGAATCCAAATTGCTGCCGCGCTGCACCCTGCCACTGACCGGCGCAGGCTGCATCCGCAAGGTGCTGACCGACCTGGCGTACCTGGAAATCGAAAACGGCGCCTTCATCCTCCGTGAACGCGCACCGGGTGTCAGCGTGGAAGAAATCGTCGCCAAAACCGCAGGCAAACTGATCGTGCCGGATGACGTGATCGAGATGAGTTTCTGAGGGGTTGCGCCTCTCGATCCTATGCCACCGCAGCGTTGTGACGCAGAGCGTCACCCAATGCGTTCCGACGCGGAGCGTCGGAACGAGAAATGTATCTGAGTACGACTCTCGCTCCCACGCTCCAGCGTGGTAGCGCTGTTCCGGACGCTCTGCGCCCGATCTGCAGTGCACGGCTGCGTGTCAACACCGCTTTGTGATCTCCCCCACTAATAATTACAAAAAAGAGGTGCCTCTGATGGCCGCCAACATCGAAGAAAGTCGTTCTGCCCGATTTGCCCTGCGCTGTGCCGCCTGGGCTGAGCGCTGGTTTCCTGATTCCTGGGTGTTCGCCGCACTGGCAGTTGTCATCGTCACGCTGGCAACGCTGGCCATCGGTGCACGTCCGGCCGAGGCTGCCAAGGCGTTCGGCGATGGTTTCTGGAGCCTGATTCCGTTCACCATGCAGATGGCGTTCGTGGTCATAGGCGGTTACGTGGTCGCCAGCTCGCCGCCTGCCGTGCGGCTGATTGACCGCCTGGCCAGGGTGCCACGCAACGGCCGCTCGGCAGTGGCCTGGGTGGCGCTGATTTCCATGCTCGCCTCGCTGTTCAACTGGGGGCTGTCGCTGGTGTTCGGTGGTTTGCTGGTTCGCGCCCTCGCCCGCCGCACTGACCTGCGCATGGATTATCGCGCTGCCGGCGCCGCTGCCTATCTCGGGCTGGGTGCTGTGTGGGCACTGGGGCTGTCATCTTCGGCAGCGCAGTTACAAGCCAATCCGGCCAGCCTGCCACCGTCGATCCTCTCGATCACTGGCGTGATCCCGTTCACTGAAACCATCTTTCTCTGGCAGTCCGGTGTCATGCTCGCGGCGCTGGTGGTCATTTCGCTGATCGTCGCTTACGCCACCGCACCCGGTCCCAACAGCGCCCGCGATGCGAAAGCCTGTGGCATTGACCCGGCGTTCAATCTACCGCCGCTACCAGCCCGTACCCGTCCCGGCGAATGGCTGGAATACAGCCCGCTGCTGATTATCCTGATGGTCCTGCTGGGCGCCGGCTGGCTGTTCAGCGAGTTTTCCAGCAAGCCGGCGATCACGGCCATTTCCGGACTGAACACCTACAACTTCCTGTTCATCATGCTCGGCGCACTCCTTCACTGGCGGCCACGCAGTTTTCTCGATGCCGTGGCGCGTGCCGTGCCGACCACTACCGGCGTGCTGATCCAGTTTCCGCTGTATGGCTCGATTGCCGCGTTGCTGACCACCGTCAAAGGTGGCGACGCGCATACCCTCGCGCATTACATCTCGACCTTCTTCACCAGCATTGCCTCCCACGACACCTACGCGATCCTGATGGGCGTCTACTCGGCTATTTTGGGTTTCTTCATTCCGTCAGGCGGCGGCAAGTGGATCATCGAAGCGCCTTATGTCATGCAGGTGGCCAACGACCTGCAATATCACCTCGGTTGGGCCGTGCAGATCTACAACGCCGCCGAAGCCTTGCCGAACCTGATCAACCCGTTCTACATGCTGCCACTGTTGGGCGTGTTGGGCCTGAAGGCCCGGGACCTGATCGGCTTTTCGTTCGTGCAATTACTGGTCCATGCACCGCTGGTGCTGTTTCTGCTGTGGGCGTTGGGCACGACGCTGACGTACACGCCACCGGTCATGCCCTGACGTTAAAGCTGGCCGAACGAGTAGTCGCGTTCGACCTTGCAGACCCGCGTGGTAAACGCCTGATACCAGCGCACGCGGCCCTGTTCGCGGACCGTAGCGTGTTCGGCCTGCTGTTTCCAGGCCAGAATCGCGGCTTCGTCGGTCCAGTAAGACACAGTCACCCCCAGCCCGTCGTTGTCGCGCACCGACTCGACACCGAGAAAGCCGGGTTGCTGGCTGGCCAGCTCGACCATTTGCTGTGCAGCCTCGCCATACGCCTGGTAGTCATCAAGCGAGCGTAGCGAGGTGAACACTACTGCGAAGTAAGGCGTGGGAAAGCGTGCGGCGATCACGATTTGTCGCTCTGAACAGGCGAGATGCAAGCGCGCAGAAACGCCTTGACCACAGGCGGAATTATGCCCGACAGCGCAGCACGCTCCGGCTGGAACAGTGAGGCGACAAAGAACGGGTGACCCTGTAATTCCATGCAGCGCACTTCGCCTTCCGGCCCACGCCCGCTGATTCTCAGTGCAGCACCGAACAGCGACGCTTCCAGCTCGCGGCGCAGGCCATAGCGACAGTGATAACGCTCTTCGATGTTCAACGTGCCATAAGCGCGAGCGATCAGCGTATCCGGCAATAAATGAATGGGCGCCAGCGCATCGACCAGCGAGCAACTGAGCGGCTCGATGATCACGTTGGCTGCGTCGGGGGCGGTTTCGCCATGCTCGGCGTCCGCCCAGCCCAGGCAATTTCGTGCGTACTCGACCAAGGCATGCTGAAAACCACCGCACGTCCCCAGAAACGGAACATGCTTTTCGCGGGCGAAACCAATGGCTGTCAACGCACCTTGCATGTCCAGATACGGACTGCCCGGAACGCACCACAAGCCGTCGAACTCGCCAAGACGCGCACCGTCGCCAATCTGAGCCGTCGGTAACCAGGTAACCTCAACCCGCGCCTGCAACGCGTCGGCGGCCATCTGCAATGCCAGCGGAATCGCCTGATGGGCTGGCACCTCAGCGATGAAATCCCCTACCAGCCCGATGTGCAACTGCTTTACCGCTACCTCTGCTACTGCGCCCATGCCCTGCTCCCTGTCCGGTTTTTGTGAAATCCGACCGGACTATAAACAGGCAGAAACGCAATCAGAATGGGCGACCAGGCAAGTCATAGATGCAACGCCGCACTGTTTATTCGTTGACCGGCGTCAGTACCGGCTGCCCGGCAAAGAACGCCAGCAGGTTCTCGTTGACCATTTGCACGCTGTCTCTCGACGCCTCGGGCGACAGACCTGCAACGTGCGGCGTAAGCACGACATTGTTCAGGGTCTTGAGCACGTCCGGCACGTTGGGCTCGTCGTCGAATACGTCCAGCGCCGCCCCGGCAATCTGCTGGTTCTCAAGCGCCCTGACCAACGCATGAGTATCCACGACGCTGGCGCGAGCGATGTTGACCAGAAAACCTTCCGGGCCCAACGCTTCGAGCACCTGTGCATCGACCAGATGTTGCGTGCTGTTGCCACCGGGCGTGGCGATCACCAGCACATCCGACTCGGCCGCCAGCGCCTGCGCCGTGGCATGCCAGGTGTAGCTGCAGTCGTTGCGTGGCTTGCGGTTGTGATAACCGATGACGATGTCGAACGCGGCCGCCCGTTTGGCGATGGCCAGCCCCACAGCACCCAGACCGATGATGCCGAGTCGCTTGCCTGCCAGTGACGGGCGCACGGCCTTGCGCCATTCGCCGCGCCGCACCGATGCATCGGCCTGCGGAATATCGCGCACCAGGGACAGCAAAAGCGCCAACGCATGATCAGCCACTGTGGCGGCGTTGACCCCGGCGCCATTGGTGACCGTGATGCCTCGCGCTCTGGCGGCAGACAGATCGACCTTCTCGTAACCCGCCCCGCTTACGCAGATGATGCGCAGATGCGGCAGAGCATCCATTTCCTCGGCAAAAAACCCCAACGGGCCCCGCGTGACAACCGCGCTGATGCCTTGACCATGAGTGGCAATAGCCTCGGCACGCTGCTCGGCCGTCGGCGCACGAATCAGCTGGAAACCGCTGCTTTCAAGAATTGGCAGATACGTGCCCAGGTTTTCAACCAGCACCAATACCGTTGTCATGTACGCTCCCATTCGATCCGTAAAATACTGACAGTAACGCGAGTCGACGCGCTTGTGCAGCGCCAATGGCGCTCGCTTTAAAAAAAGCCCCCACGATAAGGCCAGTCGTTCATAAAGTGGACGCATTTGCCGGACAGACTAAGACTCAAACGACCTCGACAACACAATAGTGCGTTATCGTTGCTCGCATCGACGCGACCAGTGGCACTCTCGGCTGGCGCAACCGAACGCACTCTGCAAACAAGGAACCACCCGCCCATGCAAGGATTTTCCACCACGCTGTTAAAACGCACGCTCTTGGCCGCAGCTGTCATGTCGAGCTTGATGTTGTCATCGGGCATGGCATCGGCAGCGGAAGCGCCGGGCAAGCTGTTGAGCGAGAAATACGGCCTGCCATGGCCTGCCGTAATCGCCCATCGCGGCGCCTCGTTCGATGCCCCGGAAGAGACCATCCCGGCATACACCGTGGCGCGGGATCTGGGCGCGGACTATCTGGAAATGGACATCCAGCGCACCAGGGATGGCGTGCTGATTGCGCTGCACGATGACGTGCTGGAGCGCACGACCAACATCGCTCAAGTGTTCCCGACACGGGTCAAGGACCCGGTCAGTTCCTTTACTCTGGCAGAGCTCAAGCAGCTGGACGCAGGCTCATGGTTCAACAAGGCCTACCCGGACCGGGCCCGCGCCAGCTACGCCGGGTTACAAATCCTCACGCTCGACGAAGTCATCGACATCGCTGAGGGCGGCGCCAACAAACCGGGGCTGTACATCGAAACCAAGGTGCCGAACAAGTTTCCGGGTGTCGAAGCCGACCTGAAGAAGGCACTGGCCAAGCGCGGCTGGCTGACCGAACGCCCAGCCGCCGCAGCGGGACACGTCAACGTCGCGCATATGCCCGGGCGTGTGGTCTTGCAGACCTTCGAGAAACAAAGCCTGGAACTGCTGCAGAAAGAAATGCCGAACGTGCCCAAGGTCATGCTGTTGTGGATTGGCGAAGGCTCGATCGAGCCCAAATCCAGCGTCGCGTTCAAGGATTCCGGCTTCAAGGATAAAGCCAGCTATTACGGGGCGCAGGAAGTCAAATCCCCGGAGGAATTCGCGCAGTGGATTGACTGGGCAAAAGCCCACGGGGCCATCGGCACCGGCCCTTCGTCAAAACTGGCGCAAGGCGGCGACCAGAGCTACATGGACCTGGTCAAGCCCTGGATGAACAACCTGACGCATGAAAAAGGCATGGTGATCCACCCTTATACCGTGGACGACGAAGCCGACTTCAAGCGGATCAGCAAAGACGGTGCCGACGGTTTCTTCACCAACCGTACCGCCGAACTGTTGAAGTTCTACGGCCGGCCAGCCAAAGAAAGCATCGACGCGATTCTGAAGCGTAACGGCTACTGACCGAATGACAGGCCGCATCCCGCGATGCGGCCTGTTATCGATTCATCAGAAATCGATGGTGCCCGACAGTTTCAAAGTGCGTGGCTCACCCTGAGTCAGGTAGCCGCCATTGGCTGATGCCCAGTAGTCCTTGTTCATCAGGTTCTCGACGTTGGCACGCAGGGTGACGTCCTTCTGCGCAACGTTGAAGGTGTACCGTGCGCCCAGATCGAAGCGGTTCCAGGTCGGAATGCTCAACTCGTTGGCGGCGTCGACGTACTGCCCACCTGTACGCAGCATGCGCGCGCTGACCGCAGCGCCCGCGATGCCAGGCACGTCCCAATCGGCACCTGCGTTGAACTGGAAGGTCGGCACGCCGATGGCCCGGTTGCCGTCGTTGCTGCCGCCCGAGGTGCCGCTCACCTCGGTGTCCATCAGGGTCAAACCGGCCAGCAGGCGCAGGCCGCTGACAGGCTCGCCAAAGACGTTCATCTCCACGCCACGGTTACGCTGCTGACCATCGCGGACATAACGAGAATCGGTGCCTTCCAGCACCTGGTAGCCGTCAGCCGGTTGCTCGATGCGGTACACGCCCAGGCTCGCGCCAAACGTGCCCATGTCCAGCTTCACGCCCGCCTCTAGCTGCTTTGAACGCGATGGAGGGAAAACCTCACCGGGGTTGACAGTCACTGTATCGGGAGCCGTCGGCCCTTGCGCCAGACCTTCGATGCGGTTGGCGTAGAACGACACATGCTGCCAAGGCTTGAACACCACCCCATAGACCGGCGTCGTGATCGCCTCGTCATACAGGGCATTGCGCGGGCCACTGCCGTATTGATAACCCTGCACACGCAATTGCTGACGACGCAGGCCTGCGGTCAACAGCAGTCGATCATCGAAGAAACCCAGCGTGTCGGAAAACGCGACACTGCGCATACGGCTCTTGCCAACGATGCCGGGGTCATTCAGGTCGCCTGCGGTGAAACTGTCGAGTGCCGGACGCTCCTGCGAAACAGGGTCGTAAAGGTTGTTGCTGGAGGTGCCGCCGAAGAGATACGCACTGCGCTGCTCGGTCCAGATCCCGGACAGCCCGAAGTTGACCTTGTGGCTGACCGCGCCAGTCTGCAACTTGCCATTGATACCGGCCATGGCCGTCTTGTTGTCTTCGCCGTGCGGGATGAAAGACGGTGCGGCCGTGGTGTTACCTGCGGCATCGTGGACGGTCGGCGAGCCATAAACGCCCACCTCGCGCGTGTGCTTCGCGCCCACTGCGGCATACAGCGTCCAGTCTTCGTTGAGGTCGTACTCGGCACGGCTCATGCCGAAGGTGTCTTCGGTTTCGGTCCAGGTCCAGTTCGGGGCGTAATTGGTATCCGAGTCCGGAGCGTGCGGCACGCTGGTCAGGGCGCTGTCGACAAACACCGTGTTGCGGCTCTGATTGATACGTTGTTTCTGGTAAGCGAAGTCGCCGGAGATGCGGAAGTTATCACCCCGATAATCAAGCCCCAGGGCGAACAGCTTGCTGCGATGCTCTTCGTCCTCGACCCCGGTTTCGCCTTCGCGCTGAGACAGGTTCAGCCGTGCGCCGAAACGGTTGTCTTCGCCGAAACGCTGACCGAGGTCCAGGTGCTCGCCGACCCGGCCGTCGCTGCTGATGTCGGTGCTGAAACGACGCGTCGGTGTGTCCTGGGCACGCTTGGGCTGCAGGTTGACGCCACCGCCGATGCCCGAGCCGGTTGGCGTTACGCCGTTGATGAACGCATTTGGCCCTTTGAACACCTCAACCCGTTCCAGCGCGTCGGTGGATATGAGCTGACGTGGCAGTACGCCGTACAGGCCGTTGTAGGAAATATCATCGGTGGTCAGTTTGAAGCCGCGAATCACGAATACTTTCGAGGCGTTGGCATAACCGGATGACTGGCGCACCGATGAATCATTGAACAGTACATCGCCGACGTCTTCGGCCTGCTGATCTTCGATCAGTTGCTCGGTGTAGCTGGTCATGGTGAACGGCACGTCCATGATGTCGGCATTCCCCAGAACGCCGAGCTGTCCGCCACGTGCCACTTGCCCGCCTGCATAGACGGGTGGAAGGGCATGCGGGTCGGCCTTGTCGGCACTGATATCGGTCTCTCCCAGCACCATCGGGCCGTCCTGCTGGCTGGCAGCAGCGGTAGCGGCCCAGGCCGGAGAACCAATGGAACAGCAAAACGCGAGCAACGTGAGGCGCATCGGAAACGATGGGGTGTGCATGAAGAGATCCTGCTAACGGGGTAAGCGAGATCGGATGAGACCTTCCTGGAGATGACCGACTCAGTGGATGCGAAATGCTATCAGATGTTACTGGGAATGGTTATCGTTTATTTTTCTGCGAGATGTTACAGCGTGGAACTTGCGACTATTCTCGCTCCCACGCTTTTACGGCCATAAGCCTGAGAACCCGATTTTTCGGGCTCTTCAAGACTTGTGTATAACGATGAGTGCTTTGCGTGGCGATGCATTTCGTGACGTTCCGCGTCACAGAGTTCTGCGATATCAGGGAGATTCAGGTTCGACTCAGGTCACCTTTTCGCCCCTCGGCGACTCACTTTGAAAGGGCCAAAGTGAGCAAAGCCCCTGGCTCCGTTTCCGGCCCGACTTCGTCGGGTTCCTTCGTCCTGCCCCTGATCCGGGGGTCGCCGCAACGGGCCATCCATGGCCCGGTGCGGCTAACTCGGCGTCCTTGCCGAGTTACCCCCGGATCAGGGTCAGGACTCAGCCGTCACTTACGTCGCAATCGGTGTCGTCAGGGCTATCGCGATCGAAAAAGCAAATCTAAAGCACATCTAAAGCGCATCTAGAGCAGTGGCTTCAGGCGAAACATGACGTTTTGACGTGACGGGGATTTGGGAGGCGGAACGTCGTGCACTGCCTGTCGATGCACAGTGGCATGGGGGTTGAGCATTTGTTTGGCGCGATAAGCACCCACCCGGCAATGCTTTGAAACAGGTCGGCGACAGCCACCTGCCCCCTACTCTCGTGTAAGCTCACACGCTATTGGTTTTCCCATCGAGAGGCCTATGCAGTCCACTTTCCGACGCTCGACCCTGGCAGCGCTTCGCGGTTTTGCCTTGCCGAGTGATGCTATCTCCATTGTTTCTTCCGCGGCCGATTATCGGCGCTGTCTGCTGGAGAAGATTGCTTCGGCCACGCGCCGTATTTACATCACTGCGTTGTACCTGCAACAGGATGAGGCAGGCCAGGAGGTGCTCGATGCCCTGTATGCCGCCAAAGCAGCTCGGCCAGAGCTGGATGTGGCGGTGCTGGTGGACTGGTTTCGTGCGCAGCGGGGCCTGATCGGGGCCGGACGGCAGCCGGGCAATTCGACCTGGTATCAGGCGCAAAACCTCGAATATGACGAAGAAGTGCCGATCTATGGTGTGCCCGTGCAGACCCGCGAGCTGTTCGGCGTATTGCACCTCAAGGGCAGCGTGGTCGATGACTGCGTGCTTTACACTGGCGCGAGCATCAACAATGTCTATCTGCACAAACTCGATAAGTACCGCCTAGACCGTTATCACCTGATCGAAAGCGCACCGCTGGCCGACTCGTTTGTGAATCTGGTGCAGCAGGAAATTCTGCCGTCGCCAGCAGTGCATCGTCTGGACCTGCAATCGCCACCGAGTTCGCGCAGCCTGCGTAGCGAGATTCGCGCGTTTCGCGGTGATCTGAAGCGCGCTGCCTATGACACCTCGGTGGGCGACAAGGAAAACGGCGCGTTGCGAGTGATCCCGTTGCTGGGCGTCGGCCCACGCAACAAGCTCAATCGCGTTATCTGCGACCTGATCGCTTCCAGCAAGATTCAACTGACCATCTGCACGCCGTATTTCAACCTGCCAGTGGCCGTGACTCGCGAGATCAACAGGGCACTGAAGCGTGGGGTACAGGTCGACATCATCATTGGCGACAAAACCGCCAACGACTTTTTCATCGACCCGGACGAGCCGTTCAAGGTGATCTCGGCCCTGCCCTATCTGTATGAGATCAGCCTGCGACGCTTTGCGCAAAAACACCAAAAGGCGATCGCCCAGCAGCGCCTGAACGTGCATTTGTGGAAGCACGGCGATAACACCTTCCACCTCAAGGGTATCTGGGCTGATCAGCGCTATACCTTGCTGACCGGCAACAACCTGAACCCGCGCGCGTTCAATCTTGACCTGGAAAACGGTCTGCTAGTCGATGACCCGCAGGGCCAGTGGACTGATCCCCGCGAGGCAGAGATCGCGCATTTGATGCGCAACACCCAGCGCGTCAACCAGTACGATGAACTCGACACTCTGGCCAACTATCCCGAAGGCGTGCGCAAGTTCCTGCGCAGGGTCAGTCGGGTCAGGGTCGAACGCCTGCTGTACCGGATTCTATAGGCGTTCACTTCAGCGGGTGCCCAGCTCTTCTTCAGACCTGAGCGCCCGCTGACGGCACTGTTCACCAACCCGCCCTCAAGGCTGTTTGGCACCCAACTGCTTCCACATCTTTTGCGTGATTTTTCGGCGGTTGCTGTAGCCCGCCCAAGGGTCATCCTTGAGCGTGCTTAAACGCTGCTCAAGCGTGGTGATGTCCCACTGCGCCGACGACGTCAGACCCGCCAGCTCATCCAGTGCAATCGGCACCGAGACCGGTAAACCCGGCCGGGCGCGTACCGAATAGGCGGTGACTGTACTGCCGCCGCGACTGTTGCGCAGGTAATCGACAAAGATCTTCCCGACCCGGTTTTTCGGCCCCATGGTGGCCGTAAAGCGCTCGGGCAGTTGCCGACTGACAAACTCGGCAATCGCCTTGGAAAACGCCTTGACGGTGTCCCAGTCGGCCTGCCGCGCCAACGGCACGATGATGTGCATGCCCTTGCCGCCACTGGTCTTCAGAAAAGCTTCCAGGCCCAGCTCATCAAGCACGGCAAGTACCATCTGGGTGGCCTCGATCATGCTCCGCCAAGGCAGCGCCGGGTCCGGATCGAGGTCGAGTACCAGGTGATCAGGCGTCTCGATTTTGTCGCGGGTCGCGCCCCAGGTATGCAATTCGATGGCACCCATTTGCGTCGCACCGACCAGCGCCTGCACCGAGTCGATTTCCATCAGCGCGGCATGACCGGGGTCCAGTGCGCGATCAAGCTGCTTGATATTTGGAATGGCCAGATGCTCGGCGTGCTTCTGGAAAAACTGCTCGCCATCGATGCCTTCAGGACAGCGCAAGAGTGCCACCGGACGCTTGTTCAGATAAGGCAGAATCCATTCGGCAATGGACGCGTAAAACTGCGCGAGTTCAATCTTCTGCGTACCGGTCTTGCTGTCGATGACCCGATCCGGATGGCTGATGCCAGTTCCTGATACGTCGACTTTGCCCTGAGCGGTTTTTTTACCCGTTTTGGGAGCGGCTGAAGCGACCTTGGTTTTGCTGACAGCCTTCGCCGGCTGGGCCTGTTCATGCACCACATCGCTTGCAGGCTTGTCAGTGCGCAAGCCGACGAATGCGGCCTGACGCAGAATACCCTCGCGGGTCCACTGGGCAAACTCTGCTTCGCAGACCAGCTGTGGCTCCAACCATTGCACACCTCGCGCCTGCGCTGCGCTCAGTTTTTTTGCCAGCGGCGAGGTCTCGCGCTGCAACGGCTGTAACTGTTTGTGCAATTGCTTGAGTGTCGCTTCGTTGAAGCCAGTGCCGACCCGCCCGGCGTACACCAGGCCTTGCTTGGCGTCATTGACCGCCAGCAACAACGCGCCGAACGCCGAGCGGCTGCCCTGCGGCGCGGTATAGCCGACGATCACAAACTCCTGACGCAAACGGCATTTGAGCTTGATCCAGTCGGGATTGCGCTTGCTCACATAGGCGCTGCCGGCACGTTTGCCGATCACCCCTTCGAGGCCCATTGCAGCGGCGCTGGCAACAATGTCCTGATGCCCGGCCTGAAACGCATCGGAGTAGCGCAGCACGCGGCTGCGCTGGCTGCCGAGCACCTGTTTCAAGGCGTCACGACGCTGTTCCAGTGGCACTTCGCGCAAATCTTCGCCACTCAGAAACGGCATGTCGAACAGGTAATACAGGATGTTCTTGCTTTGCCCCTCATCAAAGGCATTCTGCAGGCCCTGAAAGTCGGGCAACCCTTGTTCGTCGAGCACCACCACTTCGCCGTCGAACCAGCTGTCCTGCAACTTCAAGCCTTTAAGGGCCTTGACCAGTTCAGGCAGTTGATCGGTCCAGTCATTGCCGTTACGGGTGAACAGACGCACTTCGTCATCCTGGATGCGCGTGAGCATGCGGTAGCCGTCGAACTTGATCTCGTACAGCCACTCACCTGCGGGCGGGGCATCCACCAGCGTTGCCAGTTGTGGCGACAACGCATCCGGGATCGCTGTTTTGGCTCTTTTCGGCTCGGCTTTTGATGCTGCAACTTTTGGCGTTGCAGCCTTGGCCTTACTGGTTGCATTGCCGGGCTTGGGCTTGGGCTTGGCAGACGCTGCACGCCCGGCCCCGACATGCGCGCCGCTGATCACGCTTTGTGGTTGTTCCTGGGTGATGTCGTACTCGTCGGCGGGTCGGGCAATCGAGTCCTTTTCCTTGATCAGCAGCCATTGTTCCTTACTGCCGCTGCCTTTGAGCCGCGTGCGTACCAGCGCCCACTCGCCGCTGAGCTTCTCGCCGACCAGCGTGAACTTGAGCTTGCCTTCCTCGTAAGTCTTTTGCGGATCGCCATGGGGCTGCCAGATGCCCCGATCCCAGACAATTACGTCGCCTCCGCCGTATTGCCCTTGCGGAATGCTGCCCTCGAAACCGGCGTAATCCAGCGGATGATCCTCGACATGCACCGCCAGACGCTTTTGCTTCGGGTCCAGGCTTGGACCTTTAGGAACCGCCCAGCTCTTGAGCGTGCCATCCAGTTCCAGGCGGAAGTCGTAGTGCAGATTACGCGCATCGTGTTTTTGAATCACAAAGCTCAGCGCGCTGGACCGCGCCTTGCCTTTGCGTTTGCTCTCGGCAGGCTCTGAGGTGACATTAAAATTGCGCTTGCGTGTGTATTCACTGGCTGGCTTGGCCATGGCCGGTTTCTCCAGAAGGATAAAGGGGCTTTTGGCTCAAGACGCTTTGCCGGTTTTCTTGCGCGGGGCGGGCCGCTTGGGTTTGCTCTCGTCCTTGGCCGCAGTCTTGCCAGCAGCTTTGCCAGCGGGTTTACTCGCCCTTGCCTTGCCAGCGCCGCCCTTGCCCGCCAGGCTGCGGCGCAGCAGATCGGTGAGGTCGATGACATCGGCACTTTTGCGTTCTTCCTCTCCCGGATCGGTCTCGACATCTTCGATCTTGCCTTCGCTGGCCTTGGTTGCGACCAGTTTCATGATCTTCTCCTGGAAGGTATCGCGGTATTTTTCCGGCTCCCAGTCTGCGCTCATGTCCTTGACCAGCCGCTTGGCCATGTCGCGCTCGCTCTTGTTCAACTGCGCATCAGTCACTGCTTCACTCAGCTCCAGCGCATCGAGCTCGCGCACGTCGGCGGGCCAGCGCAGGATCACCATCACCAGCGCCGATTCCAGCGGCATGACCGCCGCCAGGTGCTCACGGGTGTGCAGCACAACGTTGGCCAACGCGACCTTTTTGGTTTCCATCAGGGTTTCGCGTAACAGCGCGTAGACTTTTTCACCACGCTTGTCAGGGGTCAGAAAATAAGGCGTGTCGATGTTCTGCAAGGGAATCTGCTGACTGTCGACGAAGGCGAATATGTCGATGGTCTGCGTCGACTTGGGGTGCGAAGAGCGTATTTCCTCTTCGCTGAGCACCACATAACGATCTTTCTCGTGCAGTACACCCTTGACGATATTTTCCTTGGTAACTTCCTTGCCGGTGACCTTATTGATCCGCTTATAGCCGACCGGGTCCATGCTGCGTTTGTCGAGCCAGTCGAAATCCACGCTGTTCGACGTCGTCGCAGACACCAGCGCGACGGGAATATGCACCAGTCCAAAGCTGATCGCGCCTTTCCAGATTGCCCTTGCCATGGTCTGACTCCTGTTGATCGTGAACAGGTGACCGGACAGGCCCGAGAAAAGTTTCGGCAGCCTGACGAGCGCTGCCAAACGCTTGCACCAGAAGGCTCTACACGCAATTACCGAGTGCCAGCCAAGCTGACATATTCCTTAACGATCTAAAAATATGGTTTAACGATCTTTTGCGGAATAAATCAGACGTTCTATAAATGGCCCCACCTCGAACGCTGTTGGCAGACTGTCTGCACTCCAACAGTAGGTCCCGTCAGCTCTGACCGAGCTGATCACTCCCAAGGATTTGTCATGAACGTTTTCTGGTTTCTTCCGACTCACGGCGACGGCCACTATCTGGGCACCACCAAGGGCGCGCGCCCGGTCACCCTGAATTACCTGAAGCAGGTGGCGCAGGCTGCCGACGATCTGGGCTACTACGGGGTGCTGATTCCTACGGGCCGCTCCTGTGAAGACTCATGGGTGATCGCTTCGGCACTGGTGCCGCTGACCGAGCGTTTGAAGTATCTGGTAGCGATCCGTCCGGGGATCATCTCGCCAACTGTTTCGGCGCGTATGGCCGCCACGCTGGATCGTTTGTCGGGTGGCCGCCTGCTGATCAACGTGGTGACCGGTGGCGATCCGGACGAAAACCGGGGTGACGGCAGCTTTCTTGATCACAGCGAGCGCTATGAAGTCACCGACGAGTTCCTGCAGATCTGGCGTCGCGTATTGCAAGGCGAAGCAGTCGACTTCGAAGGCAAGCACTTGCGCGTAAAAAACGCCAAGGCGCTGTACCCGCCGATCCAGAAACCTTACCCGCCGCTGTATTTCGGCGGTTCTTCGGATGCAGCACATGATCTGGCCGCTGACCAGGTGGATGTCTACCTGACCTGGGGCGAGCCGCCAGCAGCCGTCGCGCAGAAGCTGGCCGATGTGCGGGAACGTGCAGCACGCAAGGGCCGTACCGTGAAGTTCGGCATTCGTTTGCATGTGATCGTCCGGGAAACCAGCGAAGAAGCCTGGAAAGCCGCCAGCACGCTGATCGAGCACATCAGCGACGAAACCATTCAGGCGGCGCAGAAGTCCTTCTCGCGCTTTGACTCGGAAGGCCAGCGACGCATGGCGGCACTGCACGACGGGCGCCGCGACAATCTGGAAATCGCCCCTAATCTGTGGGCGGGTGTGGGCCTGGTTCGTGGCGGCGCGGGCACAGCGTTGGTCGGCAACCCGCAGGAAGTGGCGGAACGCATCAAGGAATACGCGAACCTGGGCATCGAAAGCTTCATCTTTTCCGGCTACCCGCACCTCGAAGAAGCCTACCGTTTCGCCGAACTGGTGTTCCCGCTGCTGCCTGAGCCTTACGCCAGCCTGGCCGGGCGTGGCATCACTAATCTGACGGGGCCGTTTGGCGAAATGATCGCCAACGATCTGCCCCCGCAGGCCAAGTGATGTCAGGGCAACTGCTGACCTTACCGCACTCGCCTGCGCTGGCGACCTCGATCAGGGCCACTGCGCAGGTGTTCGAAGACCCGAAGTCGAGGGCCCTGCTCGCCCACGTACGCCAGGTTGCACCAAGCGATGCCAGCGTGCTGATTATTGGTGAGACCGGCACCGGCAAGGAGCTGGTCGCAAGGCATGTCCATGAGCTGAGCGCCCGGCGTGACAAGCCGTTTGTGGCCGTTAACTGCGGGGCCTTTTCCGAGAACCTGATCGAAGCCGAGCTGTTCGGCCACGACAAAGGGGCTTTTACCGGCGCAATCAGCGCCAAGGCCGGCTGGTTTGAAGAGGCCAACGGCGGCACGCTGTTTCTTGACGAGATTGGCGACTTGCCCATGACCCTTCAGGTCAAGCTGCTGCGTGTGCTTCAGGAACGCGAAGTGGTGCGGCTGGGCTCGCGCAAAAGCATTCCGATTGATGTGCGCGTGCTGGCGGCCACCAATGTACAACTGGAAAAGGCCATCAACGCAGGACATTTTCGCGAGGATCTGTATTACCGGCTGGACGTGGTCAACCTGGAATTGAGCCCGTTGCGCGAGCGGCCCGGCGATATTCTGCCGCTGGCCCGACACTTCATCGAGGTCTACAGCCAGCGCCTGCGGCATGGCCCGGTACGGATAAGTCCCGAGGCCGAACACAAGCTCAAGACCTACAGCTGGCCGGGTAACATTCGTGAGCTGGAAAACGTTATTCATCACACCTTGCTGGTCTGCCGTGACGGCATCATCCAGCGTGATGATCTGCGCATGTCCAACCTCAGAATCGAGCGTCAGGACGAATACAGCCAAGCTGACGAATCCGCCGAGCAGTTGCTCAATCGCGCGTTCCAGAAGCTGTTCGAGGAACAGGCAGGCGCCTTGCACGAGAAGGTCGAGGACACGCTGCTGCGAACGGCCTATCGCTTCTGCCATCACAACCAGGTGCACACCGCCAGTTTGCTGGGCCTGACGCGGAACGTGACGCGCACGCGTCTGATCAAGATCGGTGAACTGGCGGTCAACAAGCGCAGGCCGGGTGAGAATGTGCAGGGTGACCGGATGCTGCATGTGTCGGTGTGAGCGTGGGAATGCAGTTCTTAACGCTCAGCGTCACACAGAGGTTTTGCGAGGTCGGTTAGATATGTTTTCGACTCAAGGCACCTTTTCGCCCCTCGGCGACCTACTTTGATGGGGCCAAAGTAGGCAAACCCCCAGGCTCCGTTTCCGGCCCGACTTCGTCGGGTTCCTTCGCCCTGTCACTGATCCGGGGGTCGCCGCAACGGGCCATCCATGGCCCAGACTGTGTAAAAACGATTTTCGGCGAGATAGGCATCTAAAAACGACCTGAAAATCGCGTCCCTGCGCAAAATCTGTATCTGCTCACATACCGACAAATTTCAGATTTAACGTAGAAGCGCGCACTTCAGTTTTGGCACAGCGTTTTTACGCAGTCTGGGCCCGGTGCGGCTTGCTCGGCGTCCTGCCGAGCATCCCCCGGATCAGTGTCAGGGCTCAGCCGTCACTTACGTCGCAATCGGCGTCGTCAGTGCCATCGTGGTTGAAAAGCACATCTAAAGCTAAAGCATTATCACGGATATGTGACGCAGAGCGTTACAACGGGCATTTACATGCTGAAGCGTGAGCAACGAGAGGTGTCTGGAAGAACACTTATCATGACTCTTCAGGTCAGGGAAGCCAGGCGCATTGCCAGCGCTTTGGCCTGAATCGCTACGTCGGTGACTGCAGTGCTTTCCCACCACATGCCGCGCAATGGCGGGCCCATGGCGAACAGGCGGGAGGCGTACCGACCTTGTTCATTGAGCACCGCGCCACCTGCGTCGGCGGCGATGCCCAGTGCCAGTGGGCCGGGTTGAATCAGTCCTCGTGCCAGCAACTGGCGAGGCAACGGACGGTCCACGCGACGCCAGTCGTATTCGATGCCGGTGGAGTTTATCAGCGCATCACCTGATAGCTGCGAAGGCTTACTCTCACCCCGATAGCGGACGTTGATCTGTACCTGCCCGGAAGGCAGAGTTGCAACTGCCTGCAACGATGCGGCCTCAATGCTCAGCCTTCCCTGCCTGACCAGCCTGGCCAGCAGCGCGGCACTCGGCGGCGGCGAGCGATGGTGGTGGCTTTCCCACCACGGCCGCACGTGGCGTACGAACTGTCGACGCTGCCTGTCGGTTGCCTGGTTCCAAAGCCGACCGACGTTCGCGCGCACGGTATCCAGCGGGGCCTGCCAATCGATCCCGCTCTCGATGGCCAGTTCGCATTGTTCACGCACTTTGCGCAACAACTGTCGAGTCGTCCGGATACTGGTGTCCTGGGCCAGAAAGTCGGGCCACTCCGGCGGCTGGCGGCGCACGTGAGGCAGCAGACCGTGGCGCGAAAAAACCTGAATCGGGCCGCGATGCCCGGCTTTTTCAAGCGACACCACCGCGTCAACCATGGTCAGCCCGGAGCCGATGATCATGACCTTCGCCTGCGGATCAAGCTGGCGCATGGCAGCCACATCCCAAGGGTCCAGACCCGCTGTATTCAGCCCGTTCGACTCGCGCAACGGGGTACGTGAAGCGGCATACATGCCGGTGGCCAGCACTGCACGACTGCCACTAAGCACAGAGCCGTCCGCCAATGTAATACTGACACCGGTATCGTCAAGCTGCAGATCGACCGCTTCAGCTTGCACATGCTCCACCGTCGAGCCATGCACCGCTCCGACGGCCTTGGCCTCACGCAAGCGCTGCTGAACGTAGAGACCGAAAACACCACGCGGCGGAAACAGCTCGGCCACCGGTACTTTCTGCTCTACGGATTCGGGCCAGCCGCCCTCGGCCAGATACCCGGACAGCCATTCGGTGAGGTCATCGGGGTTATCCGGATCAACGCTCATGCGCGCCGCATTGCCATTGAGCGTGTGCCCCGGCTCGGTCGCGCTGTAGGCCTCGCCACGACCCAGCTCGCGGCGGGTCTCTATGATCAGGACCCGGCGCTGACCCGGTCGGCGTAATAGCTGCACAGCCAGCATGCTGCCGCTCAAGCCGCCACCGATGATCAGAATATCGGCCGTTTGGTAGTGCTCATCGCTCATCGAACAGCGCCTCGGTCGGGTTGTAATAAAGTCGGATTACTCGTCGGGTGTGCTGAAGGGAAAGCGCGCTACAGCACCACGTTGCGCACAAAGCGCAGTCGCACCGCGCCTTCATTGCAGTAACGGTGCGGCTGATTGCTGGGAAACATGAAGAATTCACCCGGCCCGATATGTTGCGCGGCCCCCTGCTCGGCCAGACGCAACGTCAGGTGCCCTTCTACCACATACACCTGCTCGCTCCAGCCGTCGGGGTCGGCTTCCGATGCGTAAGCGTCTCCGGGTTCAAGACAGAACTCCCAGAGTTCGACTTCGCGCCGGGCAATCGCCTTGGCCAGCAACACTGCTTTGCTGCCAGCAATCGTACCCTCCCAGGCCAGTTCGTTGATACGACTGTGATCACGGCTGTCAGGGGCCTGAATCAGATCACTGAATGCAACTCCGAGCGCTTCAGCGACACGGTCCAGCGTCGCCAGACTGACGTTCTTCTCTCCGGCCTCGATGGCCACCAGCATGCGTCGGCTGACACCGGATTTATCTGCCAGAGCGGTCTGGCTGAGGTCTGCCGCATTGCGCAGACGCCGAACGTTCTGGCTGACATGTTGCAGCACAGGCGCGCGTCGAGGGTTTTCTTTGTGCATGGAAGTGCTCACGTGAAACCGCTGCGCAGTATACTGCCCACTTTAAGGAGACTGTCAAAGCGTCCCGTCTCTCATCATACCCAACGCAATGAACAGGAATCCGGAACTGACATGAAGTCTATCAGCCGCTTGCCCCGTATCAGTAAAGCAGAAGCTGTATTGATTCTGATCACTATGCTCTGGGGCGGCACGTTCCTGCTGGTGCAGCACGCGATGACGGTCAGCGGCCCGATGTTTTTCGTCGGCCTGCGCTTCGCCGCTGCGGCAGTGATCGTCGCGCTATTCTCGATGAACGTACTGCGCGGGCTGACATTGCTGGAGCTCAAGGCAGGCGTACTGATCGGCACGTCGATCATGCTGGGCTACGGCCTGCAAACCATCGGCTTGCAGACCATCCCCAGCAGCCAGTCGGCCTTCATCACCGCTCTTTATGTGCCCTGCGTGCCGTTGCTGCAATGGCTGGTGCTGGGGCGGCGGCCCGGGCTGATGCCGACCCTGGGAATTGTTCTGGCCTTCATCGGCCTGATGCTGGTTTCAGGCCCACAAGGCTCGTCCATGAACCTGAGCTCAGGTGAAATCGTGACGATGATCAGCACAGTCGCCATTGCTGCTGAAATCATCATGATCAGTGCCTATGCAGGCAAGGTCGATGTGCGTCGGGTGACGGTGGTGCAGCTGGCAACCGCTTCGGTGCTGGCGTTTCTGATGATCGTGCCAACGCAGGAAAGTCTGCCGGGGTTTTCCTGGTTGCTGGTGCTCAGCGCGGTGGGCCTGGGGGCGATGAGCGCTGCGATTCAAATTGCCATGAACTGGGCGCAACGTAGCGTCTCGCCGACCCGCGCGACCGTGATCTACGCGGGTGAACCGGTCTGGGCCGGGATTGTCGGAAGACTGGCCGGTGAGCGCCTGCCGGGAATTGCCCTGCTCGGCGCGGCGCTGATCGTGGCGGGAGTGATTGTCAGCGAGATGAAACGACGCTCACCCGCCACGGAAATCGCCGACACCGAGCAGAATCGTGTACGAGAAACTCACTGATGAGGACTTGTCCGTTGGTGAAAAATGATTGTTTAGCGCAACCTGGATGTACTGATGTAAAAATTTTCAGACACTTTTTGTAGGAAATTTCGAAACGTGTTCGTTTGGTATTGAGTTCTCTGGCACGTATGATGCTTGACATTCTCCTGCAGATTAGAAGCCTATGTCCCTGATAGTTCTACTGCTTCTGCCTTTTATCGGCAGCTGTCTGGCGGCCTTTTTGCCGCACAACGCGCGTAACGCTGAATCCTTTCTGGCGGGTCTGGTTGCCTTGGTCGGCGCAATCCAGATGGCGTTGTGGTTCCCGCAGATTGCCGATGGCGGCGTGATTCGGGAGGAATATTTCTGGCTGCCCAGCCTGGGAATGAATTTTGTCCTGCGCATCGACGGCTTTGCCTGGATGTTCTCGATGCTGGTGCTGGGCATCGGGGCGCTGGTCTCGCTGTACGCCCGTTACTACATGTCGCCGGACGATCCGGTGCCACGCTTCTTTGCATTTTTCCTCGCATTCATGGGCGCCATGCTGGGCCTGGTGATGTCCGGCAACCTGATCCAGATCGTGTTTTTCTGGGAACTGACCAGCCTGTTTTCCTTCCTGTTGATCGGCTACTGGCATCACCGCGCCGATGCCAGGCGCGGTGCCTACATGGCACTGATGGTGACCGGTGCTGGCGGTCTGGCTTTGCTGGCGGGCATGATGATCCTCGGGCATGTGGCTGGCAGCTACGATTTGGACCGCGTACTGGCATCCGGTGACATGATCCGTGCCCACGCCCTGTACCCGGTGTTGCTGAGCCTGATTCTGATCGGCGCACTGAGCAAAAGCGCCCAGTTCCCGTTCCACTTCTGGCTACCCCACGCGATGGCGGCGCCGACACCGGTGTCGGCGTATCTGCATTCGGCAACCATGGTCAAAGCCGGTGTGTTTCTCATGGCCCGTATGTGGCCCTCGTTGTCAGGCACCGAACAATGGTTCTGGATGGTCAGCGGCGCAGGTGCCTGCACGCTCATTCTTGGCGCCTACGCAGCCATTTTCCAGAATGATCTGAAGGGGCTGCTGGCGTACTCGACCATCAGCCATTTAGGCCTGATCACACTGTTGCTCGGCCTGAACAGCCCGCTGGCGGCCGTCGCCGCCGTGTTCCACATCCTCAACCACGCCACGTTCAAAGCCTCGCTGTTCATGGCCGCCGGGATCATTGACCACGAAAGTGGGACGCGGGATATCCGGCGGCTCAGCGGGCTCGTCAAACTGCTGCCCTACACCGCGACGCTGGCGATGGTGGCCAGCGCGTCAATGGCAGGCGTGCCGCTGCTCAACGGTTTCCTGTCCAAGGAAATGTTCTTTGCCGAAACCGTCTTCATCTCGGCCACGGCGTGGGTCGAAATGGCACTGCCGGTGGTCGCGACCATCGCTGGCGTATTCAGCGTTGCCTATTCGTTGCGATTCACCGTCGATGTGTTTTTCGGCCCGGCCGCCAAAGACCTCCCGCGCCTGCCCCATGAGCCACCGCGCTGGATGCGTGCGCCGGTCGAGTTTCTGGTCCTGACCTGCGTAGTGGTCGGTATTTTCCCGGCACAATCGGTTGCGCCACTGCTGGCAGCGGCCGCCCGGCCGGTGGTGGGTGGCACGCTGCCCGAGTACAGCCTGGCCATCTGGCATGGCTGGAACGCGCCGATCATCATGAGTCTTGTGGCCATGGCGGGCGGCATCATCCTGTATCTGTTTTTGCGCAAACCGCTCAAGCAGGAACGTATCACCGCCCCGCCACTGGTGGGCAGACTCAACGGCAAGCGCGTGTTCGAGCGCAGCCTGGTGGTGGTGATGCACTGGGCACGCCGTTTCGAGCGCAAGGTCAGCACCCGTCGCTTGCAGCCGCAGTTGTTTCTGCTGGTGCTGGCTGCTGTGCTGGGCGGTTTCATTCCGATGTATTTCAGCGGCCTGACCTGGGGTGACCGACCCAAGATTCCGGGCTCAGGGGTGTTTGTCACGCTGTGGCTGATCGCGATCGCCTGCGCGCTGGGCGCCGCATGGCAGGGCAAATATCACCGTCTGGCGGCGCTGGTCATGGTCAGTGTGTGCGGGTTGATGACCTGCATCACTTTCGTCTGGTTCTCGGCCCCTGACCTGGCCCTGACGCAGTTGGTGGTGGAAGTGGTGACCACGGTGCTGATCCTGCTTGGCTTGCGCTGGCTGCCGCGACGCAACGAAGACGTCGCCCCGCTCAGCGCCCGCCTGCGCGCTCGCACCCGGCGTATTCGCGACTTCGGCCTGGCGGTTCTGGTCGGCCTGGGGATGGCGACATTGTCCTACGCCATGTTGACCCGCCAGACGCCCAACGCCATCTCGTCGTTCTACCTGAGCCGTGCGCTGCCGCAAGGCGGCGGCACCAACGTGGTCAACGTGATGCTGGTGGATTTCCGTGGTTTCGACACGTTTGGCGAAATCACCGTACTGGCAGCCGTGGCGCTGACCGTGTTTGCCCTGTTGCGGCGCTTCCGCCCGCCCAAGGAAAGCATCCTGTTGCCTGCGCAGCAGCGCTTGCTGGCGCGCGACGTGGTGACGGACCTGATCAACCCGCGTGGAGCCAGTGACACGGCGCTCGGTTTCATGATGGTCCCGGCGGCGCTGGTCAGGTTGCTGCTACCGATCGCTTTCATTATTTCGATGTACCTGTTCGTGCGCGGCCACAATCAGCCTGGCGGCGGATTCGTTGCCGGGCTGGTGATGTCGGTGGCGTTCATTCTGCAGTACATGGTTGCCGGTACTCAGTGGGTGGAAGCGCAAATGAGCCTGCGGCCGCTGCGCTGGATGGGCACCGGCCTGCTGTGCGCGGTCCTGACCGGCGCCGGCTCCATGGCGCTGGGTTATCCGTTCATGACGACCCATACCGCGCATGTCGATTTACCGATTCTGGGTGACATCCATATCGCCAGCGCACTGTTTTTCGACGTCGGCGTGTATGCCGTAGTGGTCGGTTCGACCCTGTTGATTCTCACCGCGCTGGCTCACCAGTCGGTGCGCAGTCATCGCCCGACCCAACTGCCCAAGCCTGTTGCCAATCCGCAAGGAATTCTCTGATGGAAGAAGTTATCGCAGTCGCCATCGGTGTTCTCGCCGCGTCGGGAGTCTGGCTGATCCTGCGTCCGCGAACCTTCCAGGTAGTCATGGGCCTGTGTCTGCTGTCGTACGGGGTCAATCTGTTCATTTTCAGCATGGGCAGCCTGTTCATCGGCAAAGAGCCAATCATCAAGGACGGCATTCCGCAGGACCTGCTCAATTACACTGACCCGCTGCCGCAGGCACTGGTGCTCACCGCCATCGTCATCAGCTTCGCCATGACCGCCCTGTTTCTGGTGGTGCTGCTCGCCTCCCGAGGCCTGACCGGCACCGACCACGTCGATGGCCGGGAGCCCAAGGCATGAACGGGATGACGCAACTGATCATCGCGCCGATCCTGCTGCCATTGCTGACCGCCGGGCTGATGCTCTGGCTGGGTGAAAAGCACCGCCCGCTCAAAGGGCGTATCAACCTGCTCTCAAGCATCCTCGGGCTGGGCATCTCCGTGGTGCTGATGCTCTGGGTGCAGCACACCGGCAACAGCGGATCGATTGGTGTCTATCTGCCGGGCAACTGGGGCGTACCGTTCGGTATCGTGCTGGTCGTCGATCATCTGTCGGCATTGATGATGGTGCTGACCGGCATCGTCGGTGTCTGCGCGCTGCTGTTTGCCCTGGCGCGCTGGGATCGCGCCGGTGCAAGCTTCCACGCCTTGTTCCAGATCCAGCTCATGGGCCTGTACGGCGCGTTTCTGACTGCTGACCTGTTCAACCTTTTCGTATTTTTCGAAGTGCTGCTGGCAGCCTCCTATGGCCTGATGCTGCACGGCTCCGGACGGGCACGCGTGTCGGCAGGCCTGCATTACATTTCGATCAACCTGCTGGCCTCGTCGCTTTTTCTGATCGGCGCAGCCTTGATCTACGGCGTGACCGGCACACTTAACTTCGCAGATCTGGCGATCAAGATTCCTCAGGTATCAGAAGCTGATCTGGGTCTGCTGCATGCCGGTGCGGCGATTCTGGCAACGGCGTTTCTGGCCAAGGCCGGTATGTGGCCGCTGAATTTCTGGCTGGTTCCGGCCTATTCCTCCGCCAGCGCGCCAGTTGCAGCAATGTTTGCGATCATGACCAAGGTAGGCATCTACACCTTGCTGCGCCTATGGACGCTGCTGTTTTCAGGGCAGGCCGGCGCCTCTGCCTTCTTCGGCGGCGAATGGCTGATCTTTGGTGGCATGGCAACCATCTTCACTGCGGCGATAGCAATCATCGCCGCCCAGCGTCTGGAGCGCCTGGCCAGCCTGAGCATTCTCGTATCGGCAGGCATCCTGCTGTCGGCGATCGGCTTCGCACAGCCCAGCCTGACGTCGGGCGCACTGTTCTATCTGGTCAGCTCGACGCTGGCATTGAGTGCGATGTTCCTGTTGGGCGAATTGATCGAGCGCTCGCGATCAGCCAACGAAATCCCTTTGGAAGAAGACGCGGACCAGTTGCCGCGTGCCATGGAGTCACTGCATCCGCCGCCCGGCACCAATCTGGACGACGAACAAAAAGTCGTGGTCGGCCAGGTGATTCCCATGACCGTGGCCTTTCTGGGCTTGAGCTTTATCATCTGCGCGCTGCTGATCATCGGCATGCCGCCGCTTTCCGGGTTCATTGGCAAGCTGACGCTGCTGAGTGCCCTGCTCAATCCGCTGGGGCTGGATGTCGCCCAGGACGAAGCATTGCTGACGCGCTCCTGGATGCTGATCGGTCTGCTGATCTTTTCCGGACTGGCATCGCTGATCGCTTTTTCCAGACTGGGCACCCAGCGCTTCTGGACACCCCACGAGCGCCCCTCGCCGCTGTTGCGGCGCAACGAGTGCCTACCGATCATTATCCTGCTGGGCCTGTGCATAGCGTTGACCTTCAAGGCAGAGTCGCTGCTGCGCTATACACAAGACACCGCCGCAGCGCTGCATGAGCCCAAGCAATATGTGCAATCGGTGCTCGCCACACGCCCCATACCCGGCCCGACCAGTCATGAAGTCAATCCGGAGGGGCAACCATGAAACGTGTGTTTCCGGCACCCTTGCTCTCTATGGCGCTGTGGGCGCTGTGGCTGGTACTGAACCTTTCTGTCAGCCCCGGCCACCTGTTGCTGGGCGCCTTGCTGGGCTTTCTGGCACCGCTGCTGATGGCGCCCTTACGTCCGCTGCCGGTACGCATTCGCAAACCAGGGACGATCCTCAAGTTCTTCTGGCTGGTAGGGCGTGATGTGGTGGTTTCCAACCTCCAGGTCGGTCTGAGCATCTGGCGGCTAAAGCGTCGACCACCCCGCTCGGCCTTCGTGCGAATCCCGCTGGACCTGCACAATGCCCACGGCTTGGCGGCACTGGCAATCGTGACCACTGTAGTGCCCGGCACGGTCTGGTCAGAACTGGCGCTGGATCGCAGCGTGCTGTTGATGCATGTCTTCGATCTGGAGAACGAGGCGCAATTCATCGAGCACTTCAAGACTACCTATGAGCGTCCATTGATGGAGATCTTTCAATGAGTAATCTGCTCGACAACGCCATTCTGATCAGCCTGCTGATCTTTGCCCTGGCCATGGTGATCACCTTGCTACGCCTGATCAAAGGCCCTTCTGCGCAGGACCGGGTACTGGCGCTGGATTACCTGTACATCATCGCCATGCTGATGATGCTGGTGCTGGGCATCCGCTACGCCAGCGACACCTATTTCGAGGCAGCCATGCTGATCGCCCTGTTCGGCTTCGTCGGCTCATTCGCACTGGCCAAATTCCTGCTGCGCGGAGAAGTGATCGAATGAACGAATTACCGGTTTCCGTACCTTTCTGGGCTGAAATACTGACGGCCGGGCTGCTGATCGCCAGCAGCCTGTTCGCCCTGACCGGGGCGCTGGGCCTGTTGCGTCTGAAAGACTTCTTTCAACGCATGCATCCACCGGCACTGGCTTCGACACTGGGTGCCTGGTGCGTGGCACTGGCATCGATCATCTACTTCTCGGCACTGAAATCCGAACCGGTCATCCATGCCTGGCTGATTCCGGTGTTACTGGCGATAACGGTGCCTGTGACCACCCTGCTGCTCGCGCGCACTGCGCTGTTCCGCAAACGCATGGCCGGTGAAGATGTGCCAGCCGAGGTCAGCAGTGGCCGTGTCGATGGTGAGTCGAACGCAGGTTGAAGACGGTGTGCGCGAGCGTTATTCGCTGGCTTTGAAGGTCAGTTCGCCCTTGCGCCATTTCGCGGCTTTGCCAACCGCAGTTTTCAGGACCTTGCTCATACCGGTCAGCAGTTGTTCTTTTGCGGCAAAGACCATGACCACACCATGCCCTTCCTTGAACACGATTCCGTGGCCTTCGGGCGTATCGACAAAAGCATATTCACCCAATCCGTAAACGGTGACCTTCACCTCACGGAATTTCAATTCAAGCTTTCCACCTTCACGACTCGGCAGCACAGCCGCGCGAAAATGGTCGCCGACCTTGAGTTCCAGACGCGGCTTGTCATCGACCACCAAGGCAGTCTCGGTGTCAATTTCAGCGATGTAGATGCCTTCGGCTGATTGCTCGGTGATGTAGACAAAACGGGATTGAAATTGCTTGACCAACTGTGCGCGAAGATCGCCGAGCACGAACAAAGCATGGGTATCCAGGTTACTTACAGCCAAAGTACAAACCCTCAAACATGAAAAATGAGGCTGCCTGATGTTCAGGCAGTCAATAAGTGACTCATTCACAGGCCGAACGGCACGGCCAGATACCTGCTGACGCGCTGCACGCGGGAACGATGAATCGGCTACCGCTGAACTGTGCAGGCTGGAGGCGGATTCTACCGGCTCATTGCCTTCACGGGATATATTCCTTTTGTACACATCAATGTCACAAGGAGGACACGGCAAGGGCACTGGCGCCTGCTCGACACATGAATCAGGGACTGTCCAGAGGCTCTGGGTGCGCTCCAGGCCGCGGTCGCACTGACATCTGGCACCGTGGAAACATAGCATTAACCTAAGGAGCAAAAAAGATTGCCGTTTGCAGACCGGTAAATGCATCGAACTCTTGCAGACAGCTGTCACTCCCATAGAGAACTGATGACAACACGGGGATCCCCCTCGTCTAGGAGATGACATGGAACCGACCACAACCACCCTGAATGACCTTTTCGCTCAACTCGGCCTTGAGTCCGACGATGACAGCATTGAAGCATTCATCGCCAGCCATCAGTTGGCTGACGATGTGAAGCTGATCGACGCCGAATTCTGGAGTGAAAGACAAGCTGACTTCCTTCACGAGCAGTTGCATGAGGATGCCGAGTGGGCGCCCGTGGTCGACGACCTTAATGCCCGCTTGCATAAAAAGCCTTGAGACTCACTGCGGGTAGCCGGGCTGCACGACATTGGGGTGCAGTATCCGGCCACCCGGCGCTGGAGCGTGAACGAATACCGCATCACTGAGGCTGCCCGTTCGGCCGAGTGCCGCGCTCCAGTGCGCAGACTGATGAATGTAGCGCCAGCGCAGGATCTGCTCTTCCTCGCCCGTCAACGTATAAGAGCCACCTCGCGCATAGTCGATCAGCTTGCGCGCAATCACCTCCAGTTCGGGAGGAAGCTGTAAGTGAGGCGCATGCGGAACGGGACCGAACGGCACGCCCTCATCACAGGCCAGCGTATGCATGATCTGCAACGAAACCCGTGAAAGATGGCCAAAAACCTGCCGATGCATGCACACCGCAGCCACGATAACACCAGCACTGGAGAGCGTTTTTTTGCAGATATTGCGGCTGCTTGCGCATGACCGGACCTGCAACGACGCCTGACTGTCGAGCGGATCGATCCATTGACTGAAATCCATTTTGGCCAACTCCACCTGCGCTTCCTGCCAGCAAGTCGCCGTTTCCGGAGGACTGCCACGCCGCACAGCGCTCATACGCGGGCGAGTCATTAATACGTTTTCCTCCATCTGTGGCGGGTAACCACCACCGATATCGGAATGGGCCCCCGGCAAGGTTATTTCCTCAGGCCAGCCGGGCGTAATGCTATTGAGCGCAAAATTGCGTCGATTTTCATCACGCGCCACCAGATGCAGCACTTGCTGGGCGCATCCTGGCGGCAGATACAGGTTGACGCGTCGATTGCAGGCGTCACTCGTGTTGCCCAGATCCTTGACACTCCCGATGGCCGCAACGGTATCGAACAGCCCGATGACCTTGAGCACCACACTGTCGTTGCTCCAGATAAAGTTTTCGCTCAACCGCACTTTACGGCTACGGAGTATCGGCTCAAGCATGCCGATATCACGTTTGAGGATTTCGTTGACGAAATGTCTCGCCGACGCCGCACCACGGCTGAAGCCGAACACGTCAAATTCCAGCGCCCCCAGCACGCAATCCGGATTATCCCCGGGGAAGGTCTTGAGTAGCGCACCCAGCTTTCCAAACGCGTTTTCCACCTTGGAAACCACACCCGTGACGCCACGACCAAAGCTCTGCCCCGGCCATACAGAATCACGCTCACCGGATGTCGTACCGGCACCGCTTATATAAATCGGGTAATAGATTCTCAAACCCTGCCCGTCATTGGCGGCGACCGGTTGATGACGATAAAGCGCCACCAGCAAGGCGATGTTACTTAGCTCATTGCTGTAACTACTGCCCGGATCAGCATGTCGCCCGGCGCACTCCTTGATGTGCCTGCCTTCGTTGACTTCCAGCAATGCCCGGCAATCGGCGCCGATCTGACTGTTGACCCGATTATTACCGGTGCCGTCAAAAAATACGCCTATACGCGCGGTAACCTGCAAAGCTGCCACGCCCGAAAACGCGGCAGACTGTTTGACACTCCGTGTACTGTCCATAACTCTTCCGTCCATTGAGGCGCCCTTGGCAAGGTCGCACTTAAATCAAAAATCAATACCAATGATTTAAGAGATTGCTCAACGTAAACAAACAGTCAAGTCATGCACAGTTATTCAGATTATTCCTACACACTACGCAGCACTATTTAAAATATTATATAAATAAATACCTACACACCATTGCGTATTTAACGTAAAGAAGATTGACTGTCCAAACACAACCAATCTTTCCGTTGTATGACAAATGCACTATTAAAACTAGTGGCTCGAACTGCCTTGAGGTTTGTAACCCAGGCGCAGACCACCCCAATGACGCCCCTTGACGATAATGGGCACTGACAGGTCATGCATCAGCTCTCCCGTGTCCCGCGTATAGGTCTGCAGCAGTACCGGTTGCTGATGGCTGCCGCAGCGAATACCGGTCCGGTCATCAAACTTGCGCTTGCTGCGATTGCGCGCATTGTCCACCGCTGCGTCCCCGGTCAGCGGCTGATTGAACGCGCTGTTATGCGTAGGTACGTAACCTTGCTGGGTGCAGGCGATGGCAAACACCAGGCCTTCATGCCGTGCGAGCAACGGTTCTTGCAACGCCGGGAGTACCTGATCGGTGTAACGATCAAAGCGCGTGGTGAATCGGGTCGGTGAGGTATTCGCGACCGGTTTGTAATTGCGGTCGAACAGGTCATCCAGACTGACGCGCCCCTGTTCGATATCGGCTTCGAACTTTTCGCCAATCAGCCGCGCACCTTCACGGGCCAGATCGTAAATCCGCTGATGGTAGTCATCCAGACCCACCTCAGCCAGACGCTGACTGATAGTCTCGGCCTGCCCTTCCATCTGCACCGCAGCGCTGGCCAGTTGTCGGGTTTGCTCGTCGCTGACGGCCAGGTCGCTGCGCATGTGTTCGACGGCCTCGAACAGGCTCGCCAACTGGTCCTGATTGCTCTTGGCACCTTGGGATATTTCGCTGACCTGGCTCTCGACCTCGACCGCAAGGCGGGCAATGTTGCCGAGGTGCTCCCCGGTCAATTCGACCTGCTCGACACCAATGTCCAGGTCGGCAGACAACTGGCGGATCTGCTCAACGACCTGCACAGTGCGCTGCTGGATATCGGCCACCATCTGCCCGACTTCCCCGGTAGCACTCGCGGTCCGGCCGGCAAGCCCGCGCACTTCATCAGCCACCACGGCAAAACCACGCCCGTGTTCGCCGGCGCGGGCAGCCTCGATGGCTGCGTTGAGCGCCAGCAGGTTGGTCTGACTGGCAATCGACTGGATCACCATGGTCACCCGCTGGATCTCCTCACTGCGCTGGCTGAGCGCCTCGATCAGCTCCCGACTGGTGACTGCCCGATTACTCAACTGGTGCATCCGCTCGATGGACTCATTCAATGCGCCACTGCCCGCCTCGCTACGCGCCCTCGCCTCGCTGGCGGCCACCAGCGCCTGCTGGCTGAGCTGGGCGGTCTGCTGCTCGGTAGTGATCATCAGCTCGGCGCTGCTGACCACCTGCTCGGCAGCACCGAGCTGCGATTGCACACGGCCTGCCAGCTGACGCACAGAAAACGCTACCTGGGCGGCCGACAGCGCGTTGTGGCTGGTGGTGCGGGAGAGGTCACGGGTGAGACGGGTTATGTCGGCGTCTACCGACTCGGCCGACACTGCCGCAGGGCCAGGGAGCAACCATCGCGGCAGCCAGATCAACAGCAATGTGCAAGGCACAACAACATAGAGGGATATCCCGCTGACCGTCATCGCGGCCAGTAACAGGCACAACGCAACACTTTGTACCGCTGGCACCCACCACTTCAATGCGGTACCTGGCGCACTGGCCAGCGGCAATCCAGCTGCCATGGAAAGGTTCTCGGCCATGTTGCGTTACCCCGTCTGTATTTATCGTTATTGCACCTATTAAACGTCAGATAACGGCGATGTGCCATGCGCTAATGGTATTAGCGATCAGCGTTGCTGATTTCGATAAATCTCAGGCACAACAAAACCGGGAGGCAATTACTCGCCTCCCGGTCTGGTCACTCAGCCCCTGTTGCCTGGAAATCAGGCCTGGCGCTGGTGCTTGTCGATCTGCTCGTGGCGCTCTTGCGCTTCGATGCAGTACTTGGTGGTCGGGCTGATCAGCAGGCGTTTCAGGCCGATTGGCTCACCACTGTCATCACACCAGCCAAACGTATCATCGGCAATGCGCGACAGGGCCATTTCCAGTTGAGGCAGCATACGCTGATCGCGATCGATCACGTTCACCAACCAGTGACGCTCTTCTTCAACCGACGCAGCGTCGGCCGGATCGGCAGGCGTGTCCAGGCTTTCGATAGCAATGCGGCTTTGCTCGATTCGCTCGTGGATCTCGACCTTCATGCCCTGCAACAGCTCGACGAAGAAAGCTTGCTGCTCGGCGTTCATGTAGTCATCGGCCGGCATGGCCAGCAACTTTTCCTTTGTCATTTATTTCTCTATAAAAAAACGTGCATTGAGGAGCGGCTTGACGTTGTCGTAAAGCCAATAATCTCCAAGCGCCACCTGGCACTCAATTTACGAGGGGCGGCAGTCTAAGGCCGGCTTGCAGGCTCGGCAACACAAATTGAAGGGTTTTCGTACAACAATCACAGTAAAACCCCTTGGAACGCGGTTATAAAACCCACTCACGTGCGGCGTGATGAGGGTCTGACCGATGTGGAACCGATCGGTTCCTGCAAGTTTCCCGCAATATGAAACGCACAAAAGGGCCTTATAAGGCCCCTTGTGTCACGTGTATCGACTCAGCGCTTGGTCTTGCGCTTGTTGCGATATTGATCGATTACCACTGCAACTACAATGATCAAGCCCTTGATGATGTCCTGCACATAGGCATCCACCCCGATAAAGGTAAAACCGCTGGCCATCACCCCAAGGATCAGCGCACCGATCACCGTGCCGGTGATTCGTCCTACACCACCCGCAAGGCTGGTGCCGCCAATCACTGCAGCAGCGATGGCGTCCAGTTCATAGGACATGCCCATCCCGGCCTGACCGGTGGCGGCGCGTGCCGAAGCGACCACCCCTGCCAGCCCGGCGAGCAGCCCGGCAATGCTGTAGACAATGACCAGATGGCGCTTGACGTTGATCCCCGAGGTGCGTGCAGCCTGCATGTTGCCGCCGATGGCGTAAGTGTATTTGCCATATTTGGTGTAGCGCAGGGCAATGTGAAAGATAACCGCCACCACGAGAAAGATGATCACCGGCATCGCACCCTGACCAATTGCGGTGTAAGAATCAGAAAGCATGCTGACCGGCTGGCCTTCGGTGTAGAAGCGTGCCAGGCCGCGCGCAGACACCATCATGCCCAGCGTCGCGATGAATGGCGGGATGCCGGTGATGGCGATGATGCTGCCGTTGATAGCGCCGGCCAGCAGCCCGACGCCCAGCCCCACCACCACCGGAATCCATACGGGCAGATCGGTCAGTGAAGGGAACACGGCACGGGAATAGTCCGAGGTTTGCGCCAGGCTGGCAGCGATCATGGCCGACAACGCCAGAACCGAACCTGATGACAGGTCAATGCCCGTCGTGATGATCACCTGAGTCACGCCGATGGCCAACATCCCGATGATCGACACCTGAAGGATCATCAGCACCAGACGCTGCGAATTAAGCAGAAAACTCTGATCGCGCATGACCCAGCCCAACAGCTCAAACACCAGGCCGATGCCGATCAGCACCAGAAAAATGCTCAGCTCGGTGGGCAGCCGCCGTTTGCTTCTGGTCGGCGCAAGTGCCGGTTTGTTTTGCAAAATCGCGTTGCTCATGTTCGTAACCCTCTTGTTCTTTTTTTACGAGTTCCATTTACCGAACTGCGTGCTGCGCACTCAATGAACCCGGTGACCGGAGGCAAGGTGCATGACTTTTTCCTGGGTCGCCTCGCTGCGGTCGAGGATGCCCATCATTTCGCCTTCGTGCATAACCATGACCCGGTCGCTCATGCCGAGCACTTCGGGCAGTTCCGAAGAGATCATGATGACGGCCATGCCTTCGCTGGCCAGCAGCGAGATCAACCGATAGATTTCTACCTTGGCACCCACGTCGATGCCGCGCGTGGGCTCGTCGAGAATCAGCACCCGCGGGTTGGTCATCAGCCAGCGCGCCAGCAGGGCTTTTTGCTGATTGCCGCCCGACAGCGTGTCGATGCACTGCTCCAGTGACGGCGTCTTGACCCGGAGTTTCTTGCACATGTCTTCGCACAGGGCGCGCAGGGCCTTCTGTTGCACGAAGCCATTCCCCGCGTAGTTGGCCAGCACCGCCATTTCCATGTTTTCCATCACCGACAGACACGGAAACAGGCCAGTCAGCTTGCGGTCTTCGGTGAGCAATGCAAACCCCAGCTCGATGGCCTGGTGCGGATCGCCGATGCGTACCGGCTTGCCGTCGAAGTGAATCTCGCCGCTGTCACTGGGCGTGATGCCGAACAAAGTCTCGGCGACGTTGGTACGGCCTGACCCCATCAGGCCGGCAATGCCCAGAACTTCCCCGGCGCGCAGGTCGAACGACACGTCCTTGAAAATACCGCGCAGACTCAGATCGCGAACTGACAGCAGCACATCACCCGCCGGTTTGTCGCGCTGCGGAAACAACTGGGTCAGCTCGCGGCCGACCATCATTGAAATAAGGCTGTCGCCGTCCAGACTGTCAGCGCGCTGCAAGCCGATGTAAGCGCCATCGCGAAACACTGCCACTTCATCGGCGATCTCGAAGACTTCGTTCATCTTGTGGGTGATGTAGATGATGCCTTTACCCTGAGCACGCAGGTCCCCAATGATCGAAAACAGGTGTGCGACCTCGGTTTCGGTAATCGCCGAGGTCGGCTCATCCATGATCAGCACATCGGAATCGTAGGAAACGGCCTTGGCGATCTCCACCATCTGCCGCTCGGCGATGCTCAGGTTGCCGACCAGCTCTTCGGGATCAAGCCTGATGCGCAAGCGCTCCAACAGCTCGGCTGTACAGCGGTGCATTTCCCGATGATCAACCATGTGCAGTCCATTGAGCTGCTCGCGGCCGATCCAGATGTTCTCGGCAATGCTCATGAACGGCATCAGGTTCAGCTCCTGATGAATCATGGCAATACCGGCCTGCAAGGCTGAAAGCGGTGTTTCAAAGCGCACCGGCTTGCCGCGCAAACGAATTTCACCCGCGTCGGGCTGATAAATGCCTGCGATGATTTTCATTAACGTCGACTTCCCGGCCCCGTTCTCGCCCATCAGCGCCAGTACGCTGCCCGGACGCACACGAAGCTGAACATCATCGAGCGCGACCACGCCCGGAAAACCTTTGCTGATATGGCTGATTTCCAGCAAATAAGGAGACTGGGTATCTACATCACGTTGTGCGGGCGGGTGGGCAGTGGCAGAAGCGGACATGATCACAAACTCCTCAAGCGGCAGGCATGGGGAAGATCGCGGGATCCTCCCTGGCCTGTCGACTGTTGTTATTTGAACGTGGCGACATTTTCAGGTGTGATCAGGCGGTAAGGGATGACGATTGCCTGAGGCTCGACCTTCTCTTTCTTGGCCAGCTTCACAGCTGCATCGATCGCCCCGTCGGCCTGCCCCTTGGCATCCTGATAAACCGATACGGCCAGTTCGCCTTTGGTGACCGCGTTGAGGCCATCGGGTGTACCGTCTACACCGGCAACAAATACCGTGCCTTTATCAACACCGGCCTGCTTGAGCGCCATCGCGGCGCCGATGGCCATTTCGTCGTTGTTAGCGAGAACCGCATTGAATTTTCGACCTTGAGTCAGCCAGTCGTTGGTCAGGTCCATGCCTTTCTGGCGCAGCCATGTGCCGGTCTGCTCCTGATCGATCTTGATGCCAGGGTACTTGGCCAACACCTCTTTGACGCCCTTGGTGCGGTTTTGCGTGGAGTTGTTGGCCAGGTCACCCAACAGGATCATGACGCTGCCCTTGCCGCCCATCTTGTCGGCGATGTACTGCGCCTGCATCCGGCCTGCCTCAGTATCGTCCGAGGTCACGGTGGCAACGCCTTCAGGCAGTTTCGCTTCATCCGGGCGGCGGTTGACGTAAACCAGCGGGATACCGGCGGCAACGGCCTCCTTGGTGATCCGGGCGGTGGCAGCAGTGTCCACCGGATTGACGATGAGAGCGTCGACTTTCTTGTTGATGAGCTCCTTGACCTGATCGATCTGTTTATTGACGTCGGCCCGGGCGTCTACAAACTGCAGCGTCACGCCGTCAGGCATGCCCTTGGCCTTCGCTCCCATGTCCTGACGCAGGTAGGTCAACCAGGTGTCATCGAACTGCGACATGGCCACGCCGATCTTGATATCGGCCAACGCGGCACCGCTGCCCAGCATCAGCGCCATGGCCAGTGAGGTCAAAACAGTCTTGGTCTTCATGAGGATCTGTCTCCAAATTCTTGTTGTTGTTCGGATTGGGTAAAGACGTGGCGATCAGGTGGATCATTGGTGCAGGCGAATCCCGGTGGCGCCGGGAATGCAGAACAGTTGCGCGTCCTTGTGGCGCACGCACATACCGTAAGCGACGACGGTAAGAAATCGCTCCATGAGCCGGATCCAGAATGACGGGGTGACAGAATGCTTGGCGGTCAGGCCAGAGGTAGGGGTTTTCATCGACAGTACCTATCTTTTGTTTTGTTTTTGTTGGCTTGCTTCCCGTGGCCTGAAAATGATTTCAACGCCCGGTGATTCGATAGTCGGTAACCTGAAAACGACTCTATTGGAAAATATTTTCCAATTCAACTCATTTTAGAATTTTATTCCATTTCATTTTTTGTCGTTTGCAGAGATGCAGAAGCCCGACGCTTGCGAGGCGTTGGGCCGTGATGGATAGGTGTACCGCCTCGGGTCAAATATGCATCTACATCACCACAACCCGCCCTTCCTTTGCGCTCAGGCGCGCAGCGTCCATGACCTGCGCTGACGCTATCGCCTCGTGAGGGTTGACCGGGTTGGTGCCCTGCTCGTCCACGGCACATTGCAGTTGCCGGTAGAATTCAAGCCAGCAGCCGCGCTCCGAAGGCACTCGCTCACGGTGGTCGCCGTGCTCGAACCAGCCCCAGCGCCGGTGCTCTTCGACGCCCCAGCGTTCGCCCTCGGAGCGTGGCGTGAGGCCCGCAAATGCCGCTTCTTCCTGACCGTCGAGGCCGTCGACGCTGTAACAGCCTTGCGAGCCACTGACCCGGAAGCGCGGTCTGGGGGTGTTTTGCAGACAACTGCCGGACAGGTGCGAAACCACGCCATTGGCATGGGTCAACGCGACGAAAAACGTGTGATCCAGCTCGTCGTCCCGGGTGGCGAAGCGCAATTCGGCATACACCCGCTCGACCGGCCCGAACAGCACCAGCGCCTGATCAACCAGATGGCTGCCCAGATCACGCAGCATTCCCCCACCGCTGGCCTTGCCGACGGACCGGGGCGAGTAGCGTTCGATGCTCGACTCGAAGCGGCTGACGTCACCCAATACCTGGTTATCGATCAGCTTGCGCAACGTCAGGAAGTCGGAATCCCAGCGCCGATTCTGATAAACACTGAGCAGTACGCCGCGTCTCTCGGCCGCTTCTACCAGCTCACGCGCGTGCGCAGCGTCACTGGCGAAGGGCTTGTCGCTGACCACTCCGACGCCCAGCTCAATGGCCTCCAGAATCAGCGCCCGCCGAGAAGCCAGCGGAGTGGAAATGACCACCACATCGACCCCTGCGGCAACCAGTTCAGCCAGCGTGTCGAAGGTCGGCAGGCCAGGAAGATCTTTGGCCACTTCCTGCTTGCGCTCAGGTGAGCGGGTCACCACACCGACAAATGTAGCACCGGGCAAACTTGAAATAAGCGTCGCATGAAAGTAACGCCCCCCTTTGCCATAGCCCACCAGCCCTGCTCGCATGTCTATCTCCTGTGGTCCATGAGCCTCGGCCGCCATGCAGCCGCTTGATACCACTGTATCAGCGCAGCAACTCGCTTTTCACGCGCTCCAGCATGAACCGGCTTGACGCGTCGGCGCGCTCTTCCCAGGCGAAAACCGCCACGGTGGCTATGCCGTCGAACTTGATGTCCCTGAGCGTCGAGAAAAACGCGTCCCAATTGACCTCACCCTGGCCGATGTCCAGATGCTGGTGCACCGTCGCCGTCACGCCGGGTGGGTTGACGATATAACGCAGGTTGGAGGACGCACGATGATTGTAGGTATCGGCGATGATCAGGTGAGTGAGCTTGTCACCGGCATACCTGAGCATGGAAGCAATATCTCCCACGCCGTCATCGTAGAAAAAAGTGTGCGGCGCGGCGTACAGGTAGTTGATCCAGTCGCGGTCAAGCCCACGAATGATGTCTACCGACTCGTTATTGCGCTCGCAGAAGTCATAGGGGTGTGCCTGGATATCGAGCTTTATACCTTCGCGCTCGAAATGCGGCATCAATTCGTCCATGGACTTCATGAACTGATTTTCACAGACCAGTGCGTGATCGGACTGCCCGCTGAACTCAGTGTTCATCAGATCGCAGTCCATCTCCACGGCCACTTGAATGGCTCGCTTCCAGTTGCGAACCGCTGCAATACGCAGGTCTTCGTCCGGCGCCGCCCAGTGGTACAACGGCAGCAACGAAGAGAGTTTCACACCCGCATCACTCAGGGCTTTGCGAAACTCCCTGATCCGCGCCCTGTCCACGCGCGGGTATTTGTAAAACGGCATGAAGTCTTCACGCGGCGACAGTTCTATATAGTCGTAACCCAGCTCCGCGGTTTTATCGACCATCGCCCGCAGGGGGAGATGGCGGTACATGTAAGGGTCCAGTGCAATTCGCATGATGCCTCCCTTTTATTCTTGTCGAGAGATGTCTCTATTGGCGGAAAAACTGTCAGCCATAAAATGCCGGGCGCACCTCCAGCGTGACCGGCACCACGGCACCACTGTTCTGCGCCAGCACACAGGCATCGGCGGCCACGGCAGCGGCGTAGCCGTCCCAGGCGGAAGGCCCGTAGATTGTTCCTGCATTGACACCGTCGATGAAGTCTTGCAGTTCGACGTCATAGGCCGCGATGAAACGGTCCTTCCAGTCCATCAGGATCGCGTTCGACAGCTTGGCTTCGCTGCGCAGTTGCACCTGTGAGGGCTCTGGCAGTCTGGCAATGCCGCTCTCGCCCACCACTTCACACTGGATGTCGTAGCCGTACTGACAGTTGACGAAAACCTCCACGTCGATGCGTGTGCCTCTGGCGGTTTCAAGCATCACGATCTGCGGGTCTTTCATGTGCGCCAGGGCTTTGCTGGTCTTGCGCGGGAACACCACCTGCACTGACACGTAGTCGTCGTTGAGTAACCAGCGCAAGACATTCAATTCGTGGATAAGGGTGTCGGTGATCGCCATGTCGGTCTTGTAATTCTCGCCCACACGCGGGTTGCGGTGGGCGCAATGCAGCATCAGCGGCTCGCCGATCTGGCCGCTGTCGATGACCGATTTGAGGGCCCGATAGCCTTGATCATAGGGGCGCATGAAGCCCACTTGCACCAGACGTCTGCCACTCGCAATCTCGGCTTCGACAATGTGTCGGCAGCCTTTGGCAGTGACCGCCAGCGGCTTTTCGCAGAACACCGGTTTGCCCGCCGCGATGGCAGCCAGCACATACTCTTCATGGCTGGGCCCCCAGGAGCAGACCAGCACCGCCTGGACATCCGGCGCGGCGATCAGCGCATGACCATCAGCGTACACCTCGGCGCTGATGTCCAGCTCGCGGACCACCTTTGCGGCCTGCTCCAGATTGATGTCGGTAACGGCCACCACCTGACTGCCGACCAGTGTCTTGCTGCAACGCCGGATATGATCCTGACCGATTGCGCCTGTGCCGATAACGCCGAGTTTCAATGCCATTTTTATTGTCCTTTTTGGATATAGTCTTGAATGAGTCAAGCGGTCTGAACGGGCAACGCTGATCAGTACTGGCGAGCCTTGGCCAGCTCACGATTGAGCGTGTCGTACACCTGAGCGGTAGTACCGGTGGTCGACACTTCGGCAACACCGACCCGCCACCACGACAGGTATTTATGAATCATGGTCTTGGGCAGGACCTTGATATCGATCAGCGTCGATACGCTCTGGCGCCGTGCGTCGGCGAGCGCCTGATGCAACTGCTCGGCGGTACTGACCTTGTAGGTCTTGCAACCATAAGCAGCAGCGCTCATGGCGAAATCCACCGGCACAAAGTCGCCATCGAGCTTGCCTGTGTCCGGGTTGCGGAACCGGAACTCGGTGCCGAAGCTGTTCATGCCATGTTCCATCTGCAAATTGTTGATGCAGCCGAAGGTCATGTTGTCCAGCAACACCACGTTGATCTTGCGCCGTTCCTGAATCGAGGTCGCCAGCTCGGAATGCAACATCATGTAGGAGCCGTCGCCGACCAGCGCGTAGACTTCCCGCTGTGGTGCAGCGAGCTTGACGCCCAGTGCGGCATTGACCTCGTAGCCCATGCACGAGTAACCATATTCGACGTGATAGGTGTCGACCCCCGTGCTGCGCCAGGCCCGTTGCAGGTCCCCCGGCAAGCTGCCTGCGGCGGCAACAATGACCGCATCGGCGGGCAGATTCTGATTGAGAATGCCCAGTACACCGCTCTGGGTCAGGCATGAACCGGTCAGCTCAATGAAATCTCGCAACACGGCCGGGTCCATGTGGTCATTGATTTCCGGGACGAACCCCTCGTTCTGATACTCAACTGCATAAAGGCGGTCGACCTCTGCATCCAGTTCCGCACGGGCTGTCTGCGGCGCATCACCCCAGCCAGCACGATAACCGCTGGCTTGCAGGCTTTCGCTCAACGCCTGCAACGCCACCTGTGCATCGGCCAGCAACTGCACGCCATCAAGCTTCTGCGCATCGAAAGAACCCACGTTGATATTGAGGAACTGCACATTCGGGTTCTGGAACAGCCATTTGGACGCGGTGGTGAAGTCGCTGTAACGGGTGCCGACACCGATAATCAGGTCAGCCTCTTTCGCCAGCCGATTGGCCGCCACTGTGCCGGTTTCGCCAATACCGCCCATGTTCAGCGGGTGCGCCGAAACGATGGCGCTCTTGCCTGCCTGGGTCTCTGCGAAAGGAATATCGAAGCGCTCGGCGAAAGCTTGCAGTGCATCAGCCGCGCCGGAGTAACGCACACCACCGCCGCAGATCAGCAAAGGCTTGCGGGTGCTGGCCAAGAGCGCCAAGGCGTCGTCGAGCATGGCCTGGCTGGGCGGGCGGCGGTCGATGCGATGCACGCGTTTTTGCAGAAAACTGTCGGGGTAATCGTAAGCCTCGGCCTGCACATCCTGCGGCAGCGCCAAGGTGACAGCGCCCGTCTCGGCCGGATCAGTCAGCACGCGCATGGCATTGAGCGCCGCGCTCATCAACTGCTCGGGTCGGTTGATACGGTCCCAGTATTTGCTCACGGCCTTGAAGGCATCGTTGGTGCTGATGCTCAAGTCATGGAATTGCTCGATCTGTTGCAGCACCGGATCGGGCTGACGGCTGGCGTAGACATCACCTGGCAACAACAGTAACGGAATACGGTTGGCCGACGCGGTGGCAGCCGCAGTGATCATGTTGGCCGCACCCGGACCCACCGAGGAGCTGCAGGCGTAGATTTTGCGACGCAGATGCTGTTTGGCAAAACCGATGGCGGCGTGGCACATGCCCTGCTCGTTACGGCCTTGGTGAACAACCAGTTCGCCGCTGTCCTGTTCCAGTGCCTGCCCCAGGCCCAGCACGTTGCCGTGGCCAAAGATGGTAAAAATGCCAGCGACGAACTTGCTCTGCACGCCGTCGACTTCGACATACTGGTTATCGAGAAACTTTACCAGGGCCTGAGCCATGGTCAGTCGGGTTGTACTCATGTTCGCACCTTGTTCTTGTTTGAGGTGGTCTGGATCAGCTGAATTCAGGGGCGGTGAGCAACCGCGCGGGACACATGTGCCATGCTCGCCGAGATCGCCGGAGCGATATCGTCCAGCGCATGGACACTTTCGGCAAACGGCTCAAAAGACAGGTGTCCGTGATAGCCGCCGTCCAGCAAGCGCTCGATCTGCGCGGCATTGCCCAGGATGTCAGCGTCCCCCACCAGCACGCGATGACCGTCGCGAATGCTGTTGAGCGGAGCCTGTGCATCCTCGACCCCGGAAATATGCACCAGCCCGGTCAGTTCCGGGAACAGCTCGACTTCGCCGGCCAGATGATGATGGAAGGTGTCATGCACCAAGCGGTAGACATCCAGCCCGCCGACGGCCCTGATCGCGTCTACCGCCTGACGCTTGAAGCGCAACGCGCACTCCTCGAAGCCCAGCGGTTCGACGAAGCCGAGAATGCCGTGATCCCGGAGGATCGGGGCCAATGCGGTCAACGCCGTGCGTAACCCCGAAGCGCGCTGCGCAGCGTTACGCGGATCGGAACGGTCATTGAGCGGGCACAGCACCAGCCCACGCGCGCCGCAATCACGAGCGTATTGCGCCAGCTTTATTGCCTGGGCACTGCGTTCGTCATCCCAGACATCAAACGGGTACAGCGCATTGATGGACAGAACCTGCACGCCTTTGCGCGCACATGACTCGCGTACAGTCTCAGGTGAGGTACCGTCCTCAATCTCGATGCCGTTGAGGTCGTTGCGAATCTCGATGGCGTCGGCACCGAGGCTGACGGTCATGTCTAAAAAGGCCTCCAGCGAAAGGCGCGGTGCAACCATTCGGTTCAGGGCGAAGCGCAGGGGTTGATTCATTATTTTTGTTCTCCGCAACATTCCATTGATAAAAACCACCCGTTGGTAAACGCTACTTGGCAGTAGGCATACTGAATTCCGGCCCTTTGGCAATACTGTCCGGCCAGCGCTGCATGACGCTCTTGTAGCGGCTATAAAAGCGCAGGCCTTCTTCGCCATAGGCATGGTGATCACCGAACAGTGAACGCTTCCAGCCACCAAACGAATGCCAGGCCATGGGCACCGGAATCGGCACGTTGATACCGACCATGCCCACTTTGATGCTGCGGGCGAACGCACGGGCCACGCCGCCATCGCTGGTGAAGCACGACACACCGTTGCCGAACTCGTGGGCATTGATCAGCTCGACCGCGCTGGCGAAATCCGCCACGTGCACAATGCCCAGCACCGGGCCAAAGATTTCTTCCTTGTAGATCTGCATCTGCGGCGTAACGTTATCGAACAGCGTCGCCCCGACGAAGAAGCCCTGCTCGGCACCAGGCACACTGAAATTACGGCCATCGACAATCAGCTTCGCACCCTCTTTTACGCCCTGATCGATGAAACCCTCGACCTTGGCCTTGTGTACGGCAGTCACCAGCGGCCCCATGTCCGAATCGGCCTGCATGCCATTGCCGACCTTGAGCTGCTCGATGCGCGGCAGCAGCTTGTCGATCAATTGCTGGCCCACGTCACCCACCACCACGGCAATGGAGATGGCCATGCAACGCTCGCCGGCCGAACCATAAGCCGCGCCGATCAAGGCGTCGGCGGCCTGATCCAGGTCCGCATCGGGCATCACGATCATGTGATTCTTGGCCCCGCCCAGCGCCTGCACGCGCTTGCCGTGGGCGGTACCCTGCTGATGGATGTACTCGGCAATCGGGGTCGAGCCGACAAACGAAATCGCTTCGATGTCAGGATGCTGCAGCAAGGCATCGACCGCCACCTTGTCGCCCTGTACCACGTTGAATACACCGTCAGGCAACCCGGCCTCTTTCAACAGCCGCGCCATCAAAAGGCTGGCGGATGGATCACGTTCGGACGGTTTGAGAATGAAGCAGTTACCGGTTACCAGCGCCATGGGGATCATCCACAGCGGCACCATGACCGGGAAGTTGAACGGCGTGACCCCAGCGCAGACGCCCAGCGGCTGACGCAGGTTCCAGTTATCGATACCACCACCAATGTTGTCACTGAAATCACTTTTCAGCAGGCTCGGGGCACCGCAGGCAAACTCGACAATCTCGATGCCGCGTACCACTTCGCCACGTGCATCGGACAGCACTTTGCCGTGCTCGCGACAGACGATTTGCGCCAGTTCATCGTGGTGCCGGTCCAGCAATTCCTTGAACTTGAACATCACCCGCGCCCGGCGCAGTGAAGACTGATCGGCCCAACCTGGAAAGGCCGCTTTAGCCGCTGCAACCGCGTCGTCCACCGTCTGGACGCTGGCCAGCGCTACTCGTGCCTGAACCGTGCCGATAGCCGGGTTGAAAACCTCGCTGTAGCGCTGCCCATCGCCGTCGTTCAGGTGCCCGTTGATGTAATGGCCAATCACCGGTGACTCGCTCATGTGCATGACTCCGAAGCAAAAAGAGGATTAAAGATCCAGCAGCCAACTGTGCTGCGGATCGTTATTGAACTGCCAGGCGCGCGTGGGGCCAGCCATGACGTTCAAGTAATAGGATTCGTAACCATAAGGGACGGAAACAGGGTGATAGCCCTTGGGCACGGTCACCAGATCGTTGTTTTCCACGGCCATCGCCTGATCGATGCTGCGATCGTCGGTGTAGACACGCTGGAAAACGAAACCCTGAGGCGGGTTGACCATGTGGTAATAGGTTTCTTCGAGAAAGCTCTCGTGCGGCAGATTGTCCCTGTCGTGTTTGTGCGGCGGGTAGCTGGAAGAATGCCCGGAAGGCGTTCGCACCTCGACAACCAGCAGCGAATGCGCCGGTTCGGTATCCGGCAGAATGTCGCACACGTAGCGGGTGTTAGCGCCTTTGCCACGTACGCTGCGCTTCATGCTGCCGGGCAGGATCAAGCGTGCCGGGAGCTGTTTGCCCGCATCACCCGGAGCGCGGCACACCCCCAGATGCACGGGCCCGCGAGCAACCACCTCAACCTGACTGTGCGGTGGCAGGTAAACCGCAAACGGTGACTTTTCTTCAAACACAGACTCTCGGTCGCCGATGTTTTCCCAACTGAACGCGCCCTGCCCAGGTGCCTCGCCACTGACACTGACGTGACCGCCGAGCAGCACCACGCACAGCTCGTTTTCTTCGGCGCTCAGAGATAAGCGCTCGCCACCCTCCAGCCGATAGGCAGCAAAGCCCACGTATTCAAGGGCGCCTGGTGCAAGCGCCACGATGTCGCGGCCCTGGGGTTTGCTTTTGGTCAGCAGACTCATGATTCAATCCTCCTTATCGCGCATCCGCCAGCAACTGGCGCAGGGTGTCATAGCCTTTTTTGGCGTACACATAGCTGGGCGCTACTGCCGGGTCCTGCTCGGCCTCGACCACCAGCCAGCCGCTGTAGTCCGCCTGAAGCAGCACCTTGAGCAGCGCCGAAAAATCGATGTCGCCGTCGCCCGGCACGGTGAAAGTGCCGTTGATGATGCAGTCCGGAAAGCTCCACAGATTGTTGCGTGCCAGTTGCACCACCGGCTTGCGCACGTCCTTGAAATGCACGTGACAGACGCGCTCGATATGTTTGCTCAACACCTGCAAGGGCTCACCGCCGCCCATGTAGCAATGCCCGGAATCGAACAGCAGCCCGACTTCAGTGCCGGTCAGCGCCATCAGTTTGTCGATGTCCTGGGGCGATTCGATGTAGGCGCCCATGTGGTGGTGATACGCCAGACGCACCCCGTGCGACAGCGTGAAACGCGCCAGCTCGGTGAGTTTTTCAGCGTACTCGCGCCAGGCTTGATCGCTGTGAAAACGCGGTCGTTCGACCAAGGGAATACGCTGGCCCTGAATCGAATCGGCCACTTCGCCATACACCAGCACCGACGCGCCGTTTTCGGCGAGCAACTGCACATGCGGAGTAATGGCTTCGATTTCTTCGGCCACCGAACGCCGCGCAAGACGGCTTGAATACCAGCCCGACACCAGCGCCAGGTCGTAGGGCCGCAGCACATCGCCGACGCCCTTGGCGTCCTTGGGAAACTTGCCGTTGAGCTCGAAACCTTCATAACCGATGGCTTTGCCTTCACTCAGCGCGGTGCTTAAAGGCGTCTCTCCGCCGAGGGCCGGCAAGTCGTCGTTGCTCCAGGAGATCGGATTGATGCCGATACGGATCTTGGGTGTGGAAGCTGAAACAGGCATGGCTGCACCTTTTTTGTTGTTATCGCAACATCAGTTCGAGAAAGGGTCAGGCGCGGCTTTCGCGCCATGACTCGATCAGCCAGTTGAACGTGCCTTGTACACGGCTGACCAACGCTGCATCGTCGATTTCTCCGGCCATCCAGGCCCGGCTGGGCTCACGAAAAATTGTCCGGCCCACAGCAAAACCCTTGCAGGTATGGCTGTTGCGAGCCTGTGCAAACCCTTCTGCGAGTTCTTCAACCGGTGCGTTGAGCCCCAGCAGCACCACGCCACGGCAATACGGATCGCGCTGTTGGATCAGTTCGTCCAGTTGCTGCCAGACCTCGGCACTCTGCGCCTCGATCTTCCACCATGCGGGGTAGATACCCAGGTTGTAGAGGCGCTTCACGGCACGAACCATTACATCCGGATAGGGCGACGGATGATCCTTGGGCGGGATGATCTCCAGCAGCAACTCATGGCCGCTGACTTTCGAGGCGTCGTACAGCGCCTTGATCTGCGCTTCCTGTTCCAGACGCAGCATCGGTTCGTCGTCAGGGTGATATTGCACCAGGCACTTGATGATCTGCTCCTGCGGCCAATTGATCAGATTGCTGCCGATGGAGCGCCCATGCTCGAAGGCCAGCGGTCTTGAACCCTGCACTTCCACAGGCCGCGCGATCCACCAGCCTCGCCCGGTAGCAGCGTTGAGTGCATCCTGGCCGAAGCGTTGATCAGCAAGCACGCCCACGTCAGCTTCGATACCCCGTTTGTGCAAGTCGGCTTCCACTCGCTCAACCGCTTGTACAAACAGTTTTTTGAGCTGGCTGATGCTGTTCAGATCACGTCCGGCCTGCTGCGCCAGTTCGACCAGCTGGCCGCGGTGATCGAACGCGAATATGAACAGTTGCTTCCATTGTTTGCGCGCCACGCTGACCTGATGCAGGCGTTGCAAGGCGACATCCTGATCCGGACGGGTAATCGGCTCGGGGCTGTTGAACAGGTAATCGAGTTCGGCAGGCGTTGGCATTGCAGGCGCACACGCATGGCGTGAGACCACCAGCCCGCCGCAAGCATTGGCCAGTTGGCAGCAACGCTCATCACTTGCATCGTTGAGCCAGCCACTGAGAAAACCGGACATGAACGCATCGCCAGCGCCCAGTACGTTAAGTACTTCAACCCGAACCCCCGGGTAGATAGCACCGTCTTCAAGCCGCGCAGGAATGGCGCCGTGAAGCACCGTGCAACCTTGCGGACCGAGCTTGACCACCAGCGTCGCGGCGGTGAATTCACGCACGGTGCGCAAGGCAGTGAGCAGGTCGTTGGCACCGCCGGCGATCAAAAATTCTTCTTCGGTGCCGACGATCAGGTCGAAGCGCGGCAGGATGCGCTGCACATGCTGGCTGACGTGCTGATCGGCGACAAAACGCGTCTCGCCATCGGCCTTGCCTGCCAGCCCCCAGAGCACCGGACGATAGTCGATATCCAGAACGCGTTTGACGTTGTGTTTTTCCGCGTAATCCAGCGCTTGACTACTGGCCTTGAACACCTGCTCAGTGGAGAAATGTGTGCCGGTGATCAGCAATGCCTTGCTGGAGGCGATCTGTTGCTCATCGATGTCTTCTGCGCGCAGGGCCATGTCGGCGCAGTTCTCGCGGTAGAACACCAAAGGGAACGTTTCACGGTCTTTCAGACCCAGCAGTACCATAGCGGTCAGACGTTCGGGATCTCGTTTTATAGCACTGACATCACAGCCTTCACGCGCCAGCGACTCGATCAGAAAGCGCCCCATGTGGTCGTCGCCCACCCGGCTGAGCATGGCTGTTTTCAAACCCAGCCTGGCCGTGCCGAAGGCGATGTTGGCGGATGAGCCGCCGAGGTACTTTGCGAAGCTGGACACATCTTCGAGTGGTGCGCCTACTTGCTGCGCGTAGAGATCGACGCCCAGGCGTCCGAGGCAAATCAGATCCAACTGACGCCCAGTGGCAAAGCGAGTCTGGCCCATGGTGGCTCCTGTTATTTTTATCAGCCTGGAGCGCGCACATCAGGTGCACGCGCTGCCGTTGTGAATGCAGCCTAAAACGTCGCGAAGCATCAATCAATATTTATTCTATAATTATTTTTAGTGGAATATTTTTTCTACATCAAAGGTCATGCGCTGTCACAATCTGCCAGCAGGTGAGATATAGTCGCCAGTGCTGCTGAAAACAGCCTCTATCAGCAGGGACATGAACCGATGCGTGCCCCGAAAAGAACAAGCAGAAAGGATTTGAATATGACCAGCGCCGATCCGCCTACTCTTGCCGAGGCGAGTGTCGACATGCCGCCCAGCAGTGCCGAAGGTCTGCTACGGTTGATCACCGACGAGTACGAAAGCCTGCCCCGCCAGCTCAAACGCATCGCCAGTTACATGAGCCAGCAGAGCGACCGGATCATGGTCGACCGGATCAGCGATATCGCCCGTGAATGCGAGGTTCATCCGTCGGCTATCGTGCGCTTTTCGCAGCGCTTCGGGTTCAGTGGCTTCAGCGAAATGCAGACGCTGTTTCGTGAGGCTTATACGCACAAGACCACGCCGGTACAGAATTACCAGCAGCGCATCCGCAGCATGATCGCCAACAAGTCGCAAAAAGCCAGCGCAGGCGATCTGGCCCGCGAATGTGTGGATGCGACCCTGTCCGGGCTGGAACGCCTGAGCGCCGAACTGGATGACATCGAGTTTGAAAAGGCCGTGGATCTGGTGGTCAACGCCGACAATATCTATGTGGTGGGTGTCCGGCGCTCGTTCGCGGTGGCGGACTATCTGGTTTACAACCTGCAACACACCAACAAACGCATCCACCTGATTTCAGGGCTGGGCGGCAGTTATCGCGAGCAGATGCGCAGCGTGCGTGCCAATGATCTGGTGATTGCGATCAGCTTTACGCCCTACGGCAAGGAAACCCAGCACTGTCTGCGCATTGCCCAGCACCATCAGGCCAAGACCCTGATCATTACCGACAGCAACCTGTCGCCACTGGCCAAACGCGCCAACTCGGTATTGCTGGTCAACGAAGGCAGCTCATTTGCCTTCCGCTCACTGAGCGCGACACTGTGCCTGTGCCAGGCGCTGTTCATTGCCGTGGCGTATCGCCTGGAACTGAAAGTTGACGAGATACATGAGCAGGTGGGGTTTGATGATTGAAGGCAGGGATCAGTCTTAATGATCGGTTAGTCCGCCTTCGCGAGCAAACTCCCACAAGCAGCCGTGTGTAACCGGCACTTGTGGGAGTTCCACATTGTTTACGAAGCAGCAGCTGCACCCTGCACTCAGGACTTCGCTTCTTCACCCATCCGCTGCTGGTTCTTCTCGCCCATTTTCTTCGCGCGCTTTTCCAACACCAGGTACACCACCAGCGCCAGCAACAATGGCAGCAGGAAGTAGATGGCGCGGTAGCCGATCAGCGCAGCCAGCAGGCTGCCTTTTGAAAACTGATGCGAGAGCAAGGTGATGAACACTGTTTCCAGCACCCCTAGCCCGGCCGGGATATGGGTGATGACACCGGCGATGCTGCTGATCAACAGCACGCCCAGAATCGCCGGGTAAAACGCGCTGTCCGGCAACAGGGTGTAAATTACTGCTGCCATCAGTGACCAGTTCAGGGCACCCAGGCTTGCCTGCATCAACGCCTGTTTCATCGACGGCAGATTGAATTCCTGATCACGAATCGTCCATGAACGCTTTTTGGAAAACCGGCACGCCAGCAGGTAGGCGAAACACACCGCCAGCAGCCCGAAACCAATCAGTTGCAGGGTCGTGGTGCCAATCGACCATTCCTCGGGCAACTCCAGAAAGCGCATCGAAAACACAAAACCGGCCAGCAGCATGTAGCCCAGCCAGTTGGTGATCAGGCTCAGGCTGAGAATCCGGGTGATGGTCGAGACGTCGAGCCCCAGCCGCGAATACAGCCGATAGCGCAAGGCAATTCCGCCCACCCACGAACTGAGATTGAGGTTGAACGCATAACAGACGAACGTCACCGGCACGATCTGCTTGATCGATAATGTGTGGCGCGTGTAATAGCGCGCCAGGATGTCGAACCCGCAATAGGTCGCATAGCTGGCAAATGCGACAAAAGCGGCAATGGCCAGGGTGCTGGCCTTGTAGGATGCCAGTGCCTTCTTGACCTCCTGCCAGTCGAGGTTCTTGACCAGCAGAAACAGCAAGACCGGGACGGCAATGAAGAAAAACACATTGAAGACCCGCTTCGCCCATTTCCATTTGGCTCCGTGCGCACCTTTGGGCGCGCCGCTCGCGGCTTGGGTCATAAGGTTTTCTCCTGGTCCATCGGATGATTGTTCTGCTGCTCGATCACTTTCGCCTCCGGCACCACATCACCCGCCCGCAGCGGTTTGAGACGCACGCCATGGACTGGAAACAACCCGGCAATCGCCGGAAAACGGCGCAGAAAAAAGAAACTCAACACGATCATCGGCGCACGCCACCATTGACCGCGTGCCGCCCCTTTCAGACTCATCTGGGTGCTGTGCGCAGCCGCAAGCTCCATCAGATGGTCTTGAAGATGCTGATTGAGGTCTGGATCACGGATGAACAGATTGGCTTCCAGGTTCAACGCCAGGCTCAGCGGATCAAGGTTGCTGGAGCCCACCGTGGACCAGTCCCGATCAATCAACGCGACCTTGCCATGCAGCGCGCGCTGTTTGTATTCGTGAATGACCACGCCGTCCCGTAGCAGGTAGGTGTAGGTCAGGCGCGAGCAGACTCGCACGAACGGCATGTCTGGCTGGCCTTGCAGGATCAGCGTGACCTTCACGCCACGGCGCGAGGCATTGCGCAATTCCCGCAGAAAACGGTAGCTGGGGAAGAAGTAGGCATTGGCCAGGGTAATCCGCTCGGTCGCGCCACGAATCGCCTCAAGGTATTGCTCTTCAATGTCATTGGTATGCTCACCATTGTCACGCTCGGCGAGCAGCATGCTGGCGTTTCCGGCACGATCAAGCTTGAGCGGGATCGGCGTCAGCTTCGAGCGGACCGCGTCGCTGAGCATGCCCATCGCACTCTTGTGGATGTCGCCGACAATAGGGCCGCGCACGAGTACCGCGTAATCCTGCTTGGCGGTCAGGCCAGTGTCGGTCATATGATCGACGCTGTAATTGATGCCGCCGATAAAACCCAGCTCGCCATCGATCACCACCACCTTGCGGTGCAGGCGGCGGAACAGGTTAGTGCGCATGCCCATCAGCCGAGGCCGTGGATCGAACAGTTGGATATGCACGCCAGCGTCGATCATGGTTCTGACAAACGTCGAACTCAAGTCAGAAGTACCGTAATCATCCACCGTGATGACGACGTTCGCACCATTATTGGCGGCCTCTATCACCGCCTGTTGCAGGCCTTCGCCGATCCGGTCTTCAAAGATAATGAAGGTCTCGATCAGTACTTCTTTACGCGCGGCGCGTATGCGCTCGAACACGCTAGTGAAGAAGTCTTCGCCATTGATCAGCAGCTCTACCGAGTTGCCATCGCGCCACTGCCCTGTCGTATTGTTCATAAGGTCAACTCCACCGCCAGGGGTGCATGATCGGAAAGGTGAGACCACGGTCGACTCGACAACACTTTCGGTCTGTGGGAAGTCGCGTTACGTACGTAGATCCGGTCCAGCCGAAGCAACGGCCAACGCGCCGGAAAGCTTCTGGCAGGTGCCCCGAAGCGCTCCACAAAAACCTCGCGCAGTCCGGTGCCCTGTAACAAGCCATCGGCGCGCTGACGCCAGTCGTTGAAGTCACCGGCGACGATTACCGGTTCACCCTCGGGAAGCCGTTCCATGAGCTCGCCGAGCAACTTCAATTGCTGACGCCGATGACTCTCAAACAGCCCCAGGTGCACGCACACCGCATGTACCCGGCCAGCGTGCGGTACATCAAGGATGCAGTGCAGCAAGCCGCGCTGCTCGGTGCCATCGATGGAAATGTCGAGGTTCTCGTGCTGGATGATCGGGTATTTGGACAGCAGCGCGTTACCGTGATCGCCCTCCGGATACACCGCATTGCGGCCATAGGCGAAGTCGCTCCACATGGCGTCGGCCAGAAACTCGTACTGCGAAATCGTCGGCCAGCCCTTGACGCTGCGGGCGTGGCTCAGGTGTTCACCGTGCACCTCCTGAAGAAACACGATATCCGCCGATACACTGCGCACGGCTTCCCGCAACTCTGGAAGAATGAAGCGGCGATTGAAAATGCCAAAGCCCATGTGCATATTCATGGTCAGTACATTCAATGAAACGTTGGCAGATACCGGCGTTACCGGGCCGGCAGGCGGGTTGGCACTGGTCAAGACGCGCTCCTGGGTGAATATTCACGTTATATGAAGCCACCCATGCACACAGGTTCCATTCTGTGCCAATCCTGCTGCCAATCAGCCATATTCAGCGCTGGCGGTAGCGACCCTGAAAAAAATTCGGCCTAAATGAAACCCATCCCTGCGGCCGAGGGCCTAAACTGCTAACCGAGCCTGCAAAAAGCCACAAGGAATAAAACCGTGGATACACTGACTTCTCAACGCTACAGTTCCCGCGCCCGCTGGCTGCACTGGATCATGGCGATTCTGATTGTACTGGCGTACACGCTGATTCTGAGCCGCAGCCAATTCAGCAAGGGCTCCGACTACCGCACGCTGGTCGTGCAGAGCCATTTCTGGGTGGGCATTCTGATTCTGGTGATGGCGTTCTTTCGCGTTGCCGAGCGTCGACGTCACTGCCCGCCCGGCATTACCCCGCCGCTGGGAGGTGTGCTGCGCGCAGCAGCCACCCTGTCGCATTACGCCCTGTATGCGTTTCTGTTCGCACAGCCCATACTCGGCCTGCTGACGGTGATGGTGGAAAAAGGCGCGTTGCCGATTCCACTCACCGACCTGCAAATACCCTGGCCGCTCCCTACGTCGGACCATACAGCCGAGTACTTCGAAGACCTGCACAAGTTGCTGGGCAAGATTTTCTACTACGTGATCGGCCTGCATGTGATCGCCGCGCTCTGGCACCATCTCGTGCGCAAGGACAACACCCTCAAACGCATGCTGTAGCTCAGGAAGCGGAGAGAACCCGGGCAAGCGTAGCCTTTACCTTGCCCATACCGTCGCGTAGCGCCTGCTCGATTTCCGCCATGGTAATGACCGCTGTCGACTTGCCCGCCGCAGGATTGACCACCAGTGCCAGACACGCATAGTCCAGCTCCAGCTCGCGAGCCAAAGCCGCCTCGGGCATGCCAGTCATGCCGACGATGTCGCAGCCGTCACGCTCAAGGCGGATGATTTCCGCAACCGTTTCCAGACGTGGCCCCTGAGTGCAGGCATAGACGCCCCGGTCAGAAAATTCGCACCCTCCTGCTGCCAGCGCGGCGATCAATCGCGACCGCAGCGCTTCGCTGTAGGGGTAGCTGAAATCGATGTGCGTGACCTGCTCAAGATCATCGGCGAAGAAGGTGTGCTGACGACCACTGGTGTAATCGACCAGATCATGCGGTACGCAAAAATGCCCAGTGCCCATCGCAGGATGAATCCCGCCCACCGCGTTCACCGCCAGAATGGCTTCGGCACCGGCCTGCTTCAAGGCCCAGATATTGGCCCGGTAGTTGACTTGATGCGGCGGCAAGCGATGCGGATGACCATGACGTGCCAGAAACATCACTTCGCGACCGGCATAGTCGCCGATCTGGATTTCCCCGGAAGGCGTTCCATACGGTGTGTTCATCGGCAGCGACTGCCGAATGTTCAGACCTTCCAGTTGGGTCAGGCCAGTACCGCCAATAATCGCGTAAACAGTCATCGCAAGTCCTTAATCGATCAGTTGGGCGGCGCGCAACGCCTGTAGCGCGGCCAGCCAGCGTGGATGTTGCCGATATTCAGTGCCGAAAGTTGCCTGACCCTGCATGCGGGCGATACGGGGCGAAGGTTTGACCTTCATGCGTTGCGCCGCACTGAGCGCCAGCTCTGCGGCTGCGCGGTCGTTGCACACCAGCCCCATGTCACAGCCAGCAGTCAGCGCAGCTTCGATCCGGCTGGCGGCATCACCCACCACATGGGCACCGGCCATAGAAAGATCATCACTGAAGATAACACCGTCGAATTTCAGTTCATCGCGCAGGATGTCCTGCAGCCAGCGCCTTGAAAAACCCGCAGGCTGTGAATCGACTTTCGGGTAGATGACATGGGCGGGCATCACTGCCGCCAGTTGCTGGCTCAGGCGTGCAAACGGCACCAGGTCATTGGCGCGTAACTGTTCCAGACTGCGCTCATCATTGGGGATGGCCACATGAGAGTCGGCCTCAGCCCAACCATGCCCTGGGAAATGCTTGCCGGTGGCGGCCATGCCCGCCGCGTTCATGCCACGAATAAAGGCACCTGCCAACAAGGCAGCCCGCTCGGGATCACCCTCGAACGAGCGCGTCCCGACGACCGCGCTGCGCTGGTAGTCCAGATCCAGCACCGGAGCAAAACTCAGGTCCAGCCCGACTGCCAGTACTTCAGCTGCCATCACCCAGCCGCACTGTTCGGCCAGCGACTCTGCATCAGGCTTGTCGGCAATTGCGCGCATTGGCGGCAGACGCACGAAACCCTGTCGCAGGCGCTGCACCCGACCGCCCTCCTGGTCCACGGCCAGTAGCAGGTCCGGCCGAATGGCACGAATCGACGCGCTCAGCTCACGCACCTGACGCGGATGCTCGATATTACGGGCGAAGATAATCAAGCCGCCCACTTCGGGCTGGCGCAGAAACTGACGGTCTTCGCTGGTCAACCATGTACCGGCGACGTCGACCATCAGGGAGCCTTGAAGGCCAGAACTCATAGAAAAACCCTTACACACCAGTGCCTATGTCCAATCCGGGCATGGTGCTTGATCCTGAAGCGCGACGCAATGCGAGGGGGTACGCCGCCAGGCCCTCAGGCCTTGGCGACCGCAGGTGTGCCGGAGCTGCTTTTGGTCCGCGGCCTGAGCTGGGCGGCGATCATGCCAGGATCGGTGACGCCGGTGTCGGCACGCATGCCGGCAGCCAGAAACGGGACCATCAGGCGCATAACCTGTTCGATCGAGGTGTTGACGCCAAAGTCGGTCTCGGCAATCGCTCGCAAGGCCTTGATGCCAGACATGCTGAACGCTGCCGCGCCGAGCATGAAATGCACACGCCAGAACAGCTCGATGGGCGGGATACGAGGGGCGGCTTCGTTGACCAGCGTCATGTAGCGACGAAACACCTTGCCGTACATGTCTTCCAGATAGCGACGCAAGTGCCCCTGGCTCTGGCTGAATGCCAGTCCCAGCAAACGCATAAAAATCGACAGATCATTGTTGCTGCGCGGCTGCACAACCAGCGCCTGCTCGACAAGGATTTCCAGCAGCTCTTCGAGACTCGGCTTGTGCTCGGGCCTGGCCTGACGACGCTCCAGCTCGCGGTCGAGGCTGATGCAGAACGGACCGAGAAAGCGTGAGAAAACCGCCTGGATGAGCGCCTTTTTCGAGCCGAAGTGATAATTCACCGCAGCCAGATTGACCGAAGCCTTGCTGGTGATGAGACGCAAGGAAGTTTCAGCGAAACCTTTCTCTGCGAACAGCTGTTCTGCAGCATCAAGAATGCGTTCAACGGTTTCCGACTGGGCCATGGCTCTCTGCCTAACAAACGAACGTTTGAAACATACGTATCAGGCAGCCCGCTTGTCAAGCAGGCCCGTTCATTTTATGGCTGAACAGTCACAAACACAGGTGTTGAATGATGGAATGCAACTGAAAGCAGCTTCCTTATACGCACTTTGGCGCACGCATCTGCAACCACTCGGCGGTGAAACTGAAATGGATGATTGCCAATGGGCTTTCACTGTATATAATCCCAGTCACTGTATAAAAAGCCAGAGCGCCCCCTCATGATCAAACTGACGCCACGCCAGGCTGAAATCCTGGGTTTCATCAAACGCTGCCTCGAAGACAACGGCTTCCCGCCGACACGCGCGGAAATTGCTCAGGAACTGGGGTTCAAATCACCCAACGCAGCGGAAGAACACCTCAAGGCACTGGCTCGCAAGGGCGCCATCGAAATGACCCCAGGGGCCTCACGCGGTATCCGCATCCCTGGCTTCGAAGCCCGTGCCGACGAAAGCAGCCTGCCGGTCATCGGCCGTGTCGCTGCCGGTGCGCCGATTCTGGCTCAGCAGCACATAGAAGAGTCCTGCAACATCAACCCGGCCTTCTTTCACCCAAGCGCCAACTACCTGCTGCGCGTTCACGGCATGAGCATGAAGGACGTCGGTATTCTGGATGGCGACCTGCTGGCCGTGCACACCACCCGTGAGGCACGCAACGGCCAGATTGTAGTGGCCCGCATTGGTGACGAAGTGACCGTCAAGCGCTTCAAACGGGAAGGCAGCAAGGTCTGGCTGCTGGCTGAAAACCCTGATTTCGCACCCATCGAGGTGGATCTCAAGGATCAGGAACTGGTGATCGAAGGTTTGAGCGTCGGCGTCATTCGCCGCTAAAGGAGACGTTATGCAGTTCCATCAAGCACCGCATTCGCAATTGCCATTATTCGAGGCGTTTATGGCTCAGCCCATCGCCCCGATGCTTGCAGACGCAGTCGAAACACCCTGGAGCAACGAGCCAGAAGTTTTCAGTGAGCTGTCTTTGCGCGGTGCAGCCGGGAACTGCCTCAATCTTCTGGCGCCCATCCTCAGAGATTTGAGTGAAGAGACAGACGCTCGCTGGCTGACCCTGATCGCGCCGCCCTCAAGCCTCACACAGACCTGGCTGCGTGATGCAGGGCTGAACCGGGAGCGAATCCTGCTGCTTCAGCCGCGTGGCACACAAAGCGTGCTGGAGCTGACTCGCGAAGCGCTCAGACTTGGCAGGAGTCATACGGTGGTGAGCTGGATCAACCCGCTTGGCACGGCAGCGCGTCAGCAATTGATCAATGCAGCTAAAATCGGGGAAGCTCAAAGCCTGAACATCCGACTGGGCTGAGGGCCCGGTCATCGCAGTGTGTTCAGTGCAAGACGTGTGGAACGTCATCTTTCTCGATTTCACCTTCAGCCAGGCGTCCAGCCATTTGCACGCCCACGCTCAGCATGGCCTTGGCAACTTCAACATGCTGACCTTGCATGAACGCCTTGGCGTCAGCCGAAAAATCCAGCGTGACCAGCGAACCTTCGTCGTCAGCGCGACGCAGTTCGATACGGCCGTCCGGCAATTCGACAATTTCAAGAAAAGAGGTAGGCATTGTTACTGTTACTCCGCAATAGGCGGGCAGTGTAACAGCCTGCCAGCCTGTACTTCATGGGTTTTCAGCACTCGCTCAAGCCTTCGCGAAAGCGAATCGCCAACCCTTTCAACTGTTGGCGCCAACTTTCCAGCTCTTCACGTCCCAGTTCAGACTCCGGCTCGTCGTCCAGGTTCACCGCCAGAATCATTGGCTGGGTAACATCACCTTTTGGCTTTCTGGGTGCTCGCGGCGGCTCGAACAGCGCGTTGTAGGCTGCAATCAATTGCGCCAACCAGGTATGACGATGCTGGGCAAGCTCGACCAGCTCCGCCAGTTCAGGAATCGCCAGGCTGTTCAGCACGTCTTGTGTCAATACGTCTTCAGCGCGACGTGCGTTCGCCTGAGGCAGACGATAGAACCCGGCGATTTCATGGCACAGACCCAGCAACGCACCGTACAGGTGAAACAGCGCCGATTCACGCTCGGCCTGTAGCAGCGCCGGAGAGTTAACCACCTGCCCCTGCTCTGCCCTGCCCAGCGCTTCAAGCGCGAGCCCTGCGAAATAGATCTTCTGGTTGGTACGGGTATAGAGTTCACGAGCCATGGCGATACGCTCCATAACGATGGGATAAGACCAGCATAGCCGGTGCCATCGTGATCCAGGCACGGCACTGACCAGCCGCACTGAAACCGGCTTCCGGCACCGTAGCGCCGGAAACCTGACATCAACGCTTGTCTTCGACCTTCCAGGCGCTGCCGTCGTAGAACGCACGCCAGCCGGTAGGTTTACCTTCCACTTCAGTCTGGACGTATTGCTCTTTGGTCTTGCGACTGTAGCGGATGACGGTCGGGCGACCATCAGGGTCTTTCTTCGGTGCTTCGCAGAGGAAATGATACTTGGGATCGATTTCATCCTTGTGCGGGGCGATCTCCATGACCAGCGGCGCACGGGTTTCGCGGTTTTTCGGGAACTGGCTGGCAGCCAGGAACAGGCCCGAAGCGCCGTCACGCAGGATGTAGGTGTCGTCGACCTTGTCGCATTTGAGCTCTGGCATCTTCACCGGGTCCATCTTCGGTGGTGCCGCATCACCGCTTTTGAGCAGCTTGCGAGTGTTCTTGCACTCCGCGTTGGTGCAGCCGAAGAACTTGCCGAAACGGCCGGTCTTGAGCTGCATCTCGCTGCCGCACTTGTCACACTCAAGGCTCGGGCCTTCATAGCCCTTGATGCGATAAGTCCCTTCTTCGATCTCGTAGCCAGTGCAATCAGGGTTGTTACCGCAGATATGCAGCTTGTGCTTCTCGTCGAGCAGGTAAGCATCCATCGCCGTGCTGCAGATCGGGCAGCGATGCTTGCCGCGCAGTACTCGCGACTCGGATTCACCCTCATCGTCGTCGGCAATCTCGTCGCCAGGCGTCAGGTTAACCGTCGCCTTGCAACGCTCTTTAGGCGGCAGGCTGTAGCCGGAGCAACCGAGGAACACACCTGTCGAGGCGGTACGGATCTGCATCGGACGACCGCACACCTTGCACGGGATGTCGGTCATCACTGGCTGATTGGCACGCATGCCGCTGTCCGGCGCTTCGGCCACTTCCAGCTTCTTGCGGAAATCGCCGTAGAACTCGTCGAGTACGTTTTTCCAGTCGCGCTGACCTTTGGCCACGTCGTCGAGGTTTTCTTCCATTCCGGCGGTAAAGCCGTAGTCCATCAGGTTGGAGAAGCTCTCGGACAGGCGACCGGTAACGATGTCGCCCATCTTCTCCGAGTAGAAGCGGCGGTTATGCAGCGCCACGTAGCCACGGTCCTGAATGGTCGAAATGATCGCTGCATAGGTCGACGGGCGACCGATACCGCGTTTTTCCATTTCCTTGACCAGGCTCGCTTCCGAGTAACGCGCAGGCGGCTTGGTGAAGTGCTGGCTCGGATCGAGCGTATTCAGCTTCAGTACCTCGCCCTGCGCCATGTCCGGCAGCACGTCGTCATCGCCAGGCTTGGCCATCTGCGGCAGCGCACGGGTGTAACCGTCGAACTTCAGGATGCGACCTTTGGCACGCAATTCGAAGTCGCTGGCTGCAACGGTGACGGTGGTCGACAGGTATTGTGCCGGCAGCATCTGACAGGCCACGAACTGACGCCAGATGAGTTCGTAAAGGCGCTCGGCGTCACGCTCCATACCGGTCAGCTTGGACGGGTGAGTGTTGACGTCGGAAGGTCGGATCGCTTCGTGCGCCTCTTGCGCGCCTTCCTTGCTGCTGTAGACGTTCGGCGCTTCCGGCAGGTACTTCTTGCCGAATTCGCTTTCGATGTAGTCGCGCGCCATGCTGACTGCGTCGCTCGACAGATTGGTCGAGTCGGTACGCATGTAGGTGATGTAGCCCGCTTCGTACAAGCGCTGAGCCATCATCATGGTCTTTTTCACGCCGAAGCCAAGGCGGTTGCTGGCAGCCTGCTGCAAGGTCGACGTGATGAACGGAGCCGATGGTTTGCTGCTGGTCGGCTTGTCTTCACGCTTGACGATGCTATAGCTGGAAGTCTTGAGCTTTTCCAGGGCCGCCATGGCCTGGGCTTCGTTCAATGGCTTGAACGCTTCGCCCTTCTCTCTGGCGACTTCGAAGCGCACGTTGGCGCCCTTGGCCGTTCCCAGGTCAGCGTGGATTTCCCAGTACTCTTCGGGGTTGAAGGCGCGAATCTCACGCTCGCGTTCAACCACCAGCTTCACGGCGACCGATTGCACACGTCCGGCGGACAGACCACGGGCAACCTTCTGCCAGAGCAGTGGCGACACCATGTAGCCCACAACGCGGTCGAGGAAGCGACGCGCCTGCTGAGCGTTGACCCTTGCGATGTCCAGCTCGCCCGGTCGGGAAAATGCTTCCTGAATGGCTTTCTTGGTGATTTCGTTGAACACCACGCGCTTGTAGCGGCTGTCATCCCCACCGATGGCTTCGCGCAGGTGCCAGGCAATGGCTTCCCCTTCGCGGTCCAAGTCCGTCGCGAGATAGATGATGTCAGCATCCTTGGCGAGCTTGCGCAGCTCTTCGATGACCTTTTCCTTGCCTGGAAGGATCTCGTATTTGGCTTTCCAGCCGTGTTCCGGATCGACTCCCATACGCGAGACCAACTGGCGCTGAGCCTTTTCTTTCGGCGTCAGTACCGGGCCCTCGCCCGCAGCGGCCTTGCCACGCTTGGCGGCAGGATCTTTGGCAGCACTAGCCGAACCGCTGGTGGGCAGGTCTCGGATATGGCCGATACTCGACTTCACCACGTACTGGTTTCCCAAATACTTGTTGATGGTCTTGGCCTTAGCCGGGGATTCCACGATGACCAGCGATTTGCCCATGGATCAGAAAATTCCTGAATACTAGATGAAAGACAGTGAGGAGCTTGTAAAGGCCACGCTATATATAGTGGCTACAAGGTGAGGTCAAGCACAGCCTGTTGTGCCATTCCGTCTCACGTTCGGGAAAACAGGCTCGGTTCGGCCTCAACCAAAGCAAAGCGCGGGACGTGCTCCCCGTCAACCTCGACCGACTCGAGAAACATGTTCAAGGGGCGCACCCACATGCCGAAATCACCGTACAAAGCCTGATAGAACACAACTTCTTCTCCGGTCTCGGAATGCCTGGCAACACTGAAAACCCGATACTGCGGGCCTTTATAGTGGCGATAAAGCCCTGGTTGCAATCGCATGCTGCCGTCCTCTTGTAACACGTTCAAAACATTTGGTTAAAAAACTGTTTTTTCCAAAAAACAAAAGCCGGGGCACAAAGCCCCGGCTTGCATCACGCTCGGGAATCAGACGCGTTCGAAAACGGTCGCGATGCCCTGACCCAGACCAATACACATGGTGGACACGCCGAAGGTGCCGCCATTCTGCTTCATGACATTGAGCAAGGTGCCGGAGATGCGCGCACCGGAACATCCAAATGGATGGCCCAGAGCGATGGCGCCGCCGTGCAGGTTAACCTTCTCATTCATCTTGTCGAGTACTTTCAGATCTTTAAGCACCGGCAAGGCCTGTGCAGCGAAAGCCTCGTTGAGCTCGAAGAAGTCGATGTCGGCGATGCTCAGACCAGCACGCTTGAGTGCCTTCTGCGTTGCCGGAACCGGGCCATAGCCCATGATCGCGGGGTCGACGCCCGCCACTGCCATCGAACGAATCACCGCCATCGGCTGGATACCGAGGTCTTGGGCACGCTGCGCAGACATGACAATCATGCACGATGCGCCGTCGGTAATCTGCGAGGAAGTACCCGCCGTCACGGTCCCGCCTTTTGGGTTGAACGCCGGCTTAAGCGCCGCAAGACTTTCAAGCGTGGTATCCGGACGGATGGTTTCGTCGTAGTCGAAGACCTTGAGGAAGCCATTTTCGTCGTAACCCTGCATCGGGATGATCTCGTCCTTGAACTTGCCTTCGAGCGTCGCCTTGTGGGCAAGCTGGTGGGACCGCAGACCGAAGGCATCCTGCTGCTCGCGGGTGATGCCGTGCATCTTGCCCAGCATTTCGGCAGTCAGGCCCATCATCCCGGAAGCCTTGGCGGCGTACAGGGACATGTGTGGGTTCGGATCTACGCCATGCATCATGCTGACGTGGCCCATATGCTCCACGCCGCCAATCACGAACACATCGCCGTTATTGGTCATGATGGCCTGCGCCGCCGTGTGCAGCGCGCTCATCGACGAACCACACAGGCGACTGACCGTCTGGGCAGCCGAGGTGTGCGGGATCTGGGTCAGCAGCGACGCCATGCGCGCGATGTTCCAGCCCTGCTCCAGGGTCTGGTTGACGCAGCCCCAGATCACGTCTTCGACTTCCGCCGGGTCGACCTTGTCATTGCGCTCGAGCAACTTGCTGATCAGGTGCGCGGACATGTCTTCGGCGCGGGTGTTACGGTGCATGCCGCCCTTGGAGCGGCCCATCGGGGTGCGACCGAAGTCGACAATCACGACGTCTCTTGGATTAAGGCTCATACGTTCATACCTCGGAAGACGCTTGACCGAAGAAGCTCTGGCCGTTGGCGGCCATTTCGCGCAGCTTCGCGGTCGGTTGATACAGGGCACCCAGCTCGGCGTACCGGTCAGCCAGGGCAACAAATTCGGCCACACCGATGGAATCGATATAGCGCAGCGCACCGCCACGGAAAGGAGGGAAACCGATGCCGTAGATCAGACCCATGTCGGCTTCGGCAGCCGTCTCGACGATGCCGTCTTCCAGGCAGCGAACCGTTTCCAGGCAGAGCGGAATCATCATCCAGTTAACGATGTCTTCGTCAGTCACTTCGCGCTGTTCGTAGACAATCGGCTTGAGTATCTCCAGCACAGCCGGGTCGTTGACCTTTTTCGGCTTGCCCTTCTTGTCCGTCTCGTAGGCGTAGAAACCCTTGCCGTTCTTCTGACCCAGTCGCTTGGCTTCGTACAAGACGTCGATGGCCGAGCGGCGGTCGTCTTTCATGCGGTCCGGGAAACCTTCAGCCATCACGTCACGACCATGGTGGCCGGTGTCGATACCGACGACGTCCATCAGGTAGGCAGGCCCCATCGGCCAGCCGAACTTTTCCATGACCTTGTCGATGCGCACGAAGTCAACGCCTGCGCTGACCAGACGGGCGAAACCGCCGAAGTACGGGAACAGCACGCGATTGACCAGGAAGCCTGGGCAGTCGTTGACCACGATCGGGTTCTTGCCCATTTTTTTGGCGTAGGCAACGGTGGTTGCCACTGCTTCTTCGCTGGACTTCTCGCCGCGGATGACTTCAACCAGCGGCATCATGTGTACCGGATTGAAGAAGTGCATGCCGACGAAGTTTTCCGGACGCTTGAGGGCCTTTGCCAACAGGCTGATCGAGATAGTAGAGGTGTTGGAAGCCAGGATGGTGTTTTCACCTACATTGGCTTCGACCTCGGCCAGCACGGCCTGCTTGACCTTCGGATTTTCTACAACCGCTTCGACTACCAGATCGACAGTGCCGAAATCGCCGTAGGACAGCGTAGGACGAATCGCGTTTAGCGCTTCGGCCATCTTCGCAGCGGTCAGACGGCCTTTTTCCAGACGGCCGCCCAGTAACTTGGAGGCTTCGTTCAGCCCCAGCTGGATGGCTTCTTCGCGGATGTCCTTCATCAGGATCGGCGTGCCTTTGACCGCCGACTGATAGGCAATGCCGCCGCCCATAATGCCGGCGCCCAGAACGGCAGCCTGTTTCACGTCGCGAGCGACTTCATCGTAGGCCTTGGCTTTCTTTTTCAGCTCCTGATCGTTCAGGAACAGGCCGATCAGGCTCTGTGCAGCGGAGGTCTTGGCCATTTTCACGAAACCGGCGGCTTCGATTTCCAGCGCCTTGTCACGACCGAAGTTGGCGGCTTTCTGGATGGTCTTGATGGCTTCGACGGGGGCCGGATAATTGGGCCCGGCCTGACCTGCGACAAAACCCTTGGCGGTTTCGAATGCCATCATCTGCTCGATGGCATTCAGCTTGAGCTTGTCCAGTTTTGGCTGGCGTTTGGCTTTGTAATCGAACTCACCGGAAATGGCGCGCTGGATCAGATCAAGTGCCGCCGCCTGGAGTTTTTCAGGCGCAACCACCGCATCGACAGCACCGACTTTCAAAGCGTCTTCTGCTGCGTTTTCCTTGCCAGATGCGATCCATTCAATAGCGTTGTCAGCGCCGATGATGCGTGGCAGACGCACGGTGCCGCCGAAGCCCGGGTACAGGCCCAGCTTGACTTCAGGCAGGCCGATGCGCGCGCTGCTGGACATGACGCGGTAGTCAGCGGCCAGGCACATTTCCAGCCCGCCACCCAGCGCGATGCCGTTGATGGCTACGACGGTAGGTACACCAAGGTCTTCGAAGTCGCTGAAAATTCTGTTGGCTTCAAGATTGCCTGCCACCAGTTCGGCTTCCGGCAACTTGAAGTTGTCGACGAACTCGGTGATGTCGGCACCGACAATGAATGAATCCTTGCCACTGCTGACAATCACGCCCTTGACGGACGTGTCTGCCTTGATGGCATCCACCGCCTGGCGCAGTTCATTGAGGGTGAGACGGTTGAACTTGTTGACGGACTCACCCTTGAGGTCGAAATTCAATTCGACGATGCCACTTTCAAGAGCCTTAACCGTGATGGCTTTACCTTCGTAAATCATCAACTGATCTCCACGATATGGAAGCTGAACAATACTCGCCGAACGTTAACGTTCGACGAGGCTACGACGTCGCCGTCGATGAACACGCCAAATCACACGTATACCCGTTGCGACGTGGTAGCCAGGATTCTGTAAGAGCCGTCTGGCGACCAAACGCTCATTTCATACGCCCGTTTGATTTGGGTACGCACACCATCGGGCAAAACCGGACGATTGTCAATTCGACAGAACACTCAGAAAATTACGTGTCTGACGCAAGGTGTGGGCGCTTCGTAATGATGCTCCCGACTGACTCCGATTCGCTATCATTCGCCGGAGTGATAGTGAATTCTCTGGCACAGTGCGCAGCGTTATGCGCCAGCGCTGATGAGCACGGCATGAATCAGCAAATGAAACTGAAAACGCACCACAAAGAAGCACCGGCAAAAAATATTTGCAGGAACCGCGACAAAAAGAAGCAAAGGGTCTAGAGTCACAAGACTGCGCCACAAGAGGCTCGCAATGCAGCTGATTTGCGGGTGCGCAACAGCGATGGCCGACATGGCAGCAATTAGCCTGTCGGCACGCGACGAATTATCGGCCTGCCTGGCCAACCCCGGCCCGATGTTGTTATCGGGCTTTTTATTGCCTGCGATTCAGGCTCAGGCCAGCGCCTTGAGCACGGCATCGATGCACTGCAGGACTTCAGGCTCCCCCCTCTCCGCCCAGTACACCGCGATCATCTGCGGGTCGGCTTCGACCTTGAAGACATCAGCCGGTAGTGTGCGGAAATGGCTCAGCAGCTTCTCGTCTTCGCAGACTTCGCGCCAGCGATTGAGCCAAACGCCTGGCTCGATCTGCCAATACGCCCAGGCATCGGCATGCGACCCCAGACGCGGGCGATGGTACTGCGCGCAAGGGCTGGGCGGCTCCTTGGCGAGCCAGTGCGGCCACTCCTGCGGCGTCAATTGCATGCCCATGCCCATGCGCCGCGCTTCCATGCGCAGCGCCATCCTGCCGTTCTGATGACGCGAAGGACGCAACCAGACCAGTGGACTCAACATGACACAAATGATTGACAGGATTATCCAGACCGTCATATTTCTTGCCCCCGGTCTCTCGTCAGACCTTTCATAACATTTTTGAAAACAGTGACTTGCACAAGAAGCCGCTCTGGGGTCTGCCCAGATGCGCACGAAAGCGCCATACTCCCAGCATCGCAATTCTCCCGGAGGACACCTTCATGCCGTATAAACACGTTCTGGTTGCCATTGACCTCACCGATGAGTGTGACCCGGTCATCCGCCGCGCCAGCATGCTGGCAAAAACCAGCGGCGCGAAGTTGTCGATCGTGCACATCGTCGAGCCCATGGCCATGGCCTTCGGTGGCGACGTACCGATGGACCTTTCGCAACTGCAACAGCAGCAGTTCGATCAGGCCAAGGAAAAACTCAAGCAAGTGCAGGCCAAATACAAGGACCTGGAAGTTGACGAAGGCGAAAGCCATCTGGTCTACGGTCAGCCACGTCAGGAAATCCATCAACTGGCCAAGAACCAGGGCTGCGACGTAATCGTGGTCGGCAGCCATGGTCGTCACGGCCTGGCATTGCTGCTTGGCTCCACTGCCAACGATGTCGTGCATGGTGCGCCGTGCGATGTGCTGGCGGTACGCCTCAAGAAGCCTGAATGACCTGATGCGGCAATAGCAAAAAGCCCGGTCACCCGGGCTTTTTTGCATCTCGTCGACGCCGTGAACGATTACTCGTCCAGCTCGGCCCAACGTTCCAGCAGCGTATCCAGTTCAGCCTGGAGGTTTTCCAGCTGCGCCAGTACCGCTGCCGTCTGCTCGGCCGAACGCTGGTAGAAATCCGGCTCGGCCATTTCCGCATTCAGGGCAGCCATCTTCCCTTCCACTTCATCGATCTGTGCCGGCAGGGCTTCCAGCTCGCGCTGATGCTTGTAGCTGAGTTTCTTTTTTGCCACCGGCATGTCCTGCGCAGCTACCGGAGCCGCCTGGACCACTGCGCTGGCCAACTCGGCCTTGCCTGACTTGGTGTCGGCAACGCCCAGCAGACGCGGCGAACCGCCCTGACGCAGCCAGTCCTGATAACCGCCCACATACTCGCGAACCTTGCCTTCACCTTCGAACACCAGGGTACTGGTCACGACGTTGTCGAGGAATGCCCGGTCGTGACTGACCATCAACACAGTGCCCTTGAAGGTCAGCAGCACTTCCTCGAGCAGCTCCAGCGTTTCCACATCGAGGTCGTTGGTCGGTTCGTCGAGCACCAGCAGGTTGGCCGGTTTGCTGAACAGTTTTGCCAGCAACAGACGGGCACGCTCGCCACCGGACAGCGCCTTGACCGGCGTGCGGGCACGCTGCGGGCTGAACAGGAAGTCACCGAGGTAGCTCAGCACATGACGGCTCTGGCCATCGATATCGATGAAATCGCGACCTTCGGCAACGTTGTCGATCACTGTTTTTTCCAGGTCGAGCTGGTGACGCAATTGGTCGAAGTAAGCGACGTCAAGGCGCGTACCGACCTCAACCTTGCCGGCAGTCGGCTGCAGATTGTCGAGCATCAGCTTGAGCAACGTGGTCTTGCCGGTACCGTTGGCACCGAGCAGACCGATACGGTCTTCACGCTGCAGGACCATGGAGAAATCCTTGATCAGGGTCGGCCCGCCCGGATGAGCGAAGCTGACGTTCTCAAGGATCATGACCTGCTTGCCGGATTTCTCGGCAGTGTCCAGCTGAATGTTGGCCTTGCCGGTGCGTTCACGGCGCTCGCTGCGCTCTACCCGCAGCTCTTTCAGCGCGCGCACACGACCTTCGTTACGGGTACGGCGGGCCTTGATGCCCTGACGAATCCACACCTCTTCCTGCGCCAGACGCTTGTCGAAGAGCGCGTTGGCAGTCTCTTCGGCGGCCAGTGCGGCTTCCTTGTGAACCAGGAAGCTGGCGTAATCGCCGTTCCAGTCGATCAAACCACCACGGTCCAGCTCCAGGATGCGGGTGGCGAGGTTTTGCAGGAATGCCCGGTCGTGCGTGATGAACAGCACGGCACCCTGGAAATCCTTGAGGGCTTCTTCAAGCCAGGCGATAGCACCGATGTCCAGGTGGTTGGTCGGTTCGTCGAGCAGCAGCAGATCCGGTTCGGAAACCAGCGCCTGGGCCAGCAGAACGCGACGCCGCCAGCCGCCGGACAATTCGGCGAGAGTCTTGTCGGCAGGCAACTGCAAGCGGCTCAGGGTGCTGTCAACCAGTTGCTGCAGGCGCCAGCCGTCGCGGGCTTCAAGGTCCTGCTGAACATGCATAAGCTTGTTCAGGTCTTCCTCGGTCACGCAGTTCTGTGCCAGATGATGATATTCAGCGAGCAAGGCACCGACGCCGTCCAGCCCCTCGGCTACCACGTCGAACACCGTCCGTTCGTCGGCCACCGGCAATTCCTGGGGCAATTCGCCGATCTTGAGGCCTGGCGCGCGCCAGACAGCGCCTTCGTCGGGCTTCTGAACGCCTTTTACCAGCTTCAACATGCTGGATTTGCCTGTGCCGTTACGGCCGATGATGCACACCCGCTCGCCACGGGCGATCTGCCAGGACACCTTGTCCAATAACGGCATGGCGCCGAAAGCAAGGGACACATCGCTGAATTTGAGCAGGGTCATGAGCTTCTCCAAAAACCGGGCGCGTATTCTACCTGAGATAGCATGCGGATGTCGGGTTTCGTGGCGCCTGTATTGACATCAAGACACCTTTATAACCGCCAATTATTTCTACATGAGTCAAGCTTGTAGGCAATGCTTTCACCAAGAGCTGGCAAAAGGCTAAGCTAGCTGTACTTTTCACCGACTCATCTGCTCGGAAGTCTCATGCGCAGTCGTTTTTTCAGCTTTTTATCGTGCCTGCTCCTCTCCGCCACCGCCGTCCAGACTGCTCATGCGGCAGACCTCAACCAACAACGCAAATATTACGACGAAGCAAAGCGCGCGCTGGCCAAGGGTGATTCAGGCCCTTATCAGATGTACAGCACTGTGCTGGCCGACTATCCTTTGGAGCCGTATCTCGAATACGACGAGCTGACCGCGCGCCTGAAAACAGCGAGCAATGCCGAAATCGAGAGGTTTCTGGCAGAACATGGCGACCTGCCGCAGGCCAACTGGATGAAGCTGCGCTGGTTGCGCTGGCTGGCAGAGCGTGGTGACTGGCAACCCTTCGTCAAGTATTACGACCCGAAGATGAAGTTCGTCGAACTGGACTGCCTGTACGGACAGTACCAGTTGAATAACAACAAGCGCGCCGAAGGCTATGCCAGTGCTGAAAAGCTCTGGATGACCGGCAAGACATTGCCAGCCGCCTGTGACGGGTTCTTCGCCCAGTGGGCGGCAGCTGGCCAATTAACTGAACAGAAACGCTGGCAGCGCGCCAAGCTGGCGGCCCAGGCGAGCAACTACAGCCTGGCCAACACGCTGGTCAACAGCCTCAACTCGCTGGCTCCGCAGGGACGCTTGCTACTGGCTGTCGCGCAAAAGCCGGAACTGGTCAACAACCCTTCGCAGTTCGCCCCGGTAGATGAAGCCATGTCCGACGTGGTCGGTCTCGGCCTGCGCCGTCTGGCCAAACAGGACCCGCAGAAAGCCCTGTCGATGCTGGATGGCTATGCCGCAACCATGCATTTCTCTCGCGAAGAGCAGGTCGAGATTGCCAAGGAAATCGGCCTGACCCTGGCCCGTCGCTACGACGACCGTGCACTTGAAGTCATGACCAAATACGATCCAGAGCTGCGCGACGACACGGTCACCGAGTGGCGTATGCGCCTGCTGCTGCGCCTGGGTCGCTGGGAGGACGCCTACGAGCTGGCGCGCCGACTGCCCAAGGATCTGGCAGCGACCAATCGCTGGCGCTATTGGGAAGCCCGCTCGCTGGAGCTGGCGCAACCGAACAGCCCGCTGATTGCCGCGCTGTACAAGGATGTCGCCAAGGAACGTGACTTCTACGGTTTCCTGGCCGCTGACCGCACCCAGAGCCCATACCAGCTCAATAACAAGCCACTGGTGCTCAGCCAGGCACTGATCAACAAAGTGCGCAACACGCCAGGCGTGCGTCGCGCGCTGGAGTTTCATGATCGCGGCGAAATCGTCAACGGCCGACGCGAGTGGTATCACGTCAGCCGCCTGTTCAATCGTGACGAAATGGTCGCCCAGGCCAAACTGGCCTATGACATGCAGTGGTACTTCCCGGCGATCCGCACCATAAGCCAGGCGCAATACTGGGACGATCTGGATATCCGCTTCCCGATGGCGCATCGCGACACACTGGTACGCGAAGCCAGGGTGCGGGGCCTGCATTCAAGCTGGGTGTTTGCAATTACCCGACAGGAAAGCGCGTTCATGGACGATGCCCGCTCGGGTGTCGGCGCTGCTGGCCTGATGCAATTGATGCCGGCCACCGCCAAGGAAACAGCGCGCAAATACAGCATCCCGCTCGCCTCGCCTCAGCAGATACTGGACCCGGACACCAATATCCAGCTGGGCGCTGCCTACCTGAGCTCGGTACACGCGCAGTTCAACGGCAACCGCGTGCTCGCCTCGGCTGCGTACAACGCAGGCCCCGGCCGTGTGCGGCAGTGGCTGAAGGGCGCCAACCACCTGGCCTTCGATGTCTGGGTAGAAAGCATCCCATTCGACGAAACCCGGCAGTACGTGCAGAACGTGTTGTCTTACTCGGTGATCTACGGCCAGAAGCTCAACTCACCCCAGCCCCTGGTGGACTGGCACGAACGCTTCTTCGACGACCTCTGATCGCTGGTGATACCTGTGAGAGAAAGCATCCAGCCGGGTGCTTTCCCGCAATGAACGGTGCTATTCCAGCACTTCGACCGGCATCCCCACTTCAATCTCTCCTGGCCCGTCATTGACCATGTTCTGGCCGAACATGACGTTGCCCTCTACTTCCCGGTACGTCTTGAGCGTGGCGAAAGGCTCGCGATCCGCACTGCGCTCGCCGGTAGCCGGATCGATAGTGGTCAGAATGCAGCGTGCGCACGCCTTGAGCAGATGGAACTCGATGTCGCCGATACGAATGCGCTTCCAGCCGTCTTCAGCGAAGGCTTCGGCCCCTTCGATCACCAGATTGGGCCTGAAACGCAGCATCTCCATCGGCCTGCCCATGCGCGCGGACAAGTCATCGAGCGAGCCCTGACCAATCAGCAACAGCGGAAAACCATCGGCGAAATTCACCCGCCCCTCATCGTGACCATGGCCGCCAGGCATCCAGCGCGCGCGTTCGACAGGCATGTACACCATGCGCGTGGGCTTGCCGATGAACCGACTGACCCACTCGGCAGCCACCTCACCCGCATCCGGCACTTGCAGGGAATCACGCCAGACCGTCACACCACGCAGACTCGCATCGACATCCAGCGGAACCGCCACATCCAGCGATTCGAAGCCGGGCGCAGAAAGGGTCACGCCGCCACTGGCATTCCACAGCACGGACAACTGCGACATATGTGCAATCGCGCGCTGCGTGAAGAACCGGCCATTACTTGCGTCGACCAGCATCCAGCGTCGATCACCGGCAAGCCCCATAGAGTCAAACGATGCACGTTGCAACGTCTCGGCCTTGCAGGACTTGAGCGGGAAGCGATAGAGCGAGCTGAGACGTAACATGAGGGCCGGTTCCTTGAATGGCGCTATAAGCTTTGATGCAGGCATCAAAGCTTATACGAAGCGGTTCCGGCAGGCATCCTGGATGAGTGGGTCGGGAAGCCTTCAGATGACCATCAGAAGACGTTCGCGCACTACCTCGACCAGCTTGTCGGGCTGGAATTTGGAAAGGAAATTGTCGCAGCCCACTTTCTTGACCATCGATTCGTTAAAACTGCCGGACAACGAGGTGTGCAGCACGATATACAGCGCACGCAGGCGCGGATCGCTACGAATCTCGGTCGTCAAACGATAGCCATCCATTTCCGGCATTTCCGCATCGGTGAAGACCATCAGCAGTTTTTCCTGCACGTTTTCGCCAGCGTCCGCCCAGGCCTTGAGCATGTTCAATGCCTTGAGGCCATCGCTGGCCACATGCAGTTTCAAGCCCAGTTGAGAAAGGGTGTCGCGCAACTGAGCCAGCGCCACCTTGGAGTCGTCAACCAGCAGCACTTCGCGGCCGCGGGCATTTTCCAGCACCGGGTCTTCGAGCTTTTCGCGGGAGACCTTGGCGTTGTAAGGCACGATTTCGGCGAGGACTTTTTCAACGTCGATAATCTCGACCAGTTGATCGTCGACCTTACTGATCGCGGTCAGATAATGCTGGCGACCGGCGCTGGCCGGTGGCGGCATGATCGCGTCCCAGTTCATGTTGACGATGCGATCCACGCCGCCGACCAGGAATGCCTGCACCGAGCGATTGTATTCGGTGACGATGATGGTGCTGCCGGGGCCCGGCACCAGCGGACGCATACCGATGGCCTGCGACAGATCAATCACCGGGAGGGTCTGGCCGCGCAGGTTGACCACGCCGCACACGAACGAGTGACGTTGCGGCATGAGGGTCAGCTTGGGTAGCTGAAGTACTTCCTGGACCTTGAACACGTTGATCGCGAACAATTGCCGACCGGCAAGGCGAAACATGAGAATTTCCAGGCGATTCTCGCCCACCAGCTGTGTGCGTTGATCTACTGTGTCGAGAATGCCTGCCATTTTAGCTCCAGAAGCAATGGTCATGATGAGTCTGTAGAACCTGTATCGGCTGAAAGGGCCGGACCTTAATAGCGATAAAGGCCATGCTCAGGCATTGATATCACTTTAACATCATGCTTTACTTGTGTCGCACTGCCAGCGCACTGCCACGTCTGAAAAATCCTGCACTTCTGACGGAAAAATCCAGCCCGAAGCTGTCCGGATATCAACGAGCCCTAAAAAGTCAATCAGGGATCACCTGATATGATCGACATATGATTGCCACTATCGTGGCTGTATTGCTATTGCCTGAATGGAATTAGCTCCGTGGCATCTTTCCAGTCCGCGCAATAGAACGGCCTCGTAGCACGGCGCCCAGGACCTGCTGAGTCTCAAGCAGACCCTTGAGTGCCTGATGCCGACAACGGTGAAGCAATCGAGTTACTCAGGGCTGCCCGTATGAAACACCCATATTCCCGTTATCTGCAACATTCGGAAATGCCCTACAGACTTTCGTTTGGAATCGACATTAACTGTCTGCCATCCGCCTTGGGCGGAAGTTTGCTATCCATGATCTGTGGAGACAAAGGATGTTGAGCAGCAACGATTGGCAGCACAAACACGACCAGTTCCTGAGTACATCTCAGGCGCTTCTGTACAAGTCCGAAGAATGCCTGGCGCATCTGGAGCTAATCTCCAACGATGAGGATGCCATTGGCTGCCTCGTGACCAGCCTGCGCAAGCTTGCCCAAGAGGCCCAGGCCGCTTCGGTGCCTTGCATTGCCGATTTCTCCAGACAACTGTGCCAGCGCCTGGAGACGGGCAGCCAGCCCCACAAACTCTCTCGGGAAGCATTGTTGACGGTTAAAAACTGCCTGACACTTATTTCATGGCAGGTCGAGTTGCTCGACCCGAACACGGGGGAGTTGAAAATGGACAACGAAGAACAGCACGAACTGCTGGAAAAACTTGCCAGCGTGTCCAGATCGCCTGCCTCTCCTGCAGATGCTACCCGCCAGTAAGCAAGCGCAGCCGCCCTCCCCCTATCGATCATCACGACTGCGTGTCGCTCGGCAAGCTGTCGCAGGGGCGTCATTCGGTGTCCGACAGTTGAACATCGACTAGCGGTATCACTGAGGTAGTATTGCTCCGTACGCTGCCGCCAGTATTGGCGGGAGGCCTCTCGCCAGCATGAGCTGGTCCATTTACACGAAGAGCCTCAATGACCTGCAATCTGTTACTGGTCGATGACCAGGTCCTGATCAGAGCCGGTGTGCGAGCGCTGGTGTCGAACATTCCGGGCTACGCCATCATTGGCGAAACTACCGACTGCGCTCAGTTGACGAGTCTTGCGCAGAGACTCCAGCCTGACATCATCCTGCTCGACATCTGCATGAAAAACGTTGACGGCCTCTGCGTACTGGGGGGACTGCAACAGGCGCATCCACACTGCAAGGTTCTGATTCTTTCGATGTGCAGCGAGCCGGCCATGATCCAGCGTGCGCTGGAAGCAGGTGCTCATGGCTACCTGCTCAAGGACGCCACGGCCGCCGACCTGGAACAGGCTCTGGACGCAGTGCGCAACAACGAACGCTATCTGAGCCCGGCAATTGCTCACATCATGATCGAGCGCACCCACGGTGCCACACAACACGAAAAGCGCCTGGCGTCGAAACAGCGGTACAACCTCACGGCCCGCCAGCTTGAAATCCTGCGCCTGATCGTGCGCGGCAAATCCACCCGGGAGATAGCCAGCGGCCTGGGGCTCAGCATCAAGACTGTCGAAACCCATCGCTCGCAGATCATGAAGCGCTTGCAGATCTACGATGTCGCCGGCCTGGTGCTGTTTTGCGTCCGCGAACGGATCATCAGTCTGGATGATTGAGCAGCGGGGTGCGGCTCAATAACGGTGAATCCAAAGGCAAATGGATGCGTAGCGCGCCCGGACGGGCAACAAAACGCAGGTCTTCACCGGACAACGGCTCGCCGTCGAGATTAATGTCCAGCCCCTGAGCCGACTTGAGTTCTACCCAGGGCAAGCGCGCCCGGATAAACATGTTGTCGATGCCCAGACCACCTTCCAGCAGCCGCCTGAACGTACCGACGACCTCTTGAGGCGCCGGCAGGATGCTGATGTCGAGCAGACCATCATCGGCCAGGGCATTCGGGCAAAGTTCATGGCCGCCACCCGCTTGCCGACCGTTGCCTATACCCAACGCCAGCAGGTCGCCGCGCCAGTGAAAATCAGGACCGGTAAGTTCGCCATGCGCGGCATGCAGCTCACTGAAACGCGTCAGGCCGGTAAACAGATAAGCCGCGCCGCCCAGTACTTTCTTCAGGTCTTCCGAGGTATTGGCGGTGACCTGACTGCCGAAGCCGCCAGTCGCCATGTTCAGGAACAGCTTGCCGCCCACCTCCCCCAGATCAACGGCACTTGGCTCCACATCCATGAGCCGCAGCGCTTGCGATACCTCAAGCGACACACCGGCAGCACGGGCAAAATCGTTGGCGGTGCCTAGCGGCAGAATGGTCAGGCTGGCCTCAGGCTCATTGGCTAGCGCCAGTGCCTCGGCGATGTCACGCAAGGTGCCGTCGCCGCCACCCGCCACGATATGGCGATGCCCGGCGGCCAGCGCTTCGTTGACCAGACGCGCTGCATCACCGCCCTCCCAGGTGACCCTGACGTCCAGCTCCCAGCCTTGTTGGCGCTTGTCGGCGACGGCATCACGCACGTCTTCGTTGACTGACTGCTTGCCGTGAAGAATGAGCATTGCCCTGCGTTGTGTCATGACACCTCCTGATGAACCGTGCAGCTGAAATCCGGTGAGCAATGCTCTTTTCATTGTCTGTCAGCGCCCGACCGCTTTTGCGCGGCGCATGAGTGTGACCCCATCCAGCTGAAAAAAGCCCATCGCCCGAGGAAAATTTTTTCAACCAGCCAAACGGGCTTGAAGCCCCGCTATTGCGATGCCTGACAACGGAGAAATGGGCTAAACGAGGACGTGTGTCAGGAATGAAACACGTTTCGCCGAACATTTTTCGTTGCATGAGCTTTACTGACAACGAAATCACTCGTTTGAGGGCTTTTTTATCCACAAACGATTGAAAAGTCTTAAATAAAATCAGGAAACGGACGACATATACAAAGTGTTATTCACAAAAGACAGTCCCAATTAGCCATCACGTCGACACACCAATGACTACGCTTCAACGAAATCAGCACCACGATTCTTTTCCGACGTTGCGTGCAGACGATCAGAAAGCCTCGGAAGGCAGCTGAAACCGGACGTTTTACAGGGAGTGAAGAAGTTTTATGAGGTTACAGCCGGTTGACAGTCTTTCGCTCACTCGCACCAGCCTGGTCGAGTACTTTCTCTTCGGTATTCGCCTGACCCACGGCATCGCCTGCATGCTCCCTGGGTTGCTGATCATGCTGCTGACCAAGGACAGCAGACCGGAAGCGCCCGAGAGCTACCTGGCGATCATGTTGTTCTTCGGTTTTGTCGGCGTACTGATGTTCCAGGCCATGGGGGTTTATTCCGAAGCCCTGTTCAGCAACGACTTGCGCATGGGAACGATGGCCCTGGCCTGGTCTGCTGCATTCGGCCTGCTGCTGTTCATGCAACAGGCGCTGGGCATGTTCGGCTACCTTTCCAATGAAGAATTGATTATCTGGTACCTGACCAGCCTCGCGTTGTTCGGTGTGACTCGTTTATTGCTGCTGATGCTGTTCAAGCACCAGATGCGCAAGGGCGTGTTCCTGCAACACGCGGTGATTCTGGGCGCAACGGAAAACGGCCAGCGTCTGGCCGAGTACCTGCTTGAGCACCAGGACATTCGCTCGGGCGTGACCGGTTTCATCGATGACCGCATCGGGCGCCTGCCCAAGACCGTCGCCAATCTGCCCATGCTGGGCAACACCAGCGATCTGGAGCGGCTGATTCGCGAAGAGAAAGTCACCCAGGTACTGGTCGCCCTGCCCTGGACGGCGGAAAACCGCATGGACTACATCATTCGCGAGTTGCGCAGGCTGCCGGTGAACGTGCTGCTGGTGCCCGACATGATTGCCTTTCGGCATACCCACAACCGCATCACCGAAGTCGCCAGGCTGCCGATGTTCAATGCCTCGGACGTGCCGCTCAATGGCTGGTCGCCGTTCATCAAGCGGGCCGAGGACATCGTCCTGTCTTCGCTGGCATTGCTGGCGTTATCGCCGGTCATGCTGCTGGTGGCGCTGGCAATCAAACTCGACTCGCAGGGCCCGGTGCTGTTTCGCCAGAAACGCTATGGCTACAACAATCGGCTGATCGAAGTGTTCAAGTTCCGCTCCATGCATCAACACCAGGCCGATGCGACCGCCGAACAACAGACCACACGCGGCGACGCCAGAATCACCCGGGTTGGCCGCTTTATTCGCAAGACCAGCCTGGATGAATTGCCCCAGTTGTTCAACGTGGTCGCCGGCAGCATGTCGATGGTCGGGCCGCGTCCGCATGCGACCGCGACCAAGGCGGCAGGCATTCTGTTCGAACAGGCGGTGAAGGAGTACACGTCGCGCCATCGCGTCAAACCCGGTATCACCGGGCTGGCGCAGATCAATGGCTACCGGGGTGAAACAGACACCGTGGAAAAAATCGAAAAACGCGTCGAGTTCGATCTCGAGTACATCGAAAACTGGTCCGTCTGGTTCGACCTGTACATCCTTATGCGCACTGTTCCGGCAGTGATCTTCACCCGCGAGGCTTACTGATGAGCACCCTCATTCCCTGCATCATCGCCGGTGGCTCCGGCACCCGTCTTTGGCCAGTCTCGCGCGAAGCCATGCCGAAGCCGTTCATGCGTCTTCCGGACGGTGAAAGCCTGTTACAGAAAACCTTCCGGCGCGCAGTCGGCCTGCCTGGCGTCGATCGCCTGCTGACCGTCACCAACCGGGAAGTATATTTCCGCACCGTGGATGACTATCGCCAGCTCAACAAAGGCAAAGCACGTCTGGATTTCATCCTCGAACCCTTCGGGCGCAATACTGCCGCCGCTGTGGCCGCCGCGGCCCTGCACGTCAGCCAGCAATATGGCGAGGATGCGCAATTGCTGGTGTTGCCTGCCGATCATCTGATTACCCACCTCGATGCATTTTCCAGCGCAGTGGCCGCCGCGCAGCAACTGGCCGCCGACGGTTGGCTGGTCACCTTTGGCATCGTGCCAAGCTCGCCGGAAACCGGCTTCGGTTATATAGAGAAAGGTCAGGCGCTCAACGCAGATGGCTGTCAGGTTGCCCGTTTTGTGGAGAAACCTGACGCAGCCACCGCTCAGGCCTGGCTGGATGGCGGACAGCACCTTTGGAATGCCGGGATGTTCTGCATGCGCGCCGACGCCGTGTTGCGCGAATTTAAAACCCATGCCCCTGACGTGTTGAGCGCAGTGCTGGCCTGTCTGGAATCAAGCCAGCGCAAGGAAGGTAATCGCGAACTGCAAATCGAGCTGGACAGCGACGCGTTTGGCCTCGTACCGGACATTTCCATCGATTACGCGCTGATGGAGCGTTCCGGGAAAGTCGCCGTCGTGCCGTGCGACCTCGGCTGGAGCGACATCGGTTCCTGGAAAGCGGTACGTGAACTGACCGCCGCCGATGCGCACGGCAACCAGTGCAATGGCGAAACAGTGCTGCACGATGTCACTAATTGCTACATCGACTCGCCGAAGCGGCTGGTGGGCGCCATAGGTCTCGATAACCTGATCATCATCGACACCCCGGACGCCTTGTTGATCGCGGACGGCGGACGCAGTCAGGACGTAAAAATCATTGCTCAGGAACTCAAGCGTCAAGGGCACGATGCCTATCGTCTGCACCGCACCGTCACTCGGCCCTGGGGCACCTACACCGTGCTCGAAGAAGGCAAGCGGTTCAAGATCAAGAGGATTGTGGTTCGCCCGCAGGCGTCCCTGTCACTGCAGATGCACCATCACCGCAGCGAACACTGGATCGTTGTCAGTGGCATGGCCACGGTGACCAATGGCGAGCGCGAATTCATGCTCGACACCAACGAATCGACGTTCATCAAACCGGGTTTTACCCATCGGCTGGTCAACCCGGGCGTGATCGACCTGGTCATGATCGAAGTCCAGAGCGGCGAGTATCTGGGCGAGGATGACATCGTGCGCTTCACCGACATTTACGGACGTGTACCCGAGCAGGCTGCAAAGCGCTGAGCAGCACCCCGCCACCATGAATTTATTACCCGCAAGGGAGCCGTATTTGTGCATGACAGGAGTTCAGGAACAATGAAGAGCATGATGCTGATCGCCAGCTTATTGCTGTTAAGTGCGTGCAACACCCCTTCGAGAATCGGCCTGCCCGATGATCGTGCGCAGATCGAGGCCAGTCAGGCGGCGGGCCGGGCGCTGGCCGGCAAGCCTTTGCCACCGGAGCGGATTCGTGCCGGCGACACGCTAAGGATCGTGCGCAACAGTGGCGAGGCGCCTTCTATTTCAGCGTTCACGGCCAACTCCATCTATGAGCTGACGCTGTTTCAGGTCCTCAACGACGGCACGTTCTCCTACCCGTACATCGGCACTGTCAAGGCTGCGGGCCTTACGCTGCCACAGCTCAACAGCCTGCTGGAAAGCAAACTGCAGAATGTCTACCGCGAGACGGCATTGACCATCAATATTTCCCAATCTCCGGGAAATACCGTGTTTGTGGGCGGTGCCGTGGTCAACTCGGTCACCCTGTCCACCAGCATCGCCACTAACCTGGAGCAGGCCATCGTCGGGGCCGGAGGCGTAGCGCTGGATGCGGATGCCGGTCAGGTCGCGTTACTGCGTCAGGAGGAAAACGGGCTCTACAAAACCTACCTCTTCGACTACAGCAAGCTCCTCTGGGCAGGCGCAGGAGGCCCCACGGCACCGGTGCTGTTGAAGCGTGGCGACATCGTGTTCGTTCCCAAATCATCGGTCGGCAACAAGGTTGACGGTGTTTCCCTGTATTTCAACCAGCTGATTCCCTTTGCGAAGTCGATCGGCCTTGGCTTGAACTACGAGCTGCGCAACAACAATTAATTGTCAGGGAAACAGACATGATCAACATCCGTTCATTCCGCGACTTGCTGCGCCTGTTCTTCATCTTCAAGCGCGAAGTCAAGATCACTGTGCTGGCGACCTTCGTCATCATTCTGCTGGGCGCGTTTCTGCTCCCGAACCGCTATGAGTCGACCGCGCTGTTGTTGGTCAAGCCCGGCCGTGACAGCAGCACCGTACCGATCGAGCTGTCCGACCGCCAGGCCATCGTGCTGCCCAGTAGCCTGCGCGATCCATTGCTGGATGAGGAGCGCATGCTGACCGGGCGACCGATCATGCGTGCCGTGTCCGAAAAATACCTGGCCGAACTGTCCATGGCCCAACCCGAAACCGGTGTGCTGGCATCGGTGAAGAATGGCCTCAAAACGGTCGTTGGCGGAATCGTCGAAGGCGTGCGCAGCGTTCTGCACTTCATCGGCCTGGTAGAAAAACGCTCGCAATCCGAGCGGCTGGCTGAAGACCTGGGGAAAAACTTCAAGGTGAGCCATGAGCCGGGTTCGTCGGTGATGGAACTGACTTTCACCTGGAACGACCCGAGTACCGCACAGACCGTGCTCAGGACATGGGTCGAGGAGTATCAGTTACAGCGCACCAAAACCCTGGGCCGGGTCAGCCTGTATGCGTTCTACGAGTCGGAAGTGAAAACCACCGCCGAGAACATCATCGAGTACAAGAAGCAGATTCAGAACTACCTTAACCAACTGAGCGCTGTCAGCATTTCCCAGCGCCTGGCAGACATATCGCAGGGGCTCAACGACCTGCGCACCGAGCGTAATAATACCGTTCGCTCGATCGCCTCGACCAAGGCAGGCCTGGACCTGCTTAAAAAACAACTGGCCGAGCAGCCCAAGACGGTTTCGGCCGGACGCGAGCTTGCGCTCAATCCCAATCGCCAGGACTTGCAGAACCGCATCAACGGCAAGGAAGTGGAACGCCAGGAAATGTTGCGCTCGTTCAAGGAACAGGCGCCGCCGATCCGTGCGGTCAATGAAGAAATCGTCAACCTGAAGAAACTGCTCAACGAACAGGATGCGACCGTCCAGCGCTCGGAAAGCATCACGCCCAATCCGATCTACAACCGCATGCAGAACGTGTATGCCGACCAGCAGACCAGTTACGCCCGCCTGCAGACCCAGTTTGCCCAGCAGAACGCACAGATTGCGCAACTGGAAAGTGACCGTCAGCAAGCATTGAACCTGGAGCCGGAGCTCTCTCGTCTGCAGAACGAACTGGATGCGTCAGAGAAAAGCTACGCGCTGTACAAGGACAGCCTGGAAAAGTCGCGTATCGACCGCGAACTGGACAACAGCCAAATCAGCAACATCGCGACCATCGAAGAGGCGACCTTCAATCCAAGCCGGGTGTTTCCGAAAAGCCTGCTGATGCTACTGTTGGCCATTCCCCTGAGCATGGTGGTGGGCGCTCTGGCGCTGTACTTCTTCTACCTGCTCGACCAGCGCATTCATGACGGCGACAAGATCGAAAGCAGCTTCGGCGTGCCTGTCTGGACCAGCCTGCCGGACTTGGAGCGGGCGCAGGAACGCAGTGCCGCCTTCACCTCCAACCTGCACCGGGTGTACGGCATTCTGCCGCTGGATCAGGTCGATGAGCGCGGGCTTACCATCGGTTTCACCTCGGTCAAATCCGGCGCGGGCGTGTCATTCGTGATCGAACGGCTGAGCACCCTGTTGACCGAACAGGGCCATCGGGTGCGCACCGAAGGTCGCGGTCCGGCCAGCCCGGGCGAAATCTTACTGATCAATGCCTCGGCACTGGCCGCCAATCAGGACGCCTTCGTGCTGCTGCGCAAAGCTGACCTGATCGTGCTGGTGGTGCGTGCTCAGGAAACCACCGTACCGATGCTCGAAGATACGTTGAACAACCTTAATACTGCTTTCAAGAAAGTCGACGGCATCATTGTCAATCGCCGCCGCTTCGAAGTGCCGGAGCGGGTCCTGAAGTTCCTGAAACGTATCGGGAGCCGAGTCTGATGCACATTGCCCTGCTGGCCCCGCTGCCACCTGAACAGAACGGTATCGCCGACTATGCCGGGCACCTTCGTCAGGCATTGGAAGGCCTCGGTGTGCAGATCAGCACGCCGCTGCAAGGGATCGGCAACGACCCTGGGGCGGCCGAACAGCGAGTGAGCGAAACCGACTGGAGCGGCATTGATCTGGTGCATGCCGAGCTGGGTGGCGGGCGGCTCGCAGAGTTTCAGGCGCTGCGCGCGTTGCGTCGGCGCTTTTCAAAGCTGCCATTGACCGCCACCATTCATGACCCCGAGCGGTTGGTCTGGCGCCGGGAAAAGCTGCCCTGGCCGCTGTCCATCGCCAGTGGCATGCGTTCGCCGCTGCCGGAAATCGCCACGGTGCTCGCCGATCCATTATGCCTGCACGAGGAACGGCAACTGGCCCGGCACATGACTCGCCTGATCACCCTGACCCAGGCCGGCAGTCGCAGCCTCAGGCAGCGCATGGGTCTCAAGCCAGAGCAAATGGTGGTGATCAACCACGGCAACGTCGCTATTGAACCCATGCCCCTGCCGCAGTTGAAACCGCTGCGTCTGCTGTACTTTGGCTTTATCTATCGCGGCAAGGGCATCGAAGACCTGCTCGATGCGCTGGCCAGCGTATTCACCGCTCAGCCAGCGCTGCGCTCGACCGTGCGCCTTACGCTCGCAGGCGGCAGCGAACCGGAAATGGCCTTCGGCCCGTCTGGCAGCTATCTGGAACAGTTGCGGTTGCACATTCGTCGGCTGGGCCTGACTGACCTCGTGGACTGGCAACTGGACTTGCCGGCCGAACAGATCCCGCAGGTGATTCAGGCACATCATGTGATGGTTTTGCCCTATCGTGAATCAAGCAAACTGAAGATTCTCGGCCAGTTGCGCGGCACCAGCGGCGCCCTGTCCTGGGCGGTTGCCTGTGGACGCGGCGTGATTACCTCGGACGCCCGGTCGTTTGCCGAAGAGGTCTCACACGGCAACGGCATGATCTACCCACAAGGCGACGTCGAGGGCCTGGCGAACGCACTGACGCACGTCTGCGCGACGCCGGATCTGGTGGTGCAATGGGCGGAAAAGGCGCTGGACATGGGTAAGTCCCGGGTCTGGAGCCACACCGCTGAACGTTTTCGGGATGTGTTCCTACAGGCCTGCGAGGTGAAATGACATGCAACGTTCGTCCAGATTCCGACAGACCCTCACCGCAACGCTGATGACCGCGATGCTGAGCTGCGCGGTTCAGGCAGCGACCGTCCTGAAAGCGCCTCGCGAGGTGGTCTGGAAGGATTTTCTGGGCGTTAACGTACAGTTCCAGTACTTTGCTCCGGACATCTATCAGCAGCAGATGAACCGTCTCGACGAATTGGGCCTGAACTGGGTGCGGCTGACCATCCACTGGCCGATCATCGAGCCCAGGAAGGATCAATACGCGCTGAAAGAGCTGGATGCTGCGATGGCGGCCATCAAGACCCGCCAGTACAACACGCTGGCGTATCTGGTCGGCTCGGCGCCCTTCGCCAGCAGCGCACCGGCCGACGCGGCGAGCCGCGATCAGTACCCGCCCAAGGACTTCAACGTCTTCGCCGCACGCATGACCGCCCTCGCCCAGCGCTATGCGCAGGTCGGCAACTGGCAGGTGTGGAACGAACCGAACATCATCTGGCTGCCCAAGGAAGATCCGGCAGGCTACGGTCGATTGCTGACCACTACCGCCGACGCGATTCGCGCTGTGCTGCCAGACAAGACCATCGTCACCGCTGGCATGGCCTATTACAGCCAGATGCACAGCACCTCGGGCTACATGTTGCAGACCCTGATCGACAACGGTCTTGGCAAACAGAATATCGTCGCCGCCTACCACCCGTACTCCGAGTACCCCGAAGGCGACTCGGTGCCCGACCGGGATTTTCTGGTGCGCACCAACGCCATGAACAACCTGCTGCACGGCAACGGCGTCACTCAGGTGTGGGCCACCGAATGGGGCTGGTCAAGCTACGCCGGGCCGGTGGAAATGCAGCACCTGATCGGCACCGACGGTCAAGCCGACTTCACGCTGCGACGCTTGGCACTGATGAGCGCGATGGACTTTCAGCGGATCTTTATTTTCAACCTCAGCGACCTCGATGAACGCGCCTCGGCCCGCGACCAGGGCTACGGCTTGCTTGATCTGCAAGCCAACCCGAAGCCGGTCTACACCGCATTACAAAACTTTTTGACCATCACTGGCCCACGTTTGCTGCCTGCCGATGCGCCTGCCGTGAACCGTGTGCCGGACGATCTGTATGCCGTGCCATGGAGCCGCGCCGACGGCACGCGCCTGCTGATGTTCTGGAGCGCCGCCGGCACCTCGCTGACCTTTCCGGACATCAAGGCCGCCGTATTGCATAACCCACTCACTGGCGGAAGTATCCCGCTGTCCGGCAGCGAGGGCATTACGTTGCTGCTCAAGCCGACGTTACAGATTCTGGAATGGAAACCCTGATTCATGCGAATTCTATGGACAATCCCCTACCTGCCCTGGCCAACCACCAGTGGCGGCAAGACCCGGGAATACCATTTGCTGCGCAACCTTGCAGCGCGCGGTCATCGCATCACCTTGCTGGTGCAGTCCAAAACGCCACTCGATGACAGTTGCCGCGCCGCGCTGGAGCCTTGGCTGGAACGCCTGATAGTGATCGACCGACGTCCGTTGCGCAGCCTGCGCACCCTGCTGGCCGTAGCCTTTGCACCGCCCCCCATGCTGGCCAGCGTCAATGGTTATGCGCCGCAACTGGAGCAGGTTTTCGAAGAGTTGCTTAAAGAAGACTGGGACATCATCCAGTTGCAGCACACCTATTTCTTCCAGCCTTTCGAGCGCGCCCTCAAGCGCTCGGGCACGCCGTTCGTGCTCACCGAGCACAACGTTGAATCAGACCTGGGTGCGGCCAGTTACGACCGCCTGCCAGGCTGGGCCGGTCTGTTCGCCGTATATGACCGCTGGCGTTACCGGCGCTGGGAAAAGCGCGTATTCAAACAGACCGGCGAGCTGATTGCAGTCACCGAAGACGACGCCAAGGCGCTCTCACGCCTGAGTGGCAGGGCGACGTCTTACGTGGTCAACAGTGTCGATTGCGGCCACTACGCCAGCGTTCATGCTGACCGCTGCAGCCAGCGTCTGCTGTTTATCGGCAACTACGAATACGGCCCCAATATCGATGCCATCGAGTGGGCGCTGGACGACATCATGCCCAAGGTCTGGGCGCAGGCGCCGGACGTGCGCTTTGCCATCGGCGGTTTCGGCATGCCCGAAACCTGGCGCGAGCGCTGGCCAGATCCGCGTATCGAATGGCTCGGCTTTGTTCCGGACCTGCGTGCCTTGCAGGCCACCGCCGCGATGTTTTTCGCGCCCTTGCGCCAAGGCGGAGGTTCCAAGCTCAAGACCCTGGAAGCCATGGCTGCCGGGCTGCCGGTGGTGACCACCGCGCAGGGTGTTTCCGGGCTCTTCGTTACCAACGGCGAGCATTATCTGGGCAGCGAAGAAGCCTCCGGGCTGGCTACGCTGATCGTCGAATACATCGATAAACCTGCCCGTCTCGATCAGATCGGTGAGGCGGGCCGCGTGTATGTGCGTGCCCGTCATGACTGGTCTGTTTCCGCCGCTCAACTGGAACTGATCTACACCCGTTTTTCGCTTCCCAAGCAAGGATCGCGCTCATGCGTATAGGACTTGATTACCGCGCTGCTGCCGGTTATCCCATCAGCGGCATCGGTCGCCAGAATTTCGCCCTTGAACGGGCTTTTCGCGCGCAGCCAGACGTCCAGTTGCAACTGTTTGGCGTGGCGCCTTATGACCATCCGGTGCGTCGCCTGATGCATGCGCCGCGCTGGGCAGCACCGCTGAACTCGGTGCATCGCCTGCCTGACCGGCTGCGCTTCGAGGGTGCTTACCTGCCGGAGGCGCTGCGCGATGCCGGGATCGAGCTTTACGTCGCCAACATCAATATGGGCCTGCCGCTGGGCCGCAAACCGGCCGGAATGCGCTACGTATTGCAATTGCATGATCTGTTTCAGCTCACCCAACAGAACAATCATGGGTCACGCCTGAAAGCCCGGGTCTACCGGTTGACCGATTACCTGTCGATTGCCTGGTCGTTGAAAGTGGCCGACCAGATCTGGACGCCGTCGCAATTCACCGCAGATGAAGCCGCACGCCTGTTCCCGCAGATCAAGCACAAGCTGCGCGTCATACCGTTGCTGGTGGAGAACTTCACAGGTGAACCGGCCGATATCAGCCAGTTGCGCCTGCCCCAGCGCTATTGGCTATGCGTGGGTACACGCGAGCCGCGCAAGAACATCAAATGGTTCGTCGATGCCTGGCAGACCGCGCGCATGCAGTTTGTCGACACACCAGAGCTGGTGCTGGTGGGCGGCGATGAACCGCTGACCGAAGCCCAACGGCAGTTGCCGGGCCTGCACGTGCTGACCGGCCTGAGCGACGCTGAGCTGCACGCGGTCTACCGCAATGCCGAGCGGCTTTGGCAGCCATCATGGTGCGAAGGCTTCGGTTTGCCGGTGATCGAGGCGCTCAATGCAGGGACACCGGTCGCCGTCGCAACGGGCTCGTCGCTGGATGAGGTCGCCCCTCCCGACAGTCCGCGTTTTTCGCCCACCGACAGCGGCAACCTGATTCGCCTCATGGGCACGTTGTCCCACGCACCTGAAGAAGATCCTGCCATCGCCCGCGACTGGACCGAGCGCTATCACCTGGATGCTTTTTGCAAACGCGTGCACGACGCGCTGGAGGAGTTGCGCTGATGCCGTTGGCCATGCCATTGGGGTTACTGTTCAGCCTGATGTTCGGCGTGATGATCTGGCTGTTGCCGGCACCGTTCGTGCTGATGGCCGCGGTCGGCCTCGCGGCGGCGGCCACGGTGATTCGTCGTCCGCTCTGGGGCCTGTTGCTGTTCTGCATGATCGGTACGTTTCTGCCCTACTCGACCGTGCAGATCGGCGTTCGCACCACGGTGTCCGAAGCGCTGATCATGCTGACGTGGGGCAGTTACCTGTTGCAGGCGATGTTTCAGGAGCAGGCCCGCGTGCCACAAATGCTGCGCACCGAGAAACTGCTGGTGGCGCTGATGCTGTTCAGTGCCTTCCCGTTTCTGGTCGGGCAACTGACTGTGGTCGCCGAAGGCAACGGACCGATCAACTGGGTTCGCTGGCTGTTCAACCTGTCGATCCTGTTTCTGGTCCCGAGGCTGCTGACCGACAGCAAAACCCTTGAAAACGTTATCCTGGCGATGCTCGGCGGGACCCTGCTGATGCTCCTGCTGTCGATTTCCATCTACGTCAGCAAAGGCTCGGCGACCGCCATCATCCCGATCCTTGGCAGCCTCGGGTACAGCGGCGCGGATACCCTCAGCGAAAGTCTGCGCTCGTTTTCCACCCGGATGGGCTCGCCGTGGATGCACCCCAACGTGGCAGGCGGCGCGCTGGCGATGCTGATACCACTGGCGTTCTGCTTCGGCATGACCCGTAGTGGCTCGGCGCGCAAACTGGGCCTGGTGGTAGCCGCGCTGGGGACCATCGGTCTATTGCTGACCGGCTCACGCGGTGCACTGGTGAGCCTGGTGGCGGTGATGCTGTGGATGGCCCGCCGACGTGTTCCACACTTCGGACGCTTGCTGATGGGCGGCATTGTGGCCGGTGTCTTGCTGTTGATGCTCTACCCGCCGCTGCAAGAGCGGCTGATGGGGCTGTTCGCCGATGACGACGTCAGCACTGCGATCCGCTTCCTGGAGTACAGCCACTTCCCGGACGCCATGGCCACGTTCCCGTTCGGCATCGGCTTCAAGACCGACCCGCCGGTAGCGGGCTATACGCAATTCGGTATCTCCAACCTATGGCTGAACTTCATCTACAAGATTGGCCTGCCCGGCATGTTGTTGTTCATCGCCGTGACGATCAGTTGGTGGAAGGAAGTACGCCCGGCACGCGGGCGAATCGTCCTGACCCGGGACAACGCCATTGCTCTGGGTTGCATGACAGGCGTGCTGGCTGCGCTGGTCAGCGGTCTGTTCGACCACTATTTCAGCTTTACCAGCGTGCTGGCCGCACTGTTCTGGCTGTTCATCGGCATCAGCCTGCACGAGACCAGACGCCTGCGCGCCATGGCCGCAAAAACCGATGCTGCAAAAACCAATAGACACTCCGTTGCACCACCCGAGCCGGAAGCCTCCGTATGAAACACCGCATGATGCACTCACACAACCTCAGAGAGGCACTGCCTGACTACGCACGCAAGATGGCCGTGCCGCTCGAAGAGCTGGAAGCAGCCTACCAGTGGATGCTGGACAACGAAGTGTGTTTCGAGACACGCATCAAGGAGCGCACGCTGTCGTTCATCTGCTACCTGAATATCGAGCCGCGGATCGAACACCCGCTGGCGCGGCGCTTCTACAAGCTGTTGGCCAGTGAAACCCTTGGCCAACTGATTCCCTTGTACGGGATCAACTGGCCGACCCTGCGCGACCGCATGCTGCGCGTCTGGGAGCAGGCCTATAACATCCTGATCTGCAAGATTCCGAGCCATACCCTGCGCCTGCTGTGGCTGCGCATGGGCGGAGCGAAGATCGGCAAGGGCTCGACGGTCTGGCGCAACACTGAAGTGCTGGGCGTCGACAGCCTGCGTATCGGCAATGACACCACCGTGGGCTGGCACTGTCAGCTGGATGCCCGGGGCGGGCTGGTGATCGGCGATCACGTCACTATTGCCTCGCACGTGCTCATTATCGCGGGTGGACACGACCTCAACGAGCCTGAATTCTGGGCCGTGGGCGGGCCGGTGTTCATTGGCGACTACGCCTGGATCTGCAGCCGTGCCCTACTCTCGTTTGGCGCCGACATCGGTGAAGGCGCGGTGGTCGGTGGCAACAGCGTGGTGTCCAAACGCGTCGCGCCCTACGCCATCGTCAGCGGCCCGAATGCCGAGGTCAAAGGCGAACGAGCCCGTAATCTCAACTACAAGGTGGGCGGCAAAGGCCTGTTCACCTTGTTCCACTGATCAGCGGCGCGCGCGATGCTGGGTTCGACACTTTGGCTGACACTGGCCACCCTCACCGGCCTGGCAGCCGGCTTTGCCCGTGAATGGCTGCTGGTCGCGGCCTGGGGGGCAGGCAGCCAGAGCGATGCGTTTCTGGTCTCTATGTTTTTGCCTGAGGCATTGCGCATGTCGCTGGCGGCGGGTTTGCTCAGTGCTGCCGCCTTGCCGTTGTATCAGCAGCGCTCTGCCGATCGGCAACAACGCTGGCTGGGCGGCATGGCTCCGCGCCTCCTTCTGACCGGCGTGGCCTTTAGTCTGTTGCTGGCAATGGGCGCTGACGGGCTGGTACGTCTGATCGGGCCAGGGCTTGACGCCGATGGCTATGCGCAGTCTGCCAGTGGTCTGCGCTGGCTGGCATGGAGCGCGCCGGGCTTCCTGCTGCATGCACTGTTCTGCGTGCCGTTGCAGGCCCGCTCGCGGTTTGTGCTGGCCGGCCTGGGTTCGCTGTTGTTCAACCTGCCGCCGGTGATCTACCTCGCCGTATTCGGCCACACCTCTACGTCGACTGGCCTGGCCAGCGCCTGCGTGCTGGGCAGCATATTGATGCCGGGCGTGTTGTTGCCAGCCATGTATCGCTCGGGCTGGCGACCCTGGCAATGGCAATCGGAGGCCGGTGCGGTGCGCGAGCTGTTGCAGCGTATCGGACCGTTGTTGAGCAGTAATCTGGCCAGTCAGGGCCTGGCGTTGCTTGAGCGAATGGTCGCTTCGTTGCTCGGTGAAGGCGCAGTGACCTGGGTCAACCTGGCGCGCAAGCTGATCAATCTGCCACTGATCGCTTTGATGAGCCTTAACCAGGTGTTGCTCGGGCTGATGAGCGGCAGCGCAGGCGATCAGCGCCTGTCGTTACTGAGGCGCGGGCTGGGCAGTGCCACCTTGCTGACCTTGCCAGCCGTCGCGGGTCTGATCGGTGCGGCGGGCGCGCTGGTCACCCTGCTGCTGCCCAACCAGAGCCACGATGGTCCGCTGCCGGGGCTGCTGGCCTGGTTTGCCGTACCGCTGATGTTCGGCGCATGGAATGCGTTGCTGGCGCGCTATGCCTACGCCGCCGGTGACACGCGTCTGCCGCTCAATTGTGAGCTGATCGGCAGTCTGTGCAATGCATTGCTGCTCGGGACATTGCCATGGGTGTTCGGCCTGACCGGCATCGCCATTGCAGCACTCGGCGGTGCACTGGTCACCGGCCTGCTGCTGATGCGCCGTCAGGCGCTGACGAGCGTGCTGCCGTGGCGCAGTCATTGGCTACTGGCCAGCCTGTTGATGATGATCGCCGCCCTGCTGCTGCATCCACTGCAAAACACCTGGCTGCAACTGGGGCTGAGTTGCGCTTACGGTGCGGCACTGCTGGTCGGGCTGGCGCTGTGGCTCAAGCCCTGGCGGAGCGTGTCCGTCTGATCGACGGCCTGGTGGCGACAGGTCTCCCGGAAACGCTCCAGACTCGGCGAGATGAACTTGTCGCGATGCCGAATCATGAAGAAGCGCCGATTCAGCGGCGGCAGCGGGCTGGCAAGCGTCTGCAGTTGCCCGCTTGCCAGCAGGTCAGCCACCACCCGGCGGGACAGGCAACTGATGCCGATGCCCTGCGCCAGGGTGCGCTTTATCGATTCGGAGCTGCCTATCTGGCGCATGTCTTTCAGGTCATGCAGATGCCTGAGCAGCAGGTGCTCGACTTCTTCACGGGTGCCTGAACCTGGCTCGCGCAACAGCCATTCCGCGTTCTGCAAATCACTCAGCGATACCTCCTTCTGGCGGGCCAGCGGATGAGTGCTGCCAGCAACAATGACCATCTCATCGACCCTCCACGGCTCGGCAATCAGTTCAGGCAGATGACAGGGCGCCTCGATCAGCCCCATGTCGATCTCGAACTGTGCAACCTTGCGAGCGATCAGCGCGCTGTTGCCGATGTCTATATCCACCCGCAGCAAGGGTGCCGAAGCGCGCAGGGCACCGACAATCGACGGCAACTCGTAATTGCCGATGGTGCTGCTACTGCCGATGCGCAAACGGGCATTCAACGCAGCGTCAGCCAATAGAAAGCTGTCTTCGATCTGCTGCGCGTTTTCCAACATTTGCATGGCGCGTGGCAATAAGGTCTGGCCGCTGTCATTGAGTACCAGGCGTTTGCCCACCCGATCGAACAGGCGAGTGCCCAGCGCGCTTTCAAGCTCGTTAAGCGCTGCACTGGTCGCCGACTGGGACAGCGCCAGCGCGTTGCCTGCACTGGTGGTACTGCCAAAGCGGGTGATCGAACAGAAAATTTGTAGCTGACGCAGATTGAGCCTCAAGGGTGAGCTCCATGGTATCTACCTGAAAATCAGGTAACAAAGAACGAGATTACCCGTTTAGAGAATTCATTGTCGATCCTTACACTGCTGACAGCTTCCACCGCCGCCAGCAGGAGAACTTCATGAGTAGCTTCGCCACCGTAATGACACGCAATGCGCCCTTCGCCGCCCTGGCAAGCCCGCGCGAAGCCATTCGTCAATTCACGCCCAACTGGTTCGCGGTCACCATGGGCACCGGCATATTGTCGCTGGCACTCGTACAACTGCCAGGGAATCTGGCCTTTTTGCGCGACGCAGGTGAGGCGCTGTGGTTTCTGAATATCGCGCTGTTCATTCTGTTCAGCGTGATGTACGCGAGCCGCTGGATATTGTTCTTCGACGAAGCCCGGCAGATATTTGGTCATTCAACGGTTTCGATGTTCTTCGGCACCATCCCGATGGGGCTGGCTACCCTCATCAACGGCCTGCTGGTATTCGGGTCGGCGCGCTGGGGCGATGCCGTGGTGCCGGTTGCCGAAGCCTTGTGGTGGCTGGATGTGGCGATGGCCATGGCGTGCGGTGTGCTGATCCCGTTCATGATGTTCACCCGTCAGGAACACAGCATCGAAAAGATGACCGCTGTCTGGCTGCTGCCCGTGGTCGCAGCGGAAGTCGCCGCTGCTTGTGGAGGATCGCTGACAACGCACCTTGCCGCTGCCGACTCGCAGTTCACCGTGCTGATCACCAGTTATGTGCTGTGGGCCTATTCGGTGCCGGTGGCGCTGAGCATTCTGGTGATCCTGCTGTTGCGCCTGGCCTTGCACAAACTGCCGCACGAAAGCATGGCGGCGTCTAGCTGGCTGGCCCTTGGGCCGATTGGTACGGGCGCATTGGGCATGCTGGTGATGGGCAGCGACGCCCCGGCGATCTTTGCCGCGCATGGGCTGGCGTCAGTCGGCAGCGTGGCGGCAGGCATCGGCGTGGTGGTCGGTCTACTTTTCTGGGGGCTGGGCCTGTGGTGGATGGCGCTGGCCGTGCTGATCACTGCGCGTTATTTCAGACAGGGCCTGACATTCAATCTGGGCTGGTGGGCGTTTACCTTTCCGCTCGGTGTGTACGCGCTGGCAACCCTCAAGCTCGGCGCTACCTTGCAACTGGGTTTCTTCGATATCTTCGGCATGGGGCTGGTCGTGCTGCTGGCGGTGATGTGGTCGATCGTGGCGGTGCATACCGTTGCGGGTGCGTGGCGGGGTCATTTGTTCGTCTCGCCCTGTATCGCTGCGCGAGTGTCCGCCGGTCGGTCAATCGCCTTGAACTAAGTTAAAGGGCGAGGCGCCTGAGATAGACACCTTCCGGACAGAGAGTATTCATGCATACCTCAGCACTTCCCGACAATTACGGCGCCCGTGACCAGAACATCGTCATCAATTCCTACACCACCGTGCTGCGCAGGAATGGCGTCCCGCACGAGCTGTTCGCCACTTACTGGCGCGACGTTCACGGCCCGCTTTGCGCAAGGCTTCCCGGCCTGGGCTGGTATGTACAGCATCACCTGACCCGGGAAAAGGATGCTCATCAGTGGCCGATCATCGAAGGTGTCAAACCTTTGCCGGGTTACGTGCTGGATGGCGGCGTGGAAATCGGTTTTCTGTCGGCCGAAGATCAGAAGCAGTTCAAGGATGCCAGCTCACTGCTGTTTTCTGACGAGCAGAACATGTTCGAGGAAACCATTGCCTACGACGTGCTGGATGGCTCAAGCACGCTGGTGGATCGCCTGCCTGACCCGATCCCCAATGAATCGGCCACGCAGGACAAGATGCACCTGCACGTGCACCTCGCCAGCGATAACCTGCCTGCCGCCCGCGAAGCGGTTGCAAAACTCGCTCGCGACATAGCCGCTTCCGATGCCGTGCTCAAGCTGCGCCTGCACCTCGCGGAGCCTTACGACAATGCCCAGCCAGCCCCCCCTGCGCCAGACGTTAATCATGAAATCGAAGCATCCCGTCTGCATGTGGTCATGATGGAGCTGGTCTTCGAATCGGCCTGGACGCGCAGAACCTGGTATGCAAGCGAACAGTTCAAGATGATCACCAAAGGCATCAGCGAGCATGTACGCTACATAACGCCGTTTGGTGTCAGCGGTGTCTACACCTATGTGCGGGATGCGATCATGACCACCGCAGGGATACGCGGTAGCCGCCAGGCCGAGTTGATCCATCAAATAGGCGCAATCAACCAGACCCGCCCCGAGATCGAAAGCCTGTTTGGGGCGCAATCCCGGGGCTGACACGCGCTTGCCAGCCTGACGTGCGCATTCATTGACGCCGCGCAGGACCCGGGGCGTTTCCTGATCAAAGAACAGAAAGCAGGGTGAAGTCCATGAAAACGCTGACAACTCGTGAGGTGTACCAGCAACTGCGAGATGCAGCGATGGGCACACGGCCGTTACGGCGTGTCGGCCAGACTTCGCAAAACGGACTGCAAAATGTCGACATCGACGGCTGGCTGTTGACGCTCGAAGTCATCGAGAACAGCCCGAACCGCTGCCTGCACTGTCTCTGCCCGGATGGTCGGGAAGGCTCGTTCGAAAGCTGGTTGCGCACCGACCCGGTCAGCTTGCTGAGTGGCTGGGAAGATGCGCAGATCGAGCGCTTGCTGGGTGAGGCTGCTGAATCAGACACTGAGCTACAGGGAGCCGGGCGTCTGTAGGTGCGATCGGGGCGGCGATCAGCATTGTTCGCGAAGTCGTCGTCTCGGGCAGTTTATTCGAGCTATGGAGCAACGTCACCACGCCCCTGAAATTCCGCTCCACAGCCGCCCTCATTTTGGCTAGACTCAATCGATTGCTGAATCGTTTAACTTTACGTTTGAACGAACTCTGCAAAAACCATAATTCCAATAATTTCTGAAGGACCTCCGCCATGAAATCCCTTCCCCTGCTCGTAGGCCTCGGCGCATTGACTGCCGCTTCCAGTGTTTTCGCCTGGGATTACGTGCTGCTCGACACCGACAAGGCTGCGCAGAATCAGCAGATCACCAGCCAGCAATTGGGCGTCAAGACAGATAAGCCGTTCACCGTCACCTTGCGCACGTTGCACGGTGGTCGGCAGGAAGGCGTGAGCATTATCGACATCGATAATGGCACGATGAAGCTGTCGGTGGTGCCGACCCGCGGCATGAACGTATTGCAGGCGTCGGTTGGCGATGTGCGCATGGGCTGGGATTCGCCAGTCAAGGACGTGGTCAACCCGGCGTTCATCGAACTCAACGGGCGCGGCGGGCTGGGCTGGCTGGAGGGTTTCAATGAGCTGGTTGCCCGCTGTGGCTACGAATGGGTCGGCCATCCGGGCATGGACAACGGTGAGTTGCTGACGCTGCACGGTCGCGCCGCCAACATTCCGGCCAGCAAGGTGACGCTGCAGATCGACGAAAAACCGCCTTATGCGATTCGCCTCAAGGGTGAACTGAAAGAGCAGGCGTTCAAGAAAGTCGACTTCTCGGTGCAGACCGAACTGGTCACCGAGCCTGGCAGCACGAGTTTCTCGCTCAACGATACGCTGACCAACAATGGCGACTATCCGAAGGAATACCAGGCGCTCTACCACAGCAATTTCAGCACACCGTTCCTGGAGCAAGGTGCGCGCTTCGAGGCACCGGTCAAGCAGGTGTCGCCGTTCAACGAGAACGCCAAGGCTGATCTGGGCGACTGGCAGACCTACCGCGCACCGACCCCGGATTATGACGAGACGGTCTACAACATCGTGCCGTATGGCGATGCCAAAGGTGAGACGCTGACTGTGTTGCACAATAAGGCTGGCAGTCTGGGTGTGTCCGTCGGTTTCAATACGAAACAATTGCCGGTGTTCTCGCTGTGGAAAAACACTGACACCAAAGGCCAGGGTTACGTGACCGGGCTGGAGCCAGGCACCAGCTTCTCCTATAACCGCCGCTTCCAGCGCCCGCTGAATCTGGTGCCGACCATTGCGCCGAAAGAGCAACGTCAGTTCCAGATCAGCTACAGCCTGCTGGCTGACAAAGGTGCGGTCGACAAGGCTCTTGGGCAGATCAAGACCATTCAGGACGGGCGCGAGACCGAAGTCCGCAAAGAACCGCTGGTCGACCTGACCAAAGAGCAATAAGGGTTATCTGAGGTTTTTCAGCAACGTTTCCAACGCAAGGCCGGGGTTTGACGTAAGCGATTACGTCGAAATCCGGCCTTGATTCGTTCAGGCTGAAAAATTTACCCAACACTTGCGACTCTCGCCTGTCTACACCCTCTCAACCCTTCAAAGACGAGCATGAATATGAAAATCCTGATGGTTTTGACTTCCCATGACCAACTGGGCGACACCGGCAAGAAAACCGGTTTCTGGCTCGAAGAGTTTGCAGCACCGTACTACGTGTTCAAGGATGCCGGTGCTGAGGTCACGCTGGTTTCGCCTGCTGGCGGTCAACCGCCGCTTGACCCGAAAAGTGATGAACCTGACGCACAGACGCCTGAAACCGAGCGTTTCGCCAAAGATACCGATGCCCAGAAAGTGCTGGCCACTACTGGTCGCCTGGCTGACGTCAACGCTGCCGATTTCGATGCTGTGTTCTATCCGGGCGGTCACGGCCCGCTGTGGGACTTGGCCGAAGACAAGCACTCGATTGCCCTGATCGAAGCCTTCGCGGCGGCAGACAAGCCACACGGTCTGGTGTGCCATGCACCCGGCGTGCTGCGTAAAGTCAAAGCGCAGAATGGCGAGCCACTGGTCAAAGGCCGACGCGTCACTGGCTTTACCAACAGCGAAGAAGAAGCCGTCGGCCTGACCGATGTCGTGCCTTTTCTCGTCGAAGACGCTCTGAAAGACCTGGGCGGCGATTACTCCAAGGGCGATGACTGGAGCGTTCACGTATTGACCGACGGCAAGCTGGTCACCGGGCAGAATCCGGCCAGCTCTGCGCAGGCGGCCAAGGACGTGCTGACCTTGCTCGGCTGATGCGGTTTGCGCGGCTCGGTGCCTGGAAATACTGCACCGGACCGCGCGTCATATAAATCGAATCTTGCTGATCCACTACAGCCCAATATCCAGATAGCCCATCACTCTGGAGAACAGTCATGAAAGATGAATCCCAACGCGAAGACCTCGATCACAAGCCGGAAAACGCTGGCAAAGTAGGAGAGAAGAACAAAGCGCTCAATCAGCAGGGCGAACAGACGCGGCCTGCTACCTCCCCCGACCCGCAGAAAGACAAGTCCTGACAGGCTCGAAAAACGGCGTTCAGCGCATTGGCACGAGAGTCAGTCAGAATGTGTACAGCGGCGAGCGCCTGGCACGACTCAGAGCAGACCGCGCTCTGCACACACCTTGACGATCTGCTCACGCAGCCAGGCGCTGGCCTCCTCCTGGTCAGCCTGCCCGCTCCAGACCATGTCCAGACTGAAACCCGGCAAGTCCGGCGGCAGTTCGAAAACCGAAATCCAAGGCTCATTGCCCAGCAGCGTCTGGATACGTCGTGGCAACACAAGCATGAAATCAGTGCCTTCCAGCAACTGCAACGCCGAGCGGTAACTGTTGGCGCGCGCGACGATTTCGCGCTCCAGCCCTTGGCGCTGCAACCAGCCGTCGACCATGTTGCTGTCGGAGGTCCATGGCGTAGGGTACACATGACGTCGCCCGACGAAGGTCGCCGTATCAATCAGCGAATGCTGTGGTGCGGATCGCGTGTCCATGACACAGACCAGGTCATCTTCCAGCAGTACCTGAGACAACAGGCTGTCAGGTATACGATGAAAACCCGGACCAAAACACAAGGCGAGATCGACGCGACCATCGTTCAATTGTTCGACTGGCAATTGCCTGTCCAGCTTCTGCACATTGACCGTGACCGAGAAGCCCGCCGCCACAAAATCGCGCATCAGGTGCGGCAACACCAACAGCTCGAAGTACTCTGGCGCACAGACGTTGAAGGTGGTTTGCTTGCGGGTGGGATCGAATAGCTTCAGGCCTTCATGGCACAGATTGACGGTCCGCAGGATCTGCTGCACATGATCGTGCATGGCCAGCGCCTTGCGGGTCGGGCGCATGCCGTTGCGGGTGCTGATGAACAGGTCATCTTCGAAATTGGCGCGCAGCTTTTTCAGGCAGTAACTGACCGTCGACTGGCTAACGTGCAGCGCATCCGCGACCAGGGTCAGGTTGCGTTGCTCATACACCGAGACAAAGACCATCAGGTCTTGCATGTCGAGCTTTCTCAGGGCATTACTGTTGAGCATCGAGGCATCTCGCTAGCGCTGCGATCGGACGATCAGGTCTGCGCGTGCAAGATAGCATCAAAATACAATCATGCAGCCCCATCGCCAACGATTTCCAGCCTGCTACGGGTGCCACGCAGATGGCGATCATAATGCCGTGGGTCCAGTCGAACTACCATCAGCAGCATGATTGCGACCAGCGCCATGAGCGAACACCACGCTCCAGCGAAGCTGCCAGTAAGATCCCGGATCACCCCGGCAAGCAACGGCGACAGGCTGGCGATCAGGTAACCGACCCCTTGTACAAACGCAGTCAGGCTGCCTGCCTGCTGTGGATCGTCGATATGATCCATAGACACGATGAGGCTCATCGGGAACAGACCGCCTATACCTAATCCCAGCAGACTGGCCCATAGCAGGCTCAATTGTTGCGGCATCAGAATCAACCCGGCGAAACCGATCATCATCAGAACCAGCAGTACGCCCAGCGCAATACGCTTGTCGCGGCTGCGGTTCGCCAGCGCTGGCACCAGCAGGCCCGAGATGACTTCCATCAGCGTCAGAAAACCCAGCAACAGTCCGGCCCCCTGCTCACTCCAGCCATGTTCCAGATAATAGGGCGCCAGCCAGGCCAGCACGCAGGTATAGGAAGCGGTGCCAAGCCCGAAGAAAACACCCAGCGTCCAGGCCCGAGGCATGTGCGAAAATGCTTGCCGCTGTGGCACTTCGCTCGACTTTTCAGTCTGGGACAAAAGCTGCTGCTGGCCCCACCAGAAGCACAGCGCCAATAGCGCCAACACGGACCACACGGCCAGCGCGAAATGCCAACTGCCACTGCGCGACAGAATCAGCGGGCTGAAGGACGCAGCGATGGCTGCACCCCCCATGATTGCGGTCACGTAAAGTCCCATGCACAGCGAGACATTGGCCTTGAAGCGCGACTTGATCAGAGCGGGCATCAAGGCTTGGATCATGGCAATGCCCAGACCTGCCAGCACAGCGCTGATGATCAGCTGTGCGACGGACTCGACAAAAAGGCGCGCCAGAGTGGCAAGGCCGATCAGTCCCAACGAAAGTATTATGCTGCGATGCGAGCCCAAACGGCGGGCAACGCTCATGCCGAAAAACATCGCCAGCCCCATGGCCATGACCGGCAGCATGGTCAGCAGCGAAGCCGTCCCGAAGCCCAATGGCAAATCCTCGCGAATCGCCGACAGTAATGGACCGATTGCAGCCATCGATGGGCGCAGGTTCAACGCCAGCAATACCACACTGACCATCAACCCTATGTTTTGCATTGTCAAACCACGCACTTGCATGCCGTTACCTTCGCTGTAAAGGTCACGATTAGGCAGGATGTGCTGGTTGGCGACAAATCAAAATATGAGCCGGGCTATCAAGAAATCAGTCCAGTTCCGTTAACAGCAGCTTTCAGGCGTTCTGGCGATTGCAACTGCAAGACGTAGCCTTGTCGTCGCGCTGTGCATCGGGCTCAATGGCCTCATCGACACCCAGCCACCAGGTCATGCCGCGACACGGGAATTGCACATAGAACGGCTGCCCCATCATCGGCGTGGTGATCGATACATTCTGTTCCCAGGCCAGTGCCAGAATCCGGTCGAACGGCTCGTGCCAGGCATGCATCGCGAGGTCGAATGTACCGTTGTGGATCGGCAGCAACCAGCGGCCGCGCAGGTCCAGGTGCGCCTGCAAGGTCTCCTCAGGCTGCATGTGTACCTGCGGCCATTCGACGTTGTAGGCGCCGGTTTCCATCAGGGTCAGATCGAACGGCCCGTACTGCTCGCCAATGGTCTTGAAACCGTCGAAGTAACCGGTGTCACCACTGAAAAAGATGCGCTGATCAGCGTCGATCATCACCCAGGACGCCCACAAGGTGCGGTTGCTGTCGAGCAACGTGCGACCGGAGAAATGCTGGGATGGCGTGGCGATAAACTCGATGCCTTCAACCTCGGTAGACTGCCACCAGTCGAGTTGTCGGACCTTGTGCGCAGGCACGCCCCACTCGATCAGCGTGTCGCCCACGCCCAGCGGCGCCAGGAAGTGCTCGGTCTTGTCGGTCAGGGCCTTGATCGCCATGCGGTCCAGGTGATCGTAATGGTTGTGCGAAAGAATCACCCCGGTAATCGGCGGCAGGTCTTCCAGGCTGATCGGCGGCTGGTGAAAGCGCTGCGGCCCCGCCCACTGCACGGGCGAGGCACGCTCGGCAAATACCGGGTCGGTGATCCAGAAGCGGTTGCGCAGCTTGAGCAGCACCGTCGAGTGCCCAAGGCGATATACCGTGTTATTCGGTGCCGCGAGCAATTGCTGGCGCGACAGCGGCTGTACCGGAATCTCGCCTGCCGGGCGCGTGTCCTTGGGTTTGTTGAATGTCTGATCCCAGAAAATACCGAGCGTGCGGAAAAAGCCCAGCGGTTTCACGGGCGCATGATTGCGGTAGCGCCCCTCGTGCCGAGACAGGACAGGCAGTGCAGAGACATCCTTTTTCTGGTGGGTCGAGGCCATGATTTGCTGACTCCTGAGGACAGGTTAAGGCTCCAGCTGTGCATACTTTGTACGTGAATCCCGTTGCAGGACGTCCGATGGAAAATATGTAACAGTGTTTTACACTACACGGTGTAGTTTTAAGCTTGCATGATCCTTGGCGACAAGTAAACTGCCGAGTGTAACTTTCTCTAAACGCACGTTTGAAGCGAACCTATGACCGCACCGATGCGCCTTACCGATCAGAAACGCGAAGCCATTGTTCTGGCAGCCATTGCCGAGTTCGGTGATCGTGGCTTCGAGATCACCAGTATGGACCGCATTGCGGCGCGAGCCGAGGTTTCGAAGCGGACGGTCTATAACCATTTCCCGAGCAAGGAAGAGCTGTTCGCGGAAATGCTCCAGCGCCTGTGGAGCTGCGCCCCGCCACAATCGGAAGTGAGTTATCACACTGAAACCGGGCTGCGCGAGCAATTGCGCGACTTGCTGTGGGGCAAGATGCGTAACCTCACCAACAGCAGCTTCGTTGATCTGGCCCGGGTCGTGGTCGGTGCCACCATCCACTCGCCCGAGCGCGCGCAGGTGTGGATGGCGCGCATCAACGAACGCGAAGAAACGTTCAGCGCCTGGATTCGCGCCGCGCAGAAAGATGGTCGTCTGAAGCCTGTCGATCCGGGCTTTGCCGCGACGCAAATGCACGCGCTGCTCAAGTCATTTGCATTCTGGCCGCAGGTGACCTTCAACGCACCATTGCTCACCCCCGAAGAGCAGAGCAACGTGGTGGAGTCGACCCTGAACATGTTCCTCGGCTGGTATGAAGTCACCCGCTGACACTGTGGGATCGTTCGCTTAGCCCTGCACTGTGCCTCGGCACTCGCCAAAACCTATCGACACCTGCCCGTCTCGATGACAGCGAGCACGCAGGATCACTTCATCGCCACTTTGCAAAAACGTTCGCTGCTCACCGCCTGGCAACGTAAGCACCTGTTTGCCACCTTCAGTCATCTCCAGCAGGCTGCCGTACTGCCCCGGCTGCGGGCCAGATAGGGTGCCGGTGCCAAGCAGGTCACCTGGTTGCAGCTTGCAGCCGTTGACGGCGTGATGCGCAACCATCTGCGCAACGGTCCAGTACATGCTCAGCGAATTGCTCAGACCCAATCGATACGGCACCTGCCCCTGAGCCCTCATCTGTTCAGTAAGCAGCAAGACCTCCAGCTCGATATCCAGCGCGCCATTCTGCTGATCCTTCTGATCAAGCAGATATGCCAGCGGCTGCGGGTCGCCTTCGGGTCGTGGCGGCTGGGGGCTGCGAAACGGTTCGAGGGCTTCGGCAGTCACTACCCAAGGCGAGATAGTGGTCGCAAAGCTCTTCGACAGAAACGGCCCCAATGGTTGGTATTCCCAGGCTTGTATGTCGCGCGCCGACCAGTCGTTGAGCAGGCAGAACCCGGCGATATGCTCGGCGGCGCGATCAATCCCGATCGCATCGCCCTGCGCATTGCCAGGGCCGATCCAGACGCCCAGTTCCAGTTCGTAATCCAGCCGTTTGCAAGGGCCGAATTCAGGAACGTGCTGACCTGGCGCCAGGGTCTGCCCATTGGGCCGTTTGATCAATGTGCCGGAAGTACACAGGGTAGATGCCCGGCCGTGATAGCCGATGGGCACATATTTGTAGTTGGGCAGCAGCGGGCTATCCGGACGGAACAGTTTGCCGACGTTTAGCGCATGGTGAATGCCGACATAAAAATCAGTGTAATCGCCGACCCGCGCAGGCATGTGCAACGTGCACTCGTTCATCGGCAGCAGCACGTCCGATGCAGCCTGCAAGGCTGCGCGTTGCGAGCTTTCTTCATCCAGCAATTGCAGCAGCGCGGAGCGCAGAGTTCGACGCGCAGCAGCGCCGAGTGCGAAAAAGTCATTGAGTTGGTCGCGGCTGGCGGCCTCGGCAGCTTCCGCGGCGGAGCCCTGAAAAAAGCCACCTCTCAAAGCCGCGCGCAGATCAAGAATCAAATCACCAATCGCCACACCTCCATGCGGCTCAGAGCCGTTGTGGCTGAATACGCCCAACGGCAAATTTTGTAGCGGAAAGTCGCCATGACCGTTGGCTGACGCGACCCAACTACGGCGATTCGAAGCGCTGTTCATCAAAACGACTCCTGGTTGAACGTTCTGGCCATGCCATTCCAGCAGGCATCGTAATCGGCTTGCAGTTGCGGGCAGCCCAGCGCATGGCGACTGGGGCGTAATACTTTGCCGGTTTCGAACATGAAGGCCATGGTGTTTTCGATTTTGTGCGGTTTGAGGTCCGCAGCGATGGCTTTTTCCGCGGTGACGTTATCCGGGCCATGGGCGCTCATGCAGTTGTGCAGCGACGCCCCGCCGGGCATGAAGCCTTCGGCCTTGGCATCGTAGGCGCCATCGATCAGGCCCATGAACTCGTTCATCAGGTTGCGATGAAACCACGGTGGCCGGAAAGTGTTCTCTGCCACCATCCAGCGCGGCGGGAAGATCACAAAATCGATGTTCGCCTGCCCGTGGATGACACCTGGCGAAGTCAGCACGGTGAAGATCGACGGGTCCGGGTGATCGTAGCTGACCGTGCCGAGGGTATTGAAGCGCCGCAGGTCGTACTTGTACGGCACGTTGTTGCCATGCCATCCCACCACGTCGAACGGCGAATGTTCCAGCTGCGTCGCCCACAATTCGCCAAGGAATTTCTGCACCAGTTGCAACGGCTTATCGCGTTCTTCAAACCAGGCTACCGGGGTCAGGAAATCACGCGGGTTGGCCAGCCCGTTGCTGCCGATAGGCCCGAGCTCCGGCAGGCGCAAGGCACAACCGTGGTTCTCGCAGATATAACCGCGTGCGTTACCATCGAGCAGTTGCACACTGAATTTCAGACCACGCGGCAGCACAGCTATTTCCAGCGGTTCGATGTCCAGCAGGCCCAGCTCAGTGACGATTCTCAGCCGCCCTTGTTGCGGCACGATCAGCCACTCGCCATCGGCATTGAAAAATGCGCGCTGCATTGAGGTGTTGGCTGCATACACATACACGCTGACACCGTCGGCCTGATCCGCCGTCGAGGTGCTGGCCAGGGAAATCAGGCCATCAATGAAGTCAGTGGCTTCGGCCGGCACATCGAAAGCATTCCAGCGTAAGCGATTGGGGTTGATCGGGCCTTGTTCACGGCCGACGATCTGCCGGTCCATACGTTGATAGCGCGGATGCGCCGCCGAGGGTTTAATCCGGTACAGCCAGCTGCGTCGGGCTTCGCTGCGTGCGACGGTAAAGGCAGTTCCCGAGAATTGCTCGGCGTACAGGCCCAGCGAATGCCTCTGCGGCGAGTTCTGACCCACCGGCAATGCGCCTGGCAAGGCTTCGCTGCTGAACTGGTTGCCGAAGCCCGACTGGTAAACCAGTACGTCGGTGCTGGAATGAATAGCCATCTGGACCTCTTGTTGTTATTCGGTCACACAGTGATTAACGGAATATCACTTTACGTAAATTAATTACGCTTAACGTAATTTGAGTTTGAAAGCCGGTCAAGCTATAAAGCTGCCTTCCCAGACCGGCGCAGTGTTCCCATGACCCAAGAAACTGAAAGCCCTGCGGGTGGACGTCAGCAGAAGGTTCAGGCAGCCGAAGTCGGCCTGGGCGTACTCAAGGCGCTGGCTGAATTGTCGCCGTCCACCTCGCTGTCAAAACTGGCCGAGCATCTGGGCATGCCGCCCAGCAAGGTCCACCGTTACCTGCAGGCGCTGATCGCCAGCGGCTTTGCCGAACAGGATGCCGTCAACAACCATTACGGGCTGGGGCGAGAAGCATTGCAGGTCGGGCTGGCATCGCTGGGCAAGCTGGACGTGCTGAAGGTGTCGGCGCCATGGCTGGCCAACCTGCGCGACGAACTGAACCAGACCTGCTTCCTGGCCGTATGGGGTAACAAAGGCCCGACGGTGGTGTACGTCGAGCCGTCGATGGGCGCGGTGACGCTGGTCACGCAGATCGGTTCGGTGCTGCCGCTGCTCAGTTCGTCTACCGGACTGGTGTTCGACAGCTTTCTGGCCAAGGGAGAAACCGCGCTGCTGCGTGAACAGGAAACGCCTCATCTGGATGCGGGTCAACTGCGCGAGATCGAGCGCCACATCGAGCAGATCCGCAGCACTGGCGTTCACCAGATTCAGGGCATGCTGATGCCGGGCATCAACGCAGCCTCCTCGCCCCTGTTCGCCATGGGCGACAAGCTGGTGGGGGTGATCACGGTGGTTGGGCCGGGATCAGTGTTGAATGACGCGGCGCAGAGCGAGGCGGCCAGACGTCTGCTTGAAACGGCGACGGTGATCAGTGCGCGTATGGGCGGTAGCCGTTCGCCCGTTTGATGCCCACCATCATCGGACTCTGGATGGGTATGTCCTCTCGACACTCTCAGCGCGTTACATTCCTGGGTGCAGAAATCCATCACGCTCAAACATCAGGGGTAACGGGCTATGCGTTGGCAAGACGACCCGCTCCATGCAAACCATGAATCAACCGACCCTCGACACGGTTGCGACCTTTGGTTTTAGCGAAGTAAAGGAGTCGATCTGCCTCCTCCAGAGCGGTGGTATACCCCTCCTTCGCTGGTGCATTGATCGCCACTACGCCCGAGCTGATCGTCAGTTTGCCCAGCGGGCTGGCGGAGTGTTCTATAAAAGTATTCACGATGGATGATTTGACTTTTTCAGCGACGCTCAGCGCACTCGCCAAATCCGTTTCGGGCAGCAGAATGACAAATTCCTCACCGCCGTAACGTGCTGCAATATCCCCAGCCCGGGTGATACTGCTGCCGATGAGCCCTGCTACCTGCCTCAGGCAGTCGTCACCCCGCAGATGGCCATAGATGTCGTTGTATTGCTTGAACCAGTCAATATCCAACAAAATGATTGCGATAGTTGAGTCATCGCGGCTTGCTCGTTCCCACTCCTGTTGCAAGGCAGCATCGAAGCAGCGTCGATTGGCCAAATGCGTCAGGCTGTCAGTGTGAGCGATGATCTCCAGCTCGTTTCTGGCGATGTTCAGTTCGCCTTCCGCAGTGATCAACTGTCGGATTTGCCGATACAACAAAACGCCCAACAACGCCAACGCCAGAATAATGATGCCGGTCATGACCATGGACCGCAGCGCATAGGCCCACCAGGGCGCAAACACATGCTGCAAGGAAACGCCGGCAGCGGCGACGATGGGTAATCCGGACACCCGCCGATAGGCATATATCCTTTCTACGCCATCAACCACAGATTTGATCGAGGCGGTACCGCTGTCGCTATAAGGCAGATAGCGCGTGAAGATATCGCCCTTGGCCACATTGGTCGTCATGAGTGCGGTTAATGTAGGTCGCCGGGCCAGCAGGTCGCCATTGTTCAGCGCGAGGAAGATGACGCCCTTGTCGTCTACATCCATGCGCTCGAAAAACGTTTGAAAATACGCCACGGGCACCGTAGCCAAGGCAACGCCTGCAAAACTGCCGTCGGCAGCATTGATACGCCGACTGATCGGGATGACCATGTCTCCCGTATTGCGGCTTTGCACGATGGAACCTAAGTGGATGGACTCATCAGTGTTATCGCGGTGATAGATGAAGTACCCGCGATCGTCATTGTTTTTCGTCTGTATGCCCTTGGCAAAGGAGTTGGCGACCCAGTTGCCCTGCGCATCGTAGATGAAGAGCCCTTGAAGCGCTTTCACGTTCACCAGGTCTTGAGCCATCAGCTTTGTCAAACGGGCTTGCTGCTCGTCTGCGACCCCGTCATGTTCAACACGCTCGACAAGATCGCGCAGCGTGTTATCAGCCTGCTTTATCGTGTCCTGGGCTTGCTGCTCCGCGGCAAGAACGATGTTGGATACCGCAATTCTGGCGGCGGCGATGCGCTCACGCTTGGACTGGTTCATCTGCCAGGCCGTAGCCAGAACCAACGATAGACAAACCAGAACAATGAAGCCGATCAACGCTTTGGTGAGCGCCGAGGCCGTGAGCCTCGTCGACATAAAGGAGAGATGGGTCATAGGGCTGTCATCAAATTGGCGGTAAGACGGCCTATGCAGTTTCCGTACCCTCCAGATACCAAGACCGGACGCGGGCTTGACGCATACGTTTCTCGGCTGAAAGAGATTTTTACAGGTATCCGCTTTCCTGACGATACAGTTTCTAAGCTGCCTGAAATAGCTGCCGATACGCTACCAAGAGGTGTTGCAATGTATCGAAACTTCCTTTTTTGGCGTGATAAAAGCGCAGGTTGGCAGTTTATTTTCATCGATGCTGAAGCAGTGACAATCCCGATCAATCGCTTCGCATTTCATGTGCGGTCAGCTTTTAGCGATAACCTTGAATGAGCACTTACCCAGTAAGCGATAACGACGAAGAGCGCATTCAGACGTTGAATGCTTTCGGGTTGATGGATACGCCACCTGAGCACCAATACGATCAGATCGTGCAAATGGCATCGCGAATTTTTGATGCCCCCATTGTTCTGATTTCTTTGGTCCATCGCGACCGACAATTCTTCAAGGCACGTGTCGGCCTCGATGTATGCGAAACGGGTCGTGACGTCTCGTTTTGTAATTTTGCGCTCATGGGCCGTACTGTTTTCTGGGTGCCTGATGCATCGCAGGATGCGAGATTCAGCGCAAACGCCCTGGTTCTCGGAGCGCCCCATATTCGCTTTTACGCGGGGGCGCCACTCATAACCGCCAACGGTCATGTCTTGGGCAGTTTATGTCTGATCGACAATCAGCCCCGAGCGTTATTCTCGGACCGTGACCAGCGTGTCCTTCAGGACCTGGCCATCATGGTTATTGAAAAAATGGAGTTGCGCCGGCTCGAACTCGAGACCAGGGACAGTCATACCCGATTCATGAACATCACGTCGACTTCACCCGATGCCATTATTTGCTCAAACAGCAAAAATCAAATCACCTCATGGAATAACTCAGCCGAGCTTATTTTCGGGCATACCTCCGAAGACGCAGTGGGAAAGCCGCTCGACATCATTATTCCGCAAGAGATGCGCTCCCGACACAATGCAGGTTTCTCGAGGGTGGTCTCCGGCGGCCCGGCCAGCATCATTGGAAAATCCGTCAACCTGACGGCCATACATCGCGACGGCCATAAAATACCCATCGAACTTTCGCTTTCGCAATGGAGCGCTGCTGGCGAGCCACAATTTGGGGCGATCATTCGTGACGTCACCCAGCGTGTCGCTGCGGACAAACTACTGAAGCACGCGGCTGAATACGATCATCTGACAGGCCTCGCCAATCGCTCAACACTCAAAAGGCGGATCAAAGAGGCGTGTGACGCACAGATATCAGCGGCAATTCTTCTGATAGACCTGGATGGTTTCAAGGATGTTAACGATACGTTAGGCCACGCCGCAGGTGATTTTGTCCTCAAAGTGACGTCCAGTCGCCTTCGCGAACACGTGCCGACGTTTCATATGGTTGCCCGTCTGGGTGGCGACGAATTCGTAGTTTTCATGGCAGACACCGCAGATCAGTCCAAAGCGATCACGCTGGGTTTGGCGCTCATTGCAGTCATCGAGGAACCCATAGAGTTTGAAGACAACTCCATTTATATCGGAGCCAGTGTCGGCGTGTCCGTAAGGTCAGGTTCCGATTACGATGGGGAGCAAATGCTGGGCAACGCGGACTTGGCGCTCTATCAAGCCAAGTCTGACGGACGATCCCTTGTTCGTGTGTTCACCGCCGAGCATCGACAGACCGCTTCAAAAAGAGGAGCGCTCAGCTCATCAATGCGTCAGGCATGGGCGAACAAAGAGTTTGAGCTGTACTACCAGCCCCAGATACGACTTGCCGATGGCGCAATTACCGGGGCCGAGGCCCTAATACGATGGAACCATCCGACCCTCGGTGTCGTGTCCCCGGCGTTTTTTTTACATGCTCTGGAAGCAGGCCTGCTAGCGATACCGGTAGGCGAATGGATATTGCGTTCAGCCTGTGAGCAGGCCGCTCAATGGCGCAACAGCGGCTGTGACGGGTTCAGGATCGGCGTCAATTTGTTCGCCGCTCAATTTCGCATGCGCGACTTTTCTGAAATGGTTGAAAGTGCACTTAACGACTTTTCCTTGCCCGCGCACTCACTTGAACTGGAAATTACAGAAAACATCATTTTGCGAAACGAGCAGCGAATCATGGAACCCCTTCGCCACCTTCGATCATTGGGGGTAGGCATTGCGTTCGATGATTTCGGTACAGGCTATGCGTCCTTGAGCCTTCTGAAAGACTATCCGGTCACCCGCCTGAAGATTGATCGCTCGTTTGTCAGTGGCGTCGAACGCAGCAAAAAAGACGAAGTCATCATCGAGGCTGTTATCAGGCTGGCGGCCGGTTTTAACCTTCAAGTCACTGCAGAAGGCATCGAAACCGGCGAACAGGAAAGTTTGATGCGGCATTATTTGTGCGATGAAGGCCAAGGCTATCTGTATGGTCGCCCTATGACGGCTCATGAATTCACTGCGCGTTATATCTCGACTCATGAACGAGCATCGGCTGTGCGGGATCATAAATAATGCAGAGCCCGCTTGAGCAGGCGCTTTTAAAACCTGTAGTGCGCTACTGACCCTGCACACGACGTCAAGGTTTTCACGGAAAGAGCGGGCACCCGCCCATCCTTGAACGGGTGCAGCCGATTCCGGGTGTAGCGATGTATCAGAGCATTGGCACGAGAGTCTAAGCCGCTCAATCCGGCGTCAGTACACCGCGCTGGATCTGATCGCGTTCGATAGATTCGAACAGTGCCTTGAAGTTGCCTTCGCCGAACCCGTCGTCGCCCTTGCGCTGGATGAATTCGAAGAACACCGGCCCCATCAGGGTGGCGGAGAATATCTGCAACAGCAGTCGACGTTCGCCACCCTCCGAGGAGCCGTCCAGCAGGATACCGCGTGACTTGAGTTCGGCTTCAGGCTCGCCGTGATCCGGCAGGCGCCCTTGCAGCATTTCATAGTAAGTGTCCGGCGGTGCCGTCATGAAGCGCATGCCGGTGGCTTTCAGTGCGTCCCAGGTCTGAATCAGGTCATCGGTGAAGAAGGCTACGTGCTGAATGCCTTCGCCATTGAACTGCATCAGGAACTCTTCGATCTGCCCGGCGCCTTTCGATGATTCTTCGTTCAACGGGATGCGGATCATGCCATCCGGCGCGCTCATGGCCTTGGAGGTCAGGCCGGTGTATTCGCCCTTGATATCGAAGTAACGCAGTTCACGAAAGTTGAACAGTTTTTCGTAAAAGTTCGCCCAGTAAGCCATACGACCGCGATACACGTTGTGGGTCAGGTGATCGATGAATTTCAGGCCCGCACCGACCGGATGACGGTCCACGCCATCGATGAAGTTGAAGTCGATGTCATAGATCGACGTCCCTTCGCCAAACCGGTCGATCAGGTACAACGGCGCGCCACCAATGCCCTTGATCGCTGGCAGGCGCAACTCCATAGGCCCGGTGGCGATTTCCAGCGGTTGCGCGCCCAGTTCCAGCGCCCGGTTGTAGGCCTGCTGGGCGTCCTTGACGCGGAATGCCATGCCGCACACTGATGGGCCATGCTCAGCCGCAAAGTAGGACGCCAGGCTGTGCGGTTCATTATTGAGGATCAGGTTGATCGCGCCCTGGCGGTACAGCGTCACATCCTTGGAACGGTGAGTCGCAACCCTGGTGAAGCCCATCATCTCGAACACAGGCTCAAGAGAGTTGGGGGTCGGTGAAGCGAATTCGATGAATTCAAAGCCCATCAGGCCCATCGGATTTTCGTAGAGATCAGCCATGACTGGCTCCTTGCAGGAAAGTGAGGGTGAACAAACAACGCAATCACTGTCCTGCGGGCGGCGCACACGGAATACCGCGCACGCTGCGCGCGAGAAAATCACCGAAAATCAGTTGCAGACCAAGAATCTTCATGAGGGCAGCCTACTCCGGCTTGTCCGATTGTGCATCACGATGTGCCTGTTGAAAGGCCGGGTGCTACCCGCTGTTATTGTCGTAACCATATTACGCAATGCGTAAGCTGCGTGATCCATACAGCGCTGTCAACTCAAGCTGTGCGCTGAATGAGCTAGGATGCATGGACCCGATAAAAACAATGCTGGGGTGGCTTGATGAATATTCAGTACGACGAACGCATCGATGGCGCACTGCCGGCTGTCGACAAGCAGCACCTGTTGCGGGACCTGCAACGCCTGTTGCCCGATCTGGATATCCTGCATCGCGCCGAAGAGCTGCGGCCTTACGAGTGCGACGGCTTGTCGGCCTATCGCACGACGCCCATGCTCGTGGTCCTGCCCCGCCACCTTGAAGAAGTACAGACACTGCTCAAACTGTGCCACGCGCGCGGCGTGCCGGTGGTTGCACGTGGCGCAGGCACAGGGTTATCAGGGGGCGCGCTGCCGTTGGAAAAAGGCGTGCTGCTGGTGATGGCGCGCTTCAATCAAATCCTCGACATCAACCCTGCCGCCCGCCTGGCGCGCGTACAACCGGGTGTGCGCAACCTTGCGATCTCCCAGGCAGCATCGCGATACGGCCTGTATTACGCGCCGGACCCATCGTCGCAAATAGCCTGTTCCATCGGCGGCAACGTGGCGGAAAACGCAGGCGGCGTGCACTGCCTGAAATACGGGCTGACCGTGCATAACCTGCTCAAGGTCGACATCCTGACAATTGAGGGAGAACCCATGAGCCTGGGCGGCGACACGCTGGATTCGCCGGGCTTCGACTTGCTGGCGCTGTTCACCGGTTCCGAAGGCATGCTTGGCATCATCACTGAGGTCACCGTCAAACTGCTGCCGCGCCCGCAAGTGGCCAAGGTGCTGCTCGCCGCCTTCGACTCGGTAGAGAAAGCCGGTCGTGCGGTGGCCGATATCATCGCAGCGGGTATTATTCCCGGCGGCCTGGAGATGATGGATAACCTGGCGATCCGCGCCGCCGAGGACTTTATTCACGCGGGCTATCCGGTCGACGCCGAAGCCATTCTGCTGTGCGAACTGGATGGCGTCGAAGCCGACGTGCATGCCGATTGCGAACGCGTCCGCGCGGTGCTGGAGCGCGCTGGCGCCACCGAGGTGCGCCAGGCAAAGGACGAAGCCGAACGTGTTCGTTTCTGGGCCGGACGCAAGAACGCCTTCCCGGCCGTCGGCCGCCTGTCGCCCGACTATTACTGTATGGACGGGACCATCCCGAGGCGCGAACTGCCGGGTGTACTGCGCGGCATCAGCGAACTTTCCGAGCAATACGGCCTGCGCGTCGCCAATGTGTTTCATGCGGGTGACGGCAACATGCACCCGCTGATCCTGTTCGACGCCAATCAACCCGGCGAACTGGAGCGCGCCGAGGCACTCGGCGGCAGCATTCTGGAGCTGTGCGTCAAGGTCGGCGGCAGCATCACCGGGGAACACGGGGTCGGGCGCGAAAAGATCAATCAGATGTGCGCGCAGTTCAACAGCGACGAATTGACCTTTTTCCATGCGATCAAGGCCGCGTTCGACGCCAGCGGCCTGCTCAATCCCGGGAAGAACATTCCGACCCTGCAGCGCTGTGCTGAATTCGGCGCCATGCATATTCACGCCGGGCAATTGCCCTTCCCTGAACTGGAGCGTTTCTGATGAGCGCGACGGGCTATTCAGTGGATAAAGATGCCAACCAGACGCTGCTCGAACAGGTCAGCCAGGCGTTGCACGACGGCACGGCGCTGCGTATTCACGGCGGCAACAGCAAGGCGTTTCTCGGCCGCCCGGTGAGCGGCGAACCGCTCGATACTCGCGAACATCGAGGCATCGTCAGCTATGACCCCACCGAACTGGTGATCACTGCCCGCGCCGGTACGCCGCTGAGTGAGCTGATGCAGGCGCTGGATGCGGCCGGCCAGACGTTACCGTGCGAACCGCCTGATTTCGGCATGGCAACACTGGGCGGTATGGTCGCTGCCGGGCTGTCAGGGCCGCGCCGCCCGTGGAGCGGATCTGTACGTGACTTCGTACTGGGCACGCGGGTAATCACCGGCCAGGGCAAGCACCTGCGCTTCGGCGGCGAAGTCATGAAAAACGTCGCTGGCTATGACGTATCGCGCCTGATGGCTGGCAGTTTCGGCTGCCTCGGGCTATTAACCGAAGTGTCGCTCAAGGTGCTGCCCAAACCACGCCTGTGCAGCAGCATCGCGCTGGAGATGGACAGCGCCCGCGCCCTGACCTGCCTGACGGAATGGGGCCAGCAACCCATGCCGATCAGCGCCGCCAGCCACGACGGTCGGTTGTTGCGGTTGCGTCTTGAGGGCGGCGAGGGCTCGGTGGCGGCAGCGCATCAGCGACTCGGCGGCGAGCTGATCGACGCTGCTTACTGGCAGCAATTGAATGAGCAGCGCCTGACGTTTTTCCATGACACTCGCCCCGTGTGGCGCATTTGCGTGCCTGCCGACACCGGGGTTTTGAGCCTGCCGGGCGAGCAATTGATCGATTGGGGCGGCGCGCAACGCTGGCTGAAATCAGACGCTGACAGCGAGGTCATTCGAACCATGGCGACCACTGTCGGCGGGCACGCGACCTGTTACCGCCAGAACCACGTCGACAGCCCTTTTCAGCCCTTGAGCCTGCCACTTTTGCGCTATCACCAGGCACTCAAGACCCGGCTCGACCCACAGGGCATTTTCAACCCCGGCCGACTGTACGCGGAGCTTTGAAGCATGCAGACCACCTTGAGCGAACACGCCAGAACCCTGCCGCGCGCCGAAGAAGCCGAGCGCATCCTGCGCAGTTGCGTGCATTGCGGTTTCTGCAATGCCACCTGCCCCACCTATCAATTGCTGGGCGACGAACTGGACGGCCCGCGCGGGCGGATCTATCTGATCAAGCAGGTGCTGGAAGGCCACGAGGTCACCGCGAAAACCCAACTGCACCTGGACCGCTGCCTGAGCTGTCGCAACTGCGAAACCACCTGCCCGTCTGGCGTCGAGTACCACAAGCTGCTGGATATCGGACGCGCTGCGGTGGACGCCGTTGTGCCGCGTTCACCAGGCCAACGATTGCTGCGCGAAGGCTTGCGCCGGATCGTGCCCAACGCCGGGCTGTTCAAGGCGCTGATCGGGCTGGGCAATACCTTTCGTCCCCTGCTGCCGGACAACCTGAAAGACAAGCTGCCTGCCACGACGCAGGCCGTCGGTCTGCGTCCGGTGCCCCGCCACGTTCGGCGGGTGCTCATGCTTGAAGGCTGCGTGCAGCCTGGCCTGTCACCGAATACCAACGCGGCAACGGCGCGAGTGCTGGACCGTCTGGGGATCAGTGTCAGCCCGGTCAATGAGGCAGGCTGTTGCGGCGCGGTGGATTATCATTTGAATGCACAGGACCCGGGCCTTGATCGCGCACGGCGCAATATCGACGCCTGGTGGCCAGCCATCGAAGACGGTGCCGAAAGTATCGTCCAGACGGCCAGCGGTTGCGGGGCGTTTATCAAGGATTACGGCCATCTGCTGCGCAACGACCCGCGCTATGCGAACAAAGCCGCCGTTATCAGCGCCCGGACAAAGGATCTGGTCGAAGTGCTGCGCGACGAGCCGCTGGAAACCCTTGGCCTGAAAGCGGACACGCGGCTGGCCTTTCACTGCCCGTGTACCTTGCAGCATGCCCAAAAGCTCGGCGGCGAGGTCGAACGTGTTCTGGCAAGACTGGGTTTCAATCTGACCAGCGTGCCGGACAGTCATCTATGCTGCGGATCGGCGGGCACCTACTCCATTACCCAACCGCAACTGGCCCGCCAGTTACGCGACAACCGCATGCACGCGCTGGAAAGCGGCAAGCCACAGGTCATCGCCACGGCCAACATCGGCTGCCAGACTCACTTGGCAAGCGCCAACCGAACGCCCGTGCGGCACTGGATCGAACTGATTGATGAGGCCATTGGCACTCCTGAATCGCGCTGAACTCCTATTGAATAACCCTGCTACGGAGAACTCTCATGAAAATCAAAGCCGTCCTCACCCAGACCGAAGTCAGCCTGATGCTTGGTGCTGCGCGTGACGAAGCCCAGGCCAATGGCTGGGCGGTGGCCATCGCGATTGTCGACGACGGAGGCCACCTGCTGGCGTTCGAACGGCTGGACGATGCTGCGCCGATCAGCAGCTACATCTCGATTGAAAAGGCCCGCACCTCGGCATTGGGAAAACGCGAATCCAAGGGCTACGAAGACATGGTCAACGGCGGCCGCAGCGCGTTCCTCAGTGCTCCGCTGCTGACCTCGCTGGAAGGCGGCGTGCCGGTCATCGTCGACGGTCAGGTGATCGGCGCATTGGGTGTTTCCGGTGTGAAAGCCGAGCAGGATGCCCAGGTGGCCAAAGCCGGCATCGCCGCGCTGAATGCCGACTGATTGTTCACACCGCGCCGCCCCGTCCGGGCGGCAGCGTGTTCACGAAGACTGCCCGTCAGACAACACACTAGCTCGACCTCTACACGGAGCCCACTGAATGACCGATTTCGTCACATGCCACCGCCTCAAGGTAGCCGTCAATCTGCAGCGATTCATCGAAGCGGAAGTCTTGCCAGGCACCGGCCTGAACCCGGACGCATTCTGGGAAGATTTCGATGCGCTGGTTCACGACCTCGCCCCGCGCAATCGCGAACTGCTCGCTGAACGCAAGCGCTTGCAGGCCGAACTGGACAAGTGGCACAAGGCGCATCCCGGCCCCATCAGTGATATGCCCGCGTACCGCGACTTTTTGAGTTCGATCGGCTATCTGCAGCCGGTGCCACAACAGGTCAGTGCGACCACCGCCAATGTCGACCTGGAAATCAGCGAACAGGCCGGCCCGCAACTGGTCGTGCCTGCCAGCAATGCCCGTTATGCGCTCAACGCGGCGAACGCACGCTGGGGCTCACTGTACGATGCCCTGTATGGCAGCGATGTGATTTCCACCGCCAACGGCGCTGAAATCCGTGCCGGTTACAATCCGTTGCGCGGTGCCAAGGTAATTGCCTTTGCCCGCAACCTGCTCGACGCCAGTGCGCCCCTTGCCCATGGCAGCCACAGCCATGCCAGCAGGTATCACATCGAAGACAACGAACTGCGCATCACCCTGGCCGACGGCTCGGCTACGGTTCTGCAACAGCCGGAAAAGTATCTCGGTTTCAAGGGCGAACCGGGCCAGCCAGAAGCAATTCTTCTCAAGCACCACGGTTTGCATATCGAGATCCAGTTCGATCCACAGCACCCGGTCGGCAGCACTGATGCTGCCGGAATCAAGGACCTGCTGCTGGAGTCGGCACTCTCGACCATCATCGATTGCGAAGACTCGGTCGCTGCCGTGGACGCTGACGACAAGGTGCTGGTGTACCGCAACTGGCTGGGTCTGATGAAAGGCGACCTGACCGAAATACTCGACAAGGGCGGCAAGCCGGTCACCCGCTGCCTCAACCCTGACCGTACTTATCACGCAGCCACCGGTGGCGAACTCACGTTGCGCGGGCGTGCGCTGCTGTTCATTCGCAACGTCGGCCACTTGATGACCCATCCGGCGATTGTCGATCAGGACGATCAGCAGATTCCCGAAGGCATCCTCGACGGTGTGGTCACCAGCCTGATCGGCCTGCATGACCTGAACCGTCGCGGCAATTCGCGGGCGGGCAGCATTTACATCGTCAAACCGAAAATGCACGGGCCGGCCGAAGTGGCGTTTGCCGATCAGTTGTTCAGCCGCATTGAGGACCTGCTCAAGCTACCGCGCAACACACTGAAAATGGGCATCATGGACGAAGAGCGACGCACCAGCATCAATCTCAAGGCCTGCATCGAAGCTGCGTCGGCACGGGTGGCGTTCATCAATACCGGTTTCCTGGACCGGACCGGCGATGAAATCCACAGTGCCATGCAGGCCGGTCCTGTGTTGCGCAAGGGCGAGATGAAAAATGCTCCGTGGATCAAGGCGTACGAGCGCAACAACGTGCGGGTCGGCCTGGCGTGCAGCCTGCGTGGTCGTGCGCAGATCGGCAAAGGCATGTGGGCGATGCCTGATCGCATGGCGGACATGCTGGAGCAGAAAATTGCTCACCCCACATCCGGCGCGACGACCGCCTGGGTGCCCTCGCCGACCGCCGCCACGCTGCACGCGCTGCATTATCACCAGGTCGATGTCGCCCGGATCCAGCAGCAGCTTGAGCAACAGGCGCTGGCCGACCACAGTGATCCGTTTCTCGACGACTTGCTGACCATTCCGGTGGTTGCCAAACCCGAATGGACCCACGAGCAGATTCTCGAAGAGCTGGAAAACAACGCTCAGGGCCTGCTTGGCTATGTGGTGCGCTGGATCGAACAGGGTATCGGCTGCTCCAAGGTGCCGGACATCCATAACGTCGGCCTGATGGAAGACCGGGCGACGCTGCGCATTTCAAGTCAGCACATGGCCAACTGGCTGCTGCACGATATCGTCGACAAGGAAGACGTGCAGAACGTGCTGGAGCGCATGGCCAAGGTGGTGGACAAACAGAACGCCGGGGATTCGCATTACCGTCCCATGGCCAGAGACTTCAAGAACTCCAGCGCATTCAAGGCCGCCTGCGCACTGGTGTTCAAAGGTGTCGAACAGCCATCCGGTTATACCGAGCTGCTGCTGCATGAGTTCCGACTTGCATTCAAACACCCGGACTGATCACACAGAGAGATCCCAAAGCCGACTACATGCACGTGCTCCACTATCGGGCACGCGCACGTAGTTGGCGTGAAGATCAACGCAATGCAAATCGCACGGTGTGCAGCGGCAGGCTACAGCCTGTAAATGGAAATCCAGTTCATGTCGGCATGGGTCGTATAGATGTAGCTGCCCGACGTGTTCAGCGCCGAGCTACCCACTGAAGGGAAGCAAGCGATACAGGTTGTGATCCCGTTCACCGTATCGATTCTGTATACGTCGTACTCGTGGGTATAGACGGCATAGACGTAGCGATTATCCGGGGAAATACCGATAACCTTGACCGGATAACCCTCCTCACCAAGCGCTTCCCGATAGATCATCCTGTTGGTCGCGGCGTCCACAACATAGACCTCATCGATACCGCCGACGTACAACAGGTCACCCCCAGAACTGATGACCATCGAACGAGGGTCGGCAAAGCCGGGGATATCATCCTGCATGTAATCGAGCGTACCGATGGCCGAAATATCGGTGGGTGCCTGTCGATCCAGCACGGTCGTGGCGTAGATCCGATTGCTTTCGGGACTGACCGCCAGAGCCAGCGAGGCCATGGACAGAGAGCCCATATCGAAATCGTTTTCGACCGTGTAGTTTTCAGTTTCAATAATCCTGATCAGCCCTCCTGCCGCGTTTTGGAAAGACAGGCAGATGAATCGGCCGTCCGGGCTGCACAGGATCCTGTTCACGCTGACCGCCGGGATGATGCGGATCACTTCGCGCAGGGCGGTATCGACCACGTAACACTTCTTCCGACCGATGCTGTAAAGCCGCTTGCCATCAGGACTGAGTGTGATGGCGCCCGCCCCTGCCCGCTTTACGGTACCCACTACACTGGATGAGTCGATATCGACCACGCTGATTTCGTTACCGCTTTCGTGGGCGACATACAGGGTTGCTTCATCCGGGCTGATGACGATCTCTCCGGGCATGAAGTCCAGCGGAATGATGCCGGTCAACCACGCAATATCAAGGGCTATGCCTGCACTGACCGGGTTGGCGATATGAACCAAAGCCCTAACGTCCTGAGATGCTCGTTTGTGCATTTTTCCCACCAGTCAATAGGTCTTGCAAGACGGTCAGAATGAGGACTGGATACCCGGCGAGGTCCCCATCATTCAATGATGCGGCCAAGACTTGTATGCCGATCGGATCCAAAAACACACCATCATTGAATACTCAACAGGAGGGGTTGGGTACTGTCATAAATCACAGTCGATGCCCCAGCAACGCGTTTGAGCGGTAAGTGCAAAATGCAAAGGAGGCCGTAGTACCGGGGCTTTCAGCCACGGTACCTGGCGCAGGAAGCGTGGTAACCATTGGTCAGGCGTTTGGCGGATGAGTTGCGCCGCTCAGGAGCTTTGCCGTATCACCAGTTCGAACCCGAGATCCACCTGCGAATCCTGAGCAATTCCATCAAGCAGCCCCAGTAATAGCTGCGCTGCGCGCTGCCCGACTTCCTGTCTGGGTGTGCGGATAGACGTCAGGCGTGGAACCATGTGCGCAGAACCGGGCAGGTCATTGAAACCCACCAGCGATACCCGCTCGGGAATCGCGATGCCCAGTCGCAGGGCCTCCAACGCCGCGCCCTGTGCCAGGTCATCGTTACAGAAGAACACGCCGTCGACATCCGGATGCTCGTCGAGCAAACGCGCGAACAGCTCCCCGCCCAATCCGATCGAGGAAGACTCGCGCGTCATGATCTGCAATCGGGGATCAAACACCCCCGCCTCTTCCAGCACCTGACGAAAACCATCGCCACGTTGCAGCACACGCGGGTCGAGTTGCGCAGCCATGTAGGCGAGCCGACAGCGCCCGCGCCCCAACAGGTGACGCGCGGCCTCGGCCCCCGCCTGCTGCTGGGAAAAGCCGACGCAATAAGCACCCAGGCGGGTGTCCAGCTCCATCATGTGGACGCAGGGCACGCCGCTGGTTTCCAGCATCTGCCGCGAAGCAGGCGTGTGGTCGAAGCCGGTCAGCAAAATGCCACGCGGCCGATTGACCAGATGGCTGCGCAGCAGCGTCTCTTCTTCTTCGGGCGAGTAATGGTAGTTGCCGATCACCACATCCAGACCGCGCACGCGCAGCACGTCCTGAATGGCTTCCAGCGTTTCGATGAACAATTGGTTGGAAAGCGACGGCACCAGCACCACGACCGTCTGGCTGCAGGATGATGCCAACGCTCTGGCCGCAGGGTTGGCCACGTAACCCAGGCTCTGCGCCGCGGCGCGGACCTTTTCGGCCAGCTCCGGCGCCACGGTGGCAATACCCCGCAAGGCGCGGGAGGCCGTAATCGGGGAGACAGCTGCCAGCCGTGCAACCTCGTTGAGGGTCGGCCGACCTGTAGAGCGGGAACCAATGCGTGTCATGCGTTGCCAACTAACATAGGGGTTGCCAAATGTGTCGAATGCCCCATAAGGTAGCGCTGTCTCATGGAACGTGACAATGCTTTATCGCTGGTTTCACATTCAGGCGCCCTGCCAGGTTGCCCCGGAGAACAGCCTCCGATGATTAATGATGAACCCAAAACAACGACAAGAACTGGAACAGCCCAGGCCGAGCCTGATGTCCACCGGACAAAGACAGCGCTGTCTCCAGACGAGGTGCCTACTGTGACAACTGCGAATACTGCTATTTCCGCCCTCGTGGTGATGGGTGTATCGGGCTGCGGCAAAAGTGCCGTCGGTGCCGAAATTGCCCTCAACAGCGGCGGTCGCCTGATCGAAGGCGATGCGTTCCACCCTCAGGCCAACATCGACAAGATGAGCGCCGGCACCCCCCTCAACGACGAAGACCGCGCTGGCTGGCTGACCCGCCTCGGTGAAGAGATGGCTGCGGCCCTCGCCAATGGCGAACACCCGGTCCTCACCTGCTCTGCCCTCAAGCTCGTCTATCGCCAGCGCCTGCGCGATGCCGTACCGGGCCTGGGATTCGTCTTTCTGGAACTGACCAAAGAACTCGCGGCTGAACGCTGCTCGCACCGGCCAGGACATTTCATGCCCGCCAGCCTGGTCGACAGTCAGTTCGCAACACTTGAATCCCCAGCCGGCGAGCCGCTGACGCTGGTGGTCGATGCAACCCAGCCGATCGATGTGATTGGCAAACAAGCCGCAGCATGGTGGAAAGACTCTCACGCCTGATAAAGGCGTGAACGCGAAAGACAGCGCTGTCTTTGGCACACACGACAAAACGACGGCGCTGTTTGCAGCGACCTAAAATAATAACCGGAGAGACACCCATGTTCGGTATGACCCATGAGACGTTTTTACTCGTCGATGCACTGGTGACCATCGTCGGCCTTGTGCTGTTGATCACCACGTTCAAGGTTCACCCCTTTGTAGCACTGACGCTGGCGGCAGGCTTTCTTGGCCTGACCTCCGGGATGCCGGTGGAAAAAGTCATGAAGTCGTTTCAGGACGGCTTCGGCGGCGTGCTGGGCTTTGTCGGCATCATCCTTGGGCTGGGCACCATGCTCGGCAAGCTGATGGCCGATTCGGGCGGTGCCGACCAGATCGCGCAGACCCTCATCCGCCTCTTCGGCAAGCAGAAAGTACACTGGGCAATGATGTTCTCGGCGTTTCTGGTAGGCATTCCGCTGTTCTTCGAGATCGGCTTTGTGCTGCTGATTCCACTGGTGTTCATCGTCGCGCGCCGCACCGGCGTATCCATCGTCAAGATCGGTATACCGCTGCTGGCAGGCCTTTCGGCCGTACACGGTCTCGTTCCGCCGCACCCGGGTCCGTTGCTGGCCATCGGTATCTTCGGTGCCGACATCGGCAAAACGATTTTCTACGGACTGATCGTTGCATTGCCGACCGCAATCATCGCTGGCCCGATTTTCGGCAGCTGGATTTCCAAGCGCATTCCGGGCACCCCTTCCCAGGAACTGATGGATCAGATCGCCAAGGAATCGAGCACCGAGAATCTCCCGGGCTTCGGCATTACGCTGATCACCATCCTGCTGCCTGTGTTCCTGATGCTGCTCAAAACCTTTGCTGACGTGGTGTTGCCCGAAAACAACATGTTCCGCATCTGGATGGACCTGATCGGCCATCCGATCACCGCCCTGCTGGCAGCCCTGTTGCTGGCGTTCTACACCTTCGGCGCGGCACGCGGCTTTGACCGTTCGAAAATCATGAAGCTGCTCGACCAGAGCCTGGCACCGGTAGCGGCCATCGTGCTGATCGTCGGCGCGGGCGGTGGTTTCAAGCAGATGCTGGTAGCGAGCGGCGTGGGCGATATCATCGGTCACATGGCGGTGCAGGCGCAGATCAACCCGATCATGCTGGCCTGGCTGGTGGCAGCGGTGATTCGCGTGGCAACCGGTTCGGCGACTGTTGCAACCATCACCGGCGCAGGGATCGTCGCCCCGGTAGTCGGCCTGATTCCTGGCGTCAATCGTGAGCTGCTGGTGCTGGCGACCGGCGCAGGCTCGTTGATCCTGTCGCACGTCAACGATGCCGGCTTCTGGCTGGTAAAGCAGTACTTCAACATGACCGTTGCCGAAACATTCAAGACCTGGACAGTGATGGAAACCCTGCTCTCGGTGGTCGGCCTGATCTTCATCATGCTGCTGTCGACGCTGGTATAACCCGAAACACAACGCCTTCGCGGGCCACAACCCGCGAAGGCACAGGTTTGAACTGCAGCTTGCAGGCTGCGACAAAGCCTGTAGAGCGCAACCTGCGTTCATATTTGCTGCGTGAAAACACCCCCCTTCCTACGCTTCCCCGCACCGCATTCCATTTGATTTTTCAGAAAGCTCGGGCAAGGTTCTCAAGTCGAGCCTACGCTTACACTCATCTGGAATTTGAGCCACCCAGTCTCGTCCGGCAAGGCAATAGCCGCCTGAAAGTGCGCCCCTGTTCACGTTACTTTTTATGTAGCGCCAGTAAACACGGGCATTTTCACGTCAAAACGGGCAGAATTGGCGCACTCGTCGTATCGGGCACGCAAATCTCGATGACAGGAAAATGAACCGAGGGAATTAAATTCACCTGTGCAACGTCATATGACGGATGCATCTGGATGCACTCGGCAACAATCACCACGCAAAGGCAAACGCCAGCCTCTTGATAGAGGCGTTTTCAAGAGGCCATCAAGGAAAAGATTATGTTGATACTCACTCGCAAAGTAGGCGAAAGCATAAACATTGGTGACGAAATCACCGTCACGATTCTTGGCGTTCAAGGGCTGCAGGTCCGCCTGGGCATCAACGCGCCAAAAAATGTGTCTGTGCACCGCGAAGAAATCTACAAACGTATTCAGGCAGAACTGGCTCCAAACCAGGACCCACAATAAATCCTGCCAACGCCTTATTCAATGCAGACCTGCCAGTTTTTGGCGGTTCTGTCGTACGGCGCCCCTGGGGCGCCGTTTTTTATGTATGGCGTAAAGCACGATCCGGTTTCCTTGAATGACCGTCAGGCCTGTAGCAGATAACAGAGCGCAGTGATCACGATGAAAGGCTGTTACACCCCTGAACTTTAAGACACATACTGTTACAGCCATACAGCCAACGCGGAACCAACTTGCAACTTCAACACAACGAATGCTCAGATTACCGTCAGTCTTTTCAATCACTCTTTTTTGAAACTTCTGGCCGCATGAAGGGTATGAACAGTCCGCCTTGCAGTGTGAAGTGTCAAACTAGCCATATTGAGAAGACTGCCTTGTGCATCGACTTGCAAGTTCATGATTTGAAGGGTGTTGTTATTTTCACACCCCATTCTGTTATGTCACGGGTGACAGGCCGAAAGCGAAAGTCTTTTCTGGTCGTTACCGTTAAAAACCCCTCCCGGTATCGACAGCTTAAAAGGAATAACAGGGTTCGACATGCGCATCCCTTTGCGGGAAGAAATCGTCAACCGGCCGGAAAGACAGCGCACACAGGGCAGACATGAAAAGGCCCCTGTCAGTGAAGACAAGGGCCTTGAGCTACCTGCACGCATTACCACTGCCAGCGGCGCTGGCGCGGGCTCAGGCGGTGCGGTAATTGACCTGAACCATTCCGTCATGAGCAAGCCCGCTACGGAGCTTGGCCACCAGATCGGAGATGTCACGACTGTTCTTCAGGTGGTTCAGCGAAATACCTGTTTCCAGCAATTCCACTCGTCCGGATGACGGGTCCTTGACCTGCACCGTCATCGACTGATCGTGTGCAATAGTGCAAGTACACTGCAAAGGCAGGAAAGCGCCTTCGACAATGCTGCGGAGTTCCAACGTAGACAATCCACTGGCAATCATTTCTATCTCCTTATGTGTAACACTCAATCGAACAGTGGTCGCTTGCGTTTTTTTGTTATTAATTGACGCTTTAACGCAGCCAGCAAAGGCTTGCCAATTATCCGTCGCCACTTGCCTGATTCTTACAACCGTTATACGCCTAAAGCAGACAGCCAGGCAACTTGTACGCGTAAATATAAACAGCGCACTTATAAACAATCATTGACAGCGTTAATAGAAAAAACGATTCACCTTACTGTTATTCAGTGCTCAGTCACATGACAGGGATCAATCCACATAAAAGTGCCTTCGCTTTTTAAAAAAAGCGCGACGAACGGTCGGTGGTTTCATGCGCGAAACGTCAGGAGGGATTGCATAGCGACAGCCAGGTTCTCACCTGGCTGCGATCAGAGCAATGGCTCAGCTCACTGGTCCCTGCTCAGACCCGGAAAGACGCAAATGGATCAATGCCACGCGGGCGCCTTGCTTGTCACGCCGCTCTTCGATGGCGTAAGGGCGAAAACCCATTCGCGGGTAGAACAAAAGCCCAGGCACATTATGGTTGTAGCAGGAAGCAATGAGCTCGGTGGCTTCATGCTTGTCGAACGCGATGCCCATCATGGTGGTGATCATGTAGCGCCCTACCCCTTTGGACCGGGCTTTTGGCGCAATGATCACGTTGCCCAGTGTGCAACGCCCGCGGAAATGGCATTGCGCAAAATTGGCAAACCCTACGACTTCGCCATCCATCTCGATGACGGTCGAATCGTGACGGGTCTCCAGTGCATCGCGCAACTGCGAGGCGTCCAGCGGATAGGTCGCTCTGGGGAACATATAGAACAGTTCGTCGGCGTTCTGGGGCAACTCGCAGACCGCGGGAATGTCTTTTTCTTCCAGGGGGCGGTGATTGAACATAAGGCGGTAACCTCTTGAAGAAACTGAAAAAACCGTAAGTGGCAGCGTAGGTAAGCCAGCGAATCGAGCGTCGGCAATGACAAAATCAAAGCGCTCGTGCTGCCACAGCATAATCCCCGGCTATCTAAAAGGGCTACCTCCATAACAAATTGTGCTAATGAGTGGCTTTGTTGACACTGCTGTTCCGCCAGCGCTGCAAGGTATTGACGTGTCGGGAATAATCGTCGCAGTGCGCAGTGAGTAAGTCAGGCACACCTCCCGGCGAGCTTGAGGAACAAGGCAACGCTTTACCGAACAGCGCAATATCCTGTAACCGATGTTTCACGGCTCGTCTTGCAACCCGAACGCATAACCGGCATTTATTTCACTTTACTGATGGGAACACTCATTTTATGCCGATCTCACCCATGGCTCGCTTCAGGGCCCGTCCGCTTCGATGGATCTGCGTTGCGGCGATGCTTCTCGGGCTGCCGGTCGGCTGCTCGGTACTTGAACATAAAGAGCGGGAACTGGTGTTCAGGATCGAGCCCGGCACGGCCAGCTGGTACAGCGGGCTGCCTGCCGATGTGCAGGAGATTGAACTCAGTACCCCGGCATTCGGCACAGCGCAGAACATTCATGCATGGTGGTGGCCGGCAGCGGACAAAAACGCCCCTGCGGTGCTGTACCTGCACGGCTCACGCTGGAACCTGACCGGTCAGCTGTTTCGTATCCAGCAGCTCAAGGCACAGGGCTTTTCGATACTGGCGATCGATTACCGGGGCTTCGGTCAAAGCATGGGCCAGTTGCCGTCCGAAAAATCCGTGTATGAAGACGCACGCATTGCCTGGGCACGCCTGAAGCAATTGCAGCCTGACCCGCAGCGCAGGCTGATCTACGGCCATTCTCTGGGCGGGGCGGTAGCGGTGGATCTGGCTGCCGAACTGGGCCAGGACGCAGAGAAAGACCACACGCCCATTCAGGCTCGCGGACTGATCATAGAGTCGACCTTCACCAACCTGGCCGATGTCGCCACTGCACTTGCCAATACGTCGTTGCCAGTACGCTGGTTACTGTCACAGAAGTTCGACTCGCTGGACAAGATCGCCGACATTCACATGCCGGTACTGATCGTCCACGGCACTGACGATCGCTACGTGCCCTCACGCTTCAGCGAGCAGTTGTTCGAAGCGGCCAGAGAGCCGAAAAAACTCTTGCTGGTCCCCGGTGGCACGCACAACAACAGCATGCAACTTGGACAGCCGGCCTACGGCCAGGCCATTCAGACACTGCTCAAGAGTCCTGCATCGCTGCCGCAAGTCAGCGGGCAGGATCAGGTCCCGCAGAACGCCGGTTAGACAGCTCAACGCATGGAACAGTAATCTGGCAGGCCATCACTCAAGGACTGTGCAATGAGCGCCATTGTCGAGTATTCAGACCTGCATCACCGCCTCCCCGTTATCCAGCTCTGGAAAACAGTCTTCAACGACACCCAGCCACATAACCGCCCAGGCCTGTCTATCGACAAGAAACTGGCTGTCGCGGATCAACTGTTTTTCGTGGCGCTGGTGAACAGTGCTGTAGCCGGGACCATTCTTGCCGGCTATGACGGCCATCGTGGTTGGCTGTATTCGGTTGCCGTAGATCCGCAACAGCGTGGCAAGGGTCTGGGGTCAGCACTGGTAAAACACGCCGAACAGGCTTTGATCGAACGTGGCTGCGTGAAGATCAACCTGCAGATCCACACGTTCAATGAAGCGGTGCAGGCTTTTTACAAGACGCTGGGATACACCCAGGAGGCGATCATCAGCATGGGCAAGCGGATTGACGGCAACGTCGCCGTGCCATCCTGAGCCATCGGCGTCCCGCTCGGCGATCAATGAAACCGGACACAGAGTGATTCATTTATTTACATGAGAATTAATATCAAATTACAATTATTGCTATTAACGTCCTGACAGAGCATCTCCCTTGAGCACCTCCTCCCAACGCACTCGCCGTAACGGCCCTTTTCTGCTGTCTGCACTGTCGCTGGCGATGCTGTCCAGCGGCACCTTGAGCGCCGCAGAAACCGCCGTGCTGCCCGCCACGCAGGTTTCTGCCGTCGCCACCGAAGGCCAGGAAGGCTATAGCGCAAAGAGCACCAGCACCGCGAGCAAGAGTGATGTTCCTGTCAAGGAGGAAGCTCAGTCGGTCAACGTCGTAACGCCACAGACCATCGCCGATTACAACGTGCGCTCGCTGGACGATGCCATGAAGTTCGTCAGCGGCGTCAGTCAGGGCAACACGCTGGGCAACACCAAGGACTCCTTGATGAAGCGCGGTTTCGGCAACAACGACGATGGCTCGATCCTGCGCGACGGCGTGCGCTCGGTGGTGTCGAAGAACTTCGGCGCGACCACCGAGCGCGTCGAAGTGCTCAAGGGCCCGGCCTCGTTGCTCTACGGCGCGATGGACCCTGGCGGCGTGATCAACGTGATCAGCAAGCAGCCGCAATATGTTCAGAGCACGACCCTGAGTGGTTCTTCCTACAGCGAAGGCGGCGGCAGCCTTGGCATCGACACCACCGGCCCGCTGGGCGACTCGGGGCTGGCCTACCGACTGGTGGCCGAACGTCAGAGTGAAGACTACTGGCGCAACTATGGCGTTGATCAACACACCCTGATCGCGCCCTCCCTGTCATGGACCGGCGAGCGCGCAAGCCTGACGCTGGCCTATGAATACAACGATTACGTCAGCCCGTTCGACCGTGGCACTGTCTTCACTAACGGCCATCCGGCCGATATCAGCTACAACAAGCGTCTGGACGAAAAGTGGGCAAACACGGTCGGCATCAGCGAAACGGCGACCGCGCGGTTCGAGTACCAGCTCAGCGATGACTGGAAAACCCGTCTGACCTACGGCTGGAACAACGACCGCTATAGCCTTTCGATTGCTCAACCCAGCACCCTGTCGAGCAGTGGCGTGCTGCGTCGTCAGGCCAATGGCGGTCATTACGATTACGAAACGCGTTATGCCAGCTGGGACTTCATCGGCAAGCAGGACATTCTTGGTCAGCAACATGATCTGCTGATCGGTGCCGAGCAGGAAGACTCCGATAAATATCGCGGCAAGACCTATCGCAACACAGCCCAGAATGGCTTCAATATCTTTTCGCCCAGCTATGGCAGCCTGGCCGAGCCCAGTGTTGTCAGCGCGGCCAACAGCAACCTGAGCAATCAGTTGACGTCTTCTTCGGTCTACCTTAAAGACAACTGGCACCTGAATGACCGCTGGATTCTGGTTCTCGGCGGCCGCTATCAGCATTATGACCAGTACATCGCCCAAGGCACCGGCGCCAGCCGCAACACTAATCTGGACAAAAATGACGATATATTCCTGCCGATGGCGGGTCTGGTGTTCAAGGTCAATGAAGACCTCTCGTTGTACGGCAATTACAGCCGCTCCTTCGTGCCTAACCAGGATGTGAACGACGATGGCACCACCTTCGACCCGGAAGAAGGCCGCAGTTACGAGGTCGGTGCAAAATACACGCTGGCACCGGAGCTCAACGTCAACCTAGCCGTGTTCGACATCGAGAAGAAAAACGTCGTGACCACCGTCGCTACCGGCGTCAGCGAGGCGGCTGGAAAGGTGGGTTCGCAGGGCGTGGAACTGGACGTGACCGGCCGCATCGCCGAACGCTGGGACATGATCGGTACCTACGCCTACACCCATACCGAAGTGCTCGACGATCCGAAAAACGAGGGCAACCGCCTGAGTCAGGCGCCGAAACATACCGCCAGCCTGTACCTCACCCATCACCTGCAAATCCCGTCCGGGCTGGGCGAGTGGCATGCCGGTGGTGGCGCGCGCTATGTCGGCGAACGGGCTGGTGACAACGCCAACACGTTCTACATGAGCAGCTACACCGTGGCCGATGCCTTCCTGCGCTGGGATGTGCCGATGGCAGGTTATAAAACCCGTCTGCAATTGAACGTGGATAACCTATTCGACAAGCAGTACTACCCGTCCAGCACCGACAGCCCGTTGCAGGTCAACGTGGGCGAACCCCGCACCGCACGCCTCAGCGCCAGCGTCACGTTCTAGGCTCTGTACGTAAAGTGGCTGCGCTCGGTGATGCTGCGTTAAAAACAGGCTCGTGCGCGAGTCCGATCGGAATGCTCATTTACAACACGTAGAGTCGGGGTCCTCGCCTGTTTTTGCCTTGCCTGACCTTCGCTCGCCGACTTTTCGTACAGAACCTAGGTTGGCCCGGGAGAGCAGGCCAACGGCTTGCTCTGTTTAACGCCTGGCCGTTCAGGCGTTGATTGCCTGCCATGCCCGCAATCAGAACTTCATTCTATAAAAGCTGATTAGCGTTTCACTGGCATGGATGTATTCGATCCTGCCGATGAAGGCGCTTTTCTCCAGCCATTCATTAGCGCCCAGGGAGACCTGAAAGCGCGGCGTACAGGTGCATTGGTAATGGCCTTCGCTGATCGGCCAGATGCCGTTTTGCAGTTCCTGCTGCCCCGCTTCATCCATCAGCAGCACGCCCCTGCTTTCAACATTGATCAACTCGCCCAGTTGCGTGATCAGTGTGAAACGAGTGTCCAGAAAAATCAGTTCGGCCGACAGCTCGACAAGCGAACTGCTGCCGCTGGAGAGTACCGACCCGCTGATGAACTCACCGCGAAATTCGCCACCAAGGATCATGCTGTTGCTGCGCAGGCCATCGCTGCATATGCCCATGAGCACAGGAACATCTGTTTTCAGAACGACGGTCAGTACTTTTTCGAGCACGGGCGCTAACGCATGTCCACGAAGAGCGCCTTTCACGGGTTTCTTGAAATCGATGATATTCATGGACCTGTTAACTCCATCGTTGAGTACATTCTGACAATGCAGGGTCAATTGGCAGAATAAAGAGGGCGTCCATCTATCAGCGTTTATCTGGGCCTCCTTTTCCAGTAAGCTCCACGGAGTCGACGGAAATCGTACCGAACGGTTCAGTTCCAGTCTAGAGAATTTTTGTGCTTACTGTACCGAACGGTTCACCAAGGGATTAAGGATATACATGAAGGTGCGTACTGAAGCTCGCCGCGAAGCCATTATCGATGCGGCTGCAAGCGTCTTTCTCGAAATGGGCTACGAGCGCGCTTCGATGAACGAAGTCACCAAGCGAATGGGCGGTTCCAAAGCAACAATCTACAGTTACTTCCCTTCCAAGGAGGTGCTGTTCATCGCGGTGGTCAACAGGCTTGCAACAGCCCATCTGGCGGAGGCTGTTTCCGAGCTCGCGGTCCGCGACGATGCAGAGATTGAATTGAGGACGCTGTTCACCCGTTTTGGAGAACGTATGTTGATGGTGCTTATCAATGACGATAAAGCACTCGCCGTTTATCGGATGGTGGTCGCTGAATCAGGGCATTCGGATATCGGCATGATGTTCTATGAGTCTGGCCCCAGCGAGTGCCTGCAGACCGTTGCCTCGCTGATGACCCTGGCCATGCAGCGAGGACAGCTTCGCGCCACCGATCCGCACATCGCGGCGTTGCAGCTTACCTCGCTGTTGACGGCGGAAACCGACATTCGCCTTTACCAACAGGCACCCATGCCGCTAAGCATCGAAGAGATCCACGCCATGGTCGAGCGCGCAGTGGACACATTCATGTTGGGCATGGAGAAACGCTGATAGCGAGCTGGAGGCATTCCACTTGTTGACCATGGCTGCAACATCTTGAAACATTTAGTCACTCTTCTGCAGACAAGTTAATTCATTTGGGGGCGATAGCCTTTTGCCCCCAATGGAGTAACACCAATGATCCTGCGAAAACTCAACCTTGCCCCACGCTCGGCACTTTGTTTCGGCGTTTTCTGCCTGATGATCATTGCCTTGGGTTTACTTGCCTTGCGCCAGGCGGCGGAACTCAACGCCGCCGAAAAATTTATCGAGACCAACGTGCTGCCGAGCATGAAACTGCTCGCTTCAATCGATCGAGAGTTTGTCAGTATCCGAGGCAACAACGCCCGCGTACGAAACCCGATCGAGCCGCAGGATCGAAAGACCAAGGCGCTCGGCGACATCAAACAGTCACGCTCGCTGACCGCCGGTTATTCTGATGCACTAGGCAAATTGATCGTCACCCCGCAAGGGCGTCAGGCATTCGATGAACTCACTAAAGCCAGTTCCAACTATCAGACCGCACAGGATCGCTACCTCGCGTCGGTTGCCGCTGGTGACCTGGAAACGGCAGTGGCGATATCCAACGGCGAGATGAAAAGCGCAGCCGATCAGGTTGAAATCACACTTAAGAAGCTCATCTCGGTCAACGACTCCAAAGCGGAAAAAGCAGGCATTACCGCAGACACTGCCTATCAGCAAACCCTATGGCTGGTGGGTATCTTCATCGCAGTGGGCGTGCTCACCACCCTGCTCCTCGCCTGGATGTACACCCGCAGCCTGACCGGGCCGATTGGCGAATCGCTGATCATCGCGCAACGTATTGCTACCAATGATCTGAGCAAGGACATTGCACAGGATGGCACCGATGAGGCGGCGAAACTGATCTCTGCACTGGCTTCCATGCAAACCAACCTGCGCAGTGCCCTGACGTTGATTGGCGACTCTTCCACACAGCTGGCCGCCACGTCCGAAGAAATGCATGCAGTCACCGAAGATGCCTCACGTACCATTCAGCGTCAGACCAACGAAATTGAAATGGCCGCTACCGCCGTCAATCAGATGAGCGCGGCGGTCGAAGAGGTGGCCAGTAACGCAGCATCGGCATCGGAAGTGACTTCGCAATCCAGTACCGCGGCCATGGCCGGGCGTGCGCAGGTCGATGAAACCGTCACCGCGATCAACCTGATGGTCTCCAAGGTGCAGATCACGTCGACAGAAGTGCAAGGCCTGGCGGTCATGGCCACCGACATCAGCAAGGTCCTGGATGTGATCCGCGCCATCGCCGAACAGACCAACCTGTTGGCGCTGAACGCGGCAATCGAAGCCGCTCGTGCTGGAGAAGCCGGACGAGGTTTCGCGGTAGTTGCAGATGAGGTCCGGGCACTGGCGCACCGCACTCAACAATCGACCCGGGAAATCGAACAGATGGTCGGCTCGATTCAGACCGGCACCGGCAATGCCGTGACAGCCATGGAGCAGACCAGCGTGCAGGCCCAGAAGACGCTGGAAATGGCCAACGGTGCTGGCAAGGCGCTGCTTGAAATCACTAACTCCATCAGCCAGATCAACGAACGCAACCTGATGATCGCAACCGCCGCCGAAGAGCAGGCCCAGGTTGCACGTGAAGTCGACCGAAGCCTGGTCAGCATTCGTGACCTGTCCAGTCAGACGTCCGAAGGTTCGAATCAGACGGCTATCGCCACCGCCGAATTGTCGACACTGGCATCCGGCCTGAATCGCCTGACCAAACAGTTCCGCGTGTAACCATTGTGTGCCGGAAAGCCCGCTTTCCGGCACTTACTCTCCAGGACCTGCAATCACTTCCCGGCGCAGGCGGTCAACATCGGTAAGGTCATGCCGACCGAGATCGAAACGTCCATAGATGGCAGAAGCAGAAAGACCAGTGGCAGCTGATCGACCGGCAGGCATTCAGCTTCCAGCTCTCAACCTGTTGGCCGGAGCAAACGAGACCCCTCACTGCTGCGTGCCAAACATCGCTGTCCAGTAAATGCCTGCATCGCTTTTAGGGTCCATTGCATAGGCCGCACCCAGTTCGCGAAAACCGGGGTTCATGAGATTGGCACAATGACCTGGGCTGACCAGCCAGCCGTCAACCACCTTGCGTGCGGTGTCCTGACCAGCTGCAATATTCTCTCCGACCTGCTGACCGACATACCCGGCCAGCTCGGCGCGGTCGCCCGGCGTGCGGCCTTCCCGATCCTTGTGGTCGAAGAAGTTATTGTTGGCCATGGCCTGTGAATGGCTCTGCGCAGCGGTGCCCAGGGTCAGGTTCCAGGCCAGTGGCGTGGTGGCTGCATAGGATTGCGCGCCGCATTGACGCGCCTGGGTGCGCGCCGTGTTGATCATCTCCAGAACCTTCTGCCCCTCGGCCTGCCAGTCGCCAAGACGCGAGGCCACCAAAGAACGCGCCAGCACGATGCGCCAGTCCCGCCCTTCCCGGCTCACACCGATATCGACGAATTGCGGGTCCAGCACTACCTGGCAGAAGCTTTCCTGAACCGCCTTCATGGCGGCCGCAGCATCGCGCGGACCGGACAGGCTGATCGCCTGCACGGTGACCATCGGGTAGGCCGCCCGGGCCAGTGACTGCTGCAGATCGAGGTTGCCGTTGGCCGGCAGGACCAGTCGCGTATCCGTCACCAATGGCGGCAATTCCATGGACACCTGCTCGCCACAGCGTTGCGCCTGACCCCGATAGGCGTTGAGGGTGTCGACCAGTTGCGTCTCTTCACTGGCCAACACAGCGTTGGCACACATCATTCCAAATGACAGCAATGACAGGCGCAGAACGAAGGTAATGACAGGCATGAAAAGTCTCTCTCGGGCTGATTACGCCTATGATGCGCGAAATCACCCGGTCAAGCGCAACGCCTTTTTCGTTCTGCCGCGAATTCCGTCGCCTGTTCAAACCCGCAAATGCGCCAGACCAGAGTCCGGCGGCCACGACTCAAAGCTTGAAGTTGGCAACCAGCGTATTGAAGGATGTTGCCAGACGCGACAGTTCCTGGCTGGAAGCGCTGGTCTGATTAGCCCCCGCCGCGCTCTGCGTCGAGAGGTCCTGAATGTTCAACAGATTGCGGTCTACTTCCCGAGCCACTTGGGCCTGCTCTTCGGAGGCCGAAGCGATGACCAGATTGCGTTCGTTGATGGTCGCCACGCCTTGGGTGATCTTTTCCAGCGCCGCACCGGCACGTAGCGCCAGATCCTGAGTATTGGTGGCCAGCGACAGACTTTTGCCCATCGCCGCCACAGCACCGTCGGCGCCGGATTGCACGGTGCTGATCATGCCTTCGATCTCGACGGTCGAAGCCTGGGTACGGTGGGCCAGTGCCCGGACCTCGTCAGCCACCACCGCAAAACCGCGCCCCTGTTCGCCGGCACGCGCGGCCTCGATAGCGGCGTTGAGCGCCAGCAGGTTGGTCTGCTCGGCAATGCTGCGAATAACGTCCAGTACCTTGCTGATTTCGCGCACATGCCCGGCCAGTTCGGAAACGGCACCGGTAGACTGAGTGATCTCGTGCACCATGGTAGTGATGCCTTTGACCGTGTGATCAACCTGACCACGACCATCAACTGCATCCTCGGTAGCGGTCTTCGAGGCTTCGGAGGTCGACACCGCATTACGCGCCACTTCCTCGACAGCGGCAGTCATCTGGTTCACCGCCGTAGCCGCCTGCTGGATTTCGTCGTTCTGGCGAGTCAGCCCGCGCGTGCTCTCATCGGTCACTGCGCTCAGTTCCTCGGCTGCGGAGGCGAGCTGGTCGGCGGCACTGGCAATCTGCAGAATGGTACTTTTCAGACCGGTCTGCATGCCGGACAACGCGTCAAGCAACTGCCCGGCCTCATCACCACTGGTAGAAACGATCGGCTGAGTCAGGTCACCACCGGCAATGCGCCGGGCACTTGCAACGGCCACCGCCAATGGACGGGTGATCATGCGGGTGATAAAAACGCCCAGCATGATCGCCACCAGAAAGGCAATCACCACACCTGCCTCCAGCATCAGCACAGAATTGGCCTTGAGTTCGGCAGCCGCCGCCGCGCCTTCCTTGATCTGGCGTTTGTTGGAATCGATCATGATCCGCAGGTAACCGCGGGCCTTGGCGAAGCCATCCGCGGAAAGCGTGTTAAGGCGGGTACGGGCGTTATCCAGATCGCCAGCGCTCATTAATTCGACCACCTGCTGAGTGCCCGCTATATAAGCAGGCAGTATCTGCTCAAGCTGATCACCGGCGGCGCGCTCGTCATCTTCCAGGGGTGTGGCGCGGTAGGTTGCGAAGACTTTCTGCGCACGTGCAAGGTCGTCGCCCAGCGCCTGACGAACACGTTCCTTGTCTGCCTCGGGTACGCCCCCCTGCTGCGCATCCAGCAAGCGGTAAAGGCCACGGTTGTGCGCCGTGAGACTGGAGAGCGTCTCATTGGTATTACCTACCGATACCAGATTATTGGAAAAAGTAAGCTCAAGTGCATTGGCCAAGCGTGTAACACCCGTCATACCCAGGCCGCCCACAGCCAGCGTGATCAGTGCACACGCGATGAACGCAGAAAGAAGCTTGGTCGAAAACGTTAACTGACGCAGGAAATTCATGAGGCTTACCCGAGGATGATGAGGGCTGACATTGGTGCTGAACTGACGTGTCAAACAGCGATGATGTCATAATGACTTCACCTCAAATGGATCGTTCAGCCGTCCCCGGGTTTATTTAAAAAAAATTTGACAACCGCAAAAATCGCTAAAGTCGAATGAGAACAAAGTGCACATTGCTCTGATAATCATCCAGCTGTCAGTGCAACCGGAACGCCTTCGTGGTCGTACCAGCGAGACGCTGACCGGCAAACGCCTTGGCCTGGCGGGTCAGTTCATCGAGATGGCGATCACGCTGTTCCTCCGCGTCGAGCATCGCCTGCTCGCCATGCTGTTTGAGCAAATAGGCATGAATCTGTCGCACCTCCACCGAGCTGTAGATAGGTGCGATATCCATCACCGCCAGCAAGCCGTCAGTGCCATGGTCCCGGGTATTCATGATCACCTGCGGCCCACGTGCGCCCAGCACCTGATAACCCTGTGATTCGAAATACGGCACCTTGTCGACTGCGCAATACAGCTCGGCATGCGGATAACGAGCGACCATTTTTTCCAGCATCGAGCTTGCAATGCCTTGACGACGGTGGCTTTCGCGTACTGCCATATAGGCCACGGCACACGCCTGTGGATCGTTCTGTACCGGCAGGTAAAGTAGAAAACCCAACACGATCTCCGGATCGTCATCATCCAGCGCAACGATCAGCTCGACGGTCAGACTCTGTGACCCGTCCATGGCGTTCAGGTAAAGATGCACCTCATAGCCCACGCCATACTGATAAAGGTTGTACAGCGGGTTGCTCGGCACAATGGCGACCAGGCTGATGTCGGTCACATAATCGACAACCATTTGCTGAATCTGGCTGCGGATAAACTCCGGTGGCGGGGTTTGGAGCAGCATGACGGTGGACATAGGACGGCGGACTCCAGAATATGAGGATTGCCTGCTCAGGCTAGCGGGACATGATAACGCTTCCGGGTGCGCAAGGCCGAGTCGGTATGCTCTGGATTAATCAGTGCTATAAACAGACGATTTCATCCCGCAAATAAAACATCAAATAGCCACTACTCAATAGCTTTCTTAAGCGATATCCGGTACGCTCGTTCCATATCAAAACACAGACTTGCCGAATGGCCACGTGACAAGGAAGTTGGTAATCTTTTTTATGTAACGGTCATGTGCTGAAGAAATAACGCTTCTAATTAACATCGACATTCAATAAAAATCACTTTACTTTCATACAGATAGAAGACTAGCAAACTACCGACTGCGGCTTTATGCCATGATTCTGACTGATCGCTATTTCAACTATTCTCAAAAAGAGAAGCGGTTCTGCGCACTTTCGCTCGCATTTATTTCAATCAACCCGATGCATTTTTATAATCACAGTTTTGCCCTCGCCCGCTTAAAATTATTTCGCCTACTAAAAAAATATGAGGGATTCAAAATGCCGTTATTAAACTGGTCCAGACACATGGTTCGTTTAACTGCAGTCGGACTTATCAGTATGCCGGCCGCCTACGCAGCCGACACCCTGACTCGCGACAATGGCGCCGACGTCGGCGATAACCAGAATTCCCAGACAGCAGGCGCCCAAGGGCCGGTCCTGCTGCAAGACGTGCAGTTGCTGCAAAAACTGCAACGCTTTGATCGCGAACGCATCCCGGAACGCGTTGTTCACGCCCGCGGCACTGGCGTCAAAGGCGAGTTTACTGCATCGGCCGACATCAGCGACCTGAGCAAGGCAACGGTCTTCAAATCGGGCGAGAAAACCCCGGTATTCGTGCGTTTCTCTTCTGTGGTCCACGGCAACCATTCGCCTGAAACCCTGCGCGACCCCCACGGTTTCGCTACCAAGTTCTACACGGCCGATGGCAACTGGGACCTGGTGGGCAACAACTTCCCTACTTTCTTCATTCGCGATGCCATCAAGTTCCCGGACATGGTGCACGCCTTCAAGCCTGACCCACGCACCAACCTCGACAACGATTCACGTCGCTTCGACTTCTTCTCCCACGTACCGGAAGCCACCCGTACGCTGACCCTGCTGTATTCCAACGAAGGTACGCCAGCAGGCTATCGCTTCATGGATGGTAACGGCGTGCATGCCTACAAACTGGTCAACGCCAAAGGCGAAGTGCATTACGTCAAGTTCCACTGGAAGACGCTGCAAGGCATCAAGAACCTTGATCCAAAAGAAGTCGCTCAGGTTCAGTCCAAGGACTACAGCCACCTGACCAATGACCTGGTCGGCGCGATCAAGAAAGGCGACTTCCCGAAATGGGATCTGTACATCCAGGTGCTGAAGCCTGAAGACCTTGCCAAGTTCGAATTCGATCCTCTGGATGCCACCAAGATCTGGCCTGACGTGCCGGAGAAAAAAATCGGCCAGATGGTACTGAACAAGAACGTCGACAATTTCTTCCAGGAAACCGAACAGGTCGCCATGGCTCCGGCCAATCTGGTGCCAGGCATCGAGCCTTCCGAAGACCGTCTGCTGCAAGGTCGTGTGTTCTCCTACGCCGACACCCAGATGTACCGCCTTGGCGCCAACGGTCTGAGCCTGCCGGTCAACCAGCCTAAAGTTGCGGTGAATAACGGCAACCAGGATGGCGCGATGAACAGCGGCCACACCACCAGCGGCGTGAATTACGAGCCAAGCCGTCTGGAACCACGCCCATCCGATGACAAGGCGCGCTACAGCGAACTGCCGCTCAGTGGCACCACCCAGCAGGCGAAGATCACGCGCGAGCAGAACTTCAAGCAAGCTGGCGACGTGTATCGCGCCTACACCCCGAAAGAGCAGACCGACCTGGTGCAGAGCTTCGGCGAGTCGTTGGCTGACACCGATACCGAAAGCAAAAACATCATGCTGTCGTACCTGTACAAGGCAGACCCTACCTACGGCACTCGGGTAACCGAAGTGGCAAAAGGCGACCTGGCCAAGGTCAAGTCGCTGGCTGCCAGCCTGAAGGACTGATGAGCTGAAGTCCCGTCTCGGTGCCTTGTGCACCGGGGCGGTTCCAGCCAGGAGAACGCCAGTGAAAAACCTCATCTACGGCTTGCTGCTGTTTGCCGCAACCGCCAGCGCAACGCAACCTGCTCCGCCTCCAGAACTCAATGCCGAACAGACCGCCAGCCAGCTTCGCACTCTGTTCTTCGATGCCTCCCGTGAAGGCAACAATCCGATGCTGGACACCTTCATCGAAGCTCATTACGACCTCAACGTGCGTGACCCGCAAGGCTACACCGGCCTTATTCTGGCCGCCTATCACGGCCATGAAGACGCAGTGGTTCGGCTTATCGACGCCGGTGCGGATCCCTGCGCCAAGGACAACCGCGGCAATACCGCGCTGATGGGCGCCATTTTCAAGGGTGAACTGAGTATCGCCAAGCGTCTGGTGCAGGCTGACTGCGGCGCTAACCTGACCAACAATGCCGGGCAGACGGCAGCCATGTACGCGGCCCTTTTCAAACGCACCGAAGTGCTCAAGGAATTGACCGACAAGGGCGCGGACCTGAGCCTCCGTGACAGCATGGGCAACGACGTGCAGGGTTTGTCCAAAGGCGAATTTCAGGCACCACCCACACGCTGACATCGGTCGGCTGGTACTTTTCAACGGCGCGCAGGTCCGGTGTTAGCCTGCTTCTGAGGCCTGCGCACGCATCTGCAACCAGTGATCCGCGACCTGCCCCATGTCTTTGGGTTCGCCATTCTTTATCCACGCCATGAATGTTCGATCAAACCTGAACAGCGGGCCGCACTGTTCGACCATGAAACGGCGCACGTTCTGCGTGTTTCGATAGTGCACGTCCACCGGAGTGTCACGCGTGATCAGGTCAGAGTGCCAATCGAATGCCATACATAGCTCCTGTGCGGTCGGTTTGAGAGGACTCGTTTATATATAACGGAATGTCGAAACAGTCACGATGCCGGAGTGTGCCTCACTCCCCCGCAAACGGCACCAGCGCATCCAGCAACCATGCCCCCGCAGGCCCCAGGCTGCAGTGGAACGACCAAATGACATCGACCGCCGAGCGACGTGGCCAGCCGGAGACTTTCAGCTCCTTCAACAGTCCGCCCGAGTAGCGCGATACCAGCCAGCGCGGCAGTGCCGACCAGCCGAAGCCGAACGCAGCCATGTCCATCAGCAACAGATAATTCGGCGCTGACCAGTGCCGGTGACCGCTGGTCGGCAGGTCGTCGGTCGGGATGCTGTGCTCGACCAGCGTGTTAAGGCGCAATGCGCGATAGCGAGCCAGTTGCTGGTAATCGACTCGTTCCAGCGCGGCGAGTGGATGCTTGTGCGAAACGAACAGACCGAAATCGGCACTTTCACTGATGGTCGCGTGGCCAATCTCCGGCGGGTAGCTGGCCTGTGCCGACAACAGCCCCAGCGATGCTCTACCCGATTGCACCAGGCTGATCGCATCACCGTGCTCGGCAAACACACACTCCATTTCCAGCTCCGGAAAACGTTGGTCCAGTTCGGTCATCAGCCGCTCGAAATCCGCGAACTGATTGGCATCGGACAACACCAGCGTCAGCCGAGGCTCGACACCCGCTGACAGACGCGCCGCAGCACGGCGCAGGCGATCGGAGGCGCACAGCAAATCATCGACGCGACCGAGCATGACCCTCCCCGCCTCGGTCAAGACCGGTTGCCGCGACGAACGATCAAACAACTCCAGCCCCAGATCGATCTCCAGCCGGGCGATGGCTTCGCTGATGGTCGACTGGCTCTTGCCCAGGCGGCGCGCAGCAGCGCTGAACGAACCCAGTGCGGCAATCTGGACAAACGCTTCCAACGCTTCGGGGGAATAACTCATGACAGTCTCTTATCGGTTTTACCGATGGGAATGATTTTCAGGTTAACGCAAACACCGATGACAATGCTGCTACGAATGGATATCAAGGACTGCCCGATCATGAATCACAGCAAACAGCCCGGCGAACAATCACTCGCAGTACCGCACAAGTCCATCCGCGAACGTGCGCTGCATGCCACCCTGTTCGAAATCGGCGGCGTGATTATGGTCGCGCCGCTGCTCGCCTGGCTGATGGACCATTCGCTGACAATGATGGGCCTCATGACCGTGATGATTTCCACCATCGCCATGCTCTGGAACATGCTCTACAACGCCCTGTTCGACCGCTTCCGGAAACGCTGCGGCGTCGCCATGAACCTGATGACCCGCGTCCTGCACGCCATGGGGTTCGAAGCCGGACTGATCCTCGCCGTGGTGCCACTGGCTGCATGGTGGCTGTCGATCAGCCTGCTGCAAGCCTTCCTGCTGGACATCGGCCTGCTGCTGATGTTTCTGCCGTACACCCTGCTGTTCAACTGGGGCTACGACACGTTGCGCGAAAGGCTGGTCGAGCGGCGTACGGCCAGATGTGAAGTGCTTTGAAACCGATCGTGAGCGCTTCCAAGCATCAACGTTATAGATTAACTGCATAAGCCTTTCTCACTGGATTATCCCTCCGCCCCCAGAGCACACTGTGCGCCTCTGACCAACACGGCAAGGACTCCGCCCCATGACTGAAATAATAAAACTGGCCGCGTTCAGCGATGGAGACCGGGGCGGCAACCCGGCAGGCGTGTGGATTGGCGATTCGCTGCCCGATGAGGTAGTCATGCAGCAGATCGCCGCCGATGTCGGTTTTTCCGAAACTGCTTTTGCCGCCCCTGTCGAGAACGGCTGGCGGGTGCGTTACTTTTCGCCGCTGGCCGAAGTGCCGTTCTGCGGGCACGCGACCATCGCGCTGGGCGCGGCGCTGGCGATGCAGCAAGGCAACGGCGTGTTCAACCTGACACTCAATCTGGCGCAGATCACGGTCGAAGGGCATGCTCAGGGTTCGCTGACGTCGGCAGCATTACAGTCACCGCCCACTTTCAGCAAAGCGGTCAGTGCACCGTTGCTGGAAGAAGCCCTGGCTCTGTTCGGCTATACACATCACGACCTGGATCAGCGCATCGCGCCAGCGCACATCAACGGCGGTGCCGGGCATCTGATTCTGGCGCTGAACAGTCGTGCTGCGCTCAAAGCCATGCATTACGACCAGCAGGCCGGACACGAAGTGATGGTACGTGAGGGCTGGGCGACCATTTTGCTGGCCTGGGCAGAGACCGATCAACTGTTTCATACCCGCAACCCTTTTGCGTTCGGCGGGGTTTACGAGGATCCGGCTACGGGTGCCGCCACGGCAGCACTGGGCGGCTATCTGCGCGATATCGGCTGGCCGCACGGCGGGCTCATCGACATCCTGCAAGGCGAAGACATGGGCAGCCCTTCTCGCCTGCGCGCTGAAATCCCGGAGCAACCGGGCAGTTCGATTCGGGTCTCCGGGATGGCGCGCAGGTTATAACCGCGATCAGGTCCTGAGCTTGCTGCCGCCAATTGCCACGCCCAACAGCATCACGGCGACGATCATGAACGCCAGCTCAAGGCTGCTGATGTGGGCAATAAAGCCGATTGCCGCAGGACCGATCAGAATCCCGGCGTAGCCCACGGTGGTAATCGCCGGGATTGCCACACTTTCCGGCATGGTTTTCTGCCTGCCGGCTGCGCTATAGCACACCGGCACGATGTTCGAACAGCCAGCCCCCACCAGCGCGTAACCCAGCAGCGCGGCCTGCCAGACCGGGATCAGCGTGGCGACGGCCAGACCGGCCGCAGCACACAGGCCGCCCAGAATGATGACCCGGTTGGAGCCGACCCGCCTCACGATCGCATCGCCAAACAGCCGCCCGAGGGTCATGGTCGCGGCGAACACGGCGTAGCCCAGCCCGGCATAGGACGCTTCGACGCCACGCAAAGAGGTCAGGAACACCGCGCTCCAGTCGAGCATCGCACCTTCGGCCAAAAATACCGTGAAACACAGCAGGCCGATAAACAGCACCACGCCACGCGGAATCGCAAAGGCGGGGCCATCGGACGAACTGCCGTAAGGCAATAGATTCGGCGTCGCTTTCGCCAGTGCGGCCAGCGTCAGCAACACCACAATCAACATCGCAGCAAATGGCGAGATGCCCAGGCTGAGCAGGCCAGCAACACCGGCAGCGCCGACGATACCGCCAAGGCTGAACAAGCCATGAAAGCCCGACATCATGGTCTTGCCACTGGCACGCTCGACAATCACCGCCTGCACGTTGGCAGTGCAATCCACCCCGCCCATACTCGCGCCGAACAGAAACAGAATGGCGATCAACAGCGGCAGACTGGATATCGTCGCCAGCAACGGCAGGCACAGACAGATCAACAGCGTTGAACAGACCAGCAACCGCCGACAGCCGAAGCGCGCTGCCAGCGCGCCCGCCAGCGGCATCGAAATGATCGAACCCACGCCGAGGCACAGCAACAGCAGGCCGAGCGTACCCTCATCAAGCCCCATCCGCTGTTTGACGTAAGGCACCAGCGGCGCCCATGACGCCACACTGAAACCGGCAATGAAAAACGCAATACGCGTCGAAGACTGTTCCGCCCGAGCCTTGGCATCCTGGGCTGCGGTGCTGAAAGAGGTCATGCATGCTCCTTTTAGTAGGGTCGTATTGTTCCGAGTCGAAAACCTGGTATTCCAGAAACAAACAAGGTTAATATAATTATGATACACAATCGACTCAAGTTCACTTTAAAGCTCGTTCAACATGAATAATCCTTTAATTCAAAATTGGCAAAAAGCCAGCAAAAACAACGGACATCCGAAAAAGCCGTTAAAAATCAAAAGCATTCTACAGTCTCTTAATAAACCTAATACGAAAGCATAATTTTTATAACCTTCTTTTATATCTTTTCGATCTACACCCGTTTATTGCCATGCGTAAAGCGCTGGGTTAGATTCACTCCAGCACTCAGTTAGTGCAATTAGCCGACGAGATTTTACTTTGTGATTCCTCAACGAATCACTGAATAGTCGGATATCCAGGAGGATCAATGTATGAATACTTGCTCGACCGAAACATACCACCCTCTGCTTAACGCAACGCATGAGTATTTCGCAGGCGCACTGACCCTCCCCATAATCAGTCAGAATGCTAAAGGCCTCCAGCCTCCACGTTTTTCGCCCCCCCTTGATCACCACTCCTCTGTCCTTACGTGCCATGCACGTGATCCCCTGTCCCGGACAAAGAATGGCGCCGACCTGACAACGCTCGTCACACGTTGTTCTGCAACACCGCGTGGCAGCCCTCGCTTGCAGAGTGATGCAACACCCTAGGGCATTGCTGCACAGCCCTACCCGCTCAAAACGAACGCTGAACTCACTCGGTTTGCCCACCCGGCAGCCCGTTACGGAATTCGTGTACGCGCTCGTTCTTATTTTCCGATGAAGAAACATCTAACTTTTCAAGACGGAGATGATTATGACTGGACTCAAAGTTGGTATCGTTGGTCTCGGCGCACAGATGCAGGAAAATCTACTGCCCACGCTACTGCAAATGCCGGATATCCGCATCGTCGCGGTCTGCGATAGCGATCGTGGCAGGGCCGAACAAATCAATCGTTTCGTATCCAATGTAATGATTACGGACAATTTCGACGAGATGCTTGCATCTGCAGAGCTCGATGCCGTCGTCATGGCCTGTCCGCCCCAGGCCCACCGCGATCTTTCGTTCAAAGCGATGGCCAAAGGCGTGCATGTTTTCGTTGAGAAGCCACCGTGCTTCACCCTCGCCGAACTGGAAGATCTGATCGCTGCCAGTCGCCGGTCAAACGTGATTACTGGCGTTGGCATGAACTTCAAGTTTGCCAAACCCATGCGTCAGTTGCGCCAGATGACCAGTACCGAACAATTCGGCAAGATCGTGCACATTCAGCTCAATCACTATGCTAGCAAGCCCACCTCCCCACTCTGGGGCCTCGACTCGACGTTACGGTCATTTTTACTCGCGCAAGCCATTCACACGATTGATCTGGGCGTCACCTTCGGCGGCGGCGAGCTGCGCGATATCGAGTCCCGAGTGCAACGCCACGGCGACTCGCTGCTGGTGAGTCTGGAGTTACAGTTCACGACGGGCGCCAGCGTCAGCCTGCTTAGCGGCACCATGTTCCCCTACTTCGAATTCGACATGAAGATCGTCAGTTCCAACTCGATGATGGTCGAGCTCAACAACCTGTGGAACATCACCATGCACGAGCCGGAACACGGCACCAGCGCTACCGGCCCGGCCAAACGCTGGAGAGGTGCGTGGCAGCCGGGGCCGCTTGATTCCGGGTATGAACGCAGCGGCTACTTTGGCGAACTGGAGCAGTTTTTCCATGCCGTGCGCACCGGCACCTCTTATGAGGCCAGCTTCGAAAGCCTGCGGCCCACCTACGAAGTCATCGAAAGCATCTGCAATGCAGACGCCGTCGCCCGACCAGACCTTGCGCTTAGCGCCTGACCGTACGCCAATCCAAGCCCTGTTTGCGGAGCCTCAACATGACCAGTCTTTCCAGTGCTGTAACTGCTCGACCACCTGTGTCTGATAAATATCGTCCGTCGTATGCCGACGACCTGCTGACTATGCAACTGACGCTTGAACGCCCGCTGTCGGGCACCAGCGATGTAGTCGGTGAATACGAAGAAAAACTCGCCGCCTGGTTCGAGGCGCAGCATGCAATTGCCGTATCTTCCGGTGGCGCAGCGCTCAGCGTGGCCATCTACGCATCGGGCGTGGGGCCTGGCGACGATGTTCTGCTGACGCCCAGCTGCCCGCTGTGCACGATCTACCCGATCATCGCTGCCGGGGCCAATCCGATATTTGTCGACACCCGCAAGCACGGTTTTGGCGCTGACCCCATATCGATAAAGGCCCGGATAACACCACGCACCAAGGCAATCATCGATATCCCGATGTGGGGCTATCCGACGGAAGTCGACGAGTTGCGCACGCTGACCCATGAGCTGGGCATCAAGCTCATTCTGGACCTGGCGCACTCCCACGGCACAACCCTCAAAGGCCGTCCGCTGTCGCAGTTCAGCGACCTGTCCTGTTTCAGCACCCATGAGCGCAAGCCACTGGCGACCGGAGAAGGCGGTTTTATCCTCACCGATGATGATGCGCTGGCACAACGCTGCCGCGATTACAGCCGCTTCGGCAACCTCAATGGCAAAGACTTCGGCCTCAACTACAAGCTCGCCGCGTTACCTGCGGCCCTGGGTGGCAGCCGCCTGGCGTCACTGACTGAGCAGATCAATAAACGCAGAGAGAACGCCGCCTATTTTCTTGGCCAGCTCGACCACAGCAAGGTTCGGGAGAAGAAAATCATCGAGGGTGGCCAGCCGAACTATTACTTCCTCAACCTGGAACTGCATTTTGCCGACAACCGTGCGTTCATCGATTACCTGGATGACGCCGGCATCCCGTCCGATATCAAGCGCTACGGCTGCAAGGCGCTCTATGAGTTTCCGGTCCTTGCGCACTACCGCAACGAATGCCCGAACGCCGAGGCATTGCTGGCAGGCATGACGACGATTCCGGTGCATCCGGACATTACCCTCGCGGAGCTGGACTATATGGCTGATCGTATCAACCAGTACGGTGCCGCGTAATGACTGAACCACTCGATCGCTCACAATTGGATCGGCATTTCACCGCGTCCGGATTCGTCTTGAATCCGGACCGGAAGATGCTGTTGTTGCATCACCGCAAGCTGGGCGTCTGGCTTTATCCGGGCGGCCACATCGAACAGGGAGAAACCCCGGACGTCGCAGTGCTCAGGGAGATTTTCGAGGAAACCGGCATACATGCCGAACTGCTCGGCGAACGCGATGAAGAGCTGGCCGATGTCGAAACCGACGTCACCGTGCTGCATCAGCCGTATCGAGTGCTATGCGAATACATCAACGACAAGCGCGGCCCGCACTACCACCTGGACCTGATTTATGTCACGGCAACCAGCCTGCGCGCCTGCCCGGACGATAGAGAGGTAGAACATGCGAGGTTCTTCAGCCTTCAGGAAACCGCAGACCTGAAGATGTTTCCCAACTTCCGGCGCATGGTAGACCGGGTCTTTGCAGACGATGCGCTGTGGGATCTGGTGGGGATGAAGGTGTCACCATGAACCTTCGGACCGTAACCCAGAAGGGGCCGATGAATTCGATCGATGACCTGCGCGAGCTGGAGCGGGCATTGGCGTCGGGGCTGACAGGCACCTCACCGATTGTCGAAGAGTACGAAGCAGCGCTGGGTGCGCTGTACGGCATCAGGCATGTGATTGCCGTTTCTTCGGGCGCGGCATCGGTCACCGCGGCACTGGCCGGTGTCGACTTTCAGCCGGGCGACGAAGTCATCGTTGCTCCGACCGGCCCGATCTGCACGGTCTTGCCGATTCTTTCGCTGGGGTTGGTGCCGGTGTTCTGCGATGTTGCGCCGGACAGTTTCGGCCTTGATCCGCACGACCTGCAACGCTGTATCAGCACGCGCACCTGTGCGGTCATCGAAGTACCCATGTGGGGCTATCCGATTCGCTCGGATGACACCTGGAAGCTTCTGCAGCAAACCGGCATTACCCTGATTCAGGATCTGGCCCACGCCCACATGACCCGGTTGAATGGCACCTGGCTCGCGCGGCATGGCGATATCAGCTGTTTCAGTACTCATGATTGCAAGTTCATGTCGACCGGAGAAGGCGGCTTCGTAATGACCGATGACGATGTCCGGGCCAGACGTATCCACGCCTACACCCGGTTCGGCAATCTGGCGGGCGAATCGCTGGGCATCAACCTGAAACTGGGCGGCCTGCAGGCAGCCCTGGGTCTGGCACGCTCACGGCAGCTTTACGCGCACCTTGAACGGCGTCTGAGAAACCGCGAGCGGCTTCTGTCGCTGCTCGACAATCCGGCTTTTCGCGAGCTGCCGGTGATCACTGGCGGAGCGGTCAATGCCTATTCACTGCTCTTGCAATCGGTGGAGCATGACGGCCGCCAACTGGTGCACTACCAGCAACGACATGGCATCGAATCGGACATCGGCAAGTATGACAACCAGCCGCTTTATCAGCTGCCGCTGCTGACCCGGTATCACCGCGACTGCCCCAACGCTGCCAGATTGTTGCGTTCGCTGACGACGGTGCCACTGCACCCGAATCTGCCGGACGACGATCTGCACTACATCGCCGAGGTGCTCAATGGCTACTCTCCAGGCTGAAACGGCCCGCCGCACGGACCATGCGGTGGTAATCGGCGGCAGCGTCACCGGCTGCCTGACCGCCGCCGTGCTGGCGCGCCGTTTCAAACGCGTCACCGTGGTCGAGAAAGGTGACTTTTACGATGAGACAGGACCGCGCCAGAGCATCCCGCAGGAGCATCACGTGCATCTGCTGCTGTTGCGCGGCAAGCAGATCATGGAGCGGATATTTCCGGGACTGCTAAGTGCGCTGGAACAGCACGGCGCTCAGGTAGCGGACCTGGGGCACGACGTGAAGTGGTATCAGCGCGGTCGCTGGAAAAACCGCTATCGCAGCGGCATTGAGGCTCACTATTGCAGCCGCAGACTTATCGACAATCAGTTGCGTCGCTGCCTGACGACAATACCGCAGGTCACCGTTCTGTCCGGCACGCGAGTGATGCGCATGGCGTTTGCCGATGCCACAGATTCACGGCAGGTGAGCGGCGTGGTCATCGATGACGGCTCGGGCGAGCGCAGTCTGCCTTGTGACTTGCTGATAGACGCCAGCGGCCGGGGCACGCACATGCCCGCCTGGTTGAAGGACGCAGGCTTCGGTGTCGTGCAGAACAGCGTGGTCAAGACCGAACTGGGTTACGCATCGCGCATCTACAAACGGCTCCCCGCCTACGCTGCACAATGGCAAGTGCTGCTGGTGCTGCCCACGGCCCCGACCCAGCGTTCGATGGGGGTCATCAGCCCCATCGAGGGCGATCGCTGGATGGTGACCACCGGCGGCTGGTTCGGCAATTTTCCCGGCAAGGACCCGGACGAGTTCCTGCACGCACTGGCCCGTCTGCCGGTGCCAGACATCCATGACGTCATTCGCGAGGCCGAGCCTTTGTCAGAGGTCTTCACATTCAAGATGCCTGGCAGTCGCCGCACTCATTACGACCTGCTCGCACGCTGGCCAGAGGGCTTGCTGGTAGTGGGCGACGCCTTGAGCAGCATGAACCCGCTTTACAGCCAAGGCATGACCATCAGCGCGCTCGAAGCAGATTGCATCGACAATCACCTTGACGCCTTGCTCGACGGATCGCTCGCTTGCCACACGCTGCAAGGCTCGCTGTGTGCAGTGGTGGACGGTGCCTGGAACATGGCCACGACCGAAGACTTTCGCTTTCCGGAAACCTCGGGGGAGCGCACCTGGCGTACACGTTTCGACCATTGGTACGGCGCCGCGCTGGGTGAGCTCTCGGCGAACAATCGTCGCGCACTGGAAACGCAGATCGGTGTGACTAATCTGGTGGTAGAGCCAAGCAGGGTCTATGCACCAGCCATTGTGTCGCGTATCGCACTCAACGCCCTACTTCCTCGGACTACTCGACAATGATCGACGATCCTCTACATTTCTCCGGCATCGAACACGTGGTATTCGACTGGAACGGTACTTTGATCGACGACATCGATCTTGCTGTTTTCGCCGTGAACCGCTGTGGCGAGCACTTTGGTGTCGCGCCCATTACCGCTGAACAATACCGAGCCAGGTTCGATTTCCCGATTGCCGGTTTCTATGCGGCGCTTGGCTTCGATCTGGAGCGCGTGCCGTTCTCCAGCATTGTTCAACACTACCTTGAGCACTTTGACGCAAACGTCGCCCACTGCCCGCTGCAACCGGGCGTGATCGAGCTTCTCGATGCGGCGCGACGGGCGGGTATCGGCGTCTCGATCCTGTCGGCGTCGCACTGTGACGTTCTGGTCCAGACCCTTCATGCAAAAGGTCTGCATGACTGTTTTGAACACGTCGTGGGGCTGAGCCATAACCAGGCCACCAGCAAGACGGCCGAGGCTGTCTTGCTGCAAAAAACCTTGGGCACACCCGCCTCACGCACCCTGTTCGTCGGCGACACACTGCATGATTTCGATGTGGCCGGCGCAGTGGGCTGGTCGCCGGTACTGGTCTCTACAGGCCACCAGGACAGTGAGCGTTTACGCCTCAGCGGCGCGCCGCTGTTCAGCAGCCTGGGCGACCTGCTGCAACGTTTTGCACCCACGCACGAACGGTGCGCCAAAACCGGGAGTGCCTGAACATGACGACCTCGCACTTCGTTCTGATCGGTCTGATCACCACTGCGTTGACCTTGCGTGCGATGGTGGCTTTTTATTACCGCGACAAGCAGCGCATATTGCGACTGCTAAGGCTGGAGCCAAGGCTTGCAGACCGAAAGGAGCATTATTACCGACCGCTCGACGGAGTCCTGGCGCCACTGCCATTCATCTGGACCTGGCTGGATATCGTCGCCGCCGTGCTGCTGGCGACGCTTTATTCGACGCCTCTGGCATGGCTGATGGTAGTGCTCTGGAGCGGTGGACGGCTGCGCGCGCTTCAGGAGTTCGGCCACAACGCCGTGCATTTTGCGTTATGCCCCAACCATGAATGGCAATGGTGGCTGAGCAACGTCTTCTATCAGTTCCCGGCGTTCAAACGCGACATGCGCAGCCGGCATAAGACCCACACGCTGGAACACCATCGCAACCCCAACCACCCGAGCCTGGACCCGAACCGTGCGCGGGTACATGCCGGTGGCTATCTGGCCGGGATATCTCACGGCAGATTCTACGGGTTATTGCTTTACCCGCTGACACCTCGCGGTGCCTGGGTCAACCTGACCACCATGGCGCGCAGCAGCCTGCTGAATCACTCGCACCTAACCACCGCAGTCCGGGTCGTGTGCCTGGTTGCAGTCGCTGCGCTGCTCTACTGGGCGGGCGGCTGGAAAGGTGTGCTGTTTGGCTGGCTGGTTCCACTGCTGACCTCATACCCGGTATTTGCCTGGGTATCCTTGCTCACCGAGCACCGCTGGTTTGTCGAGGGAACGTCGAAAGACCGGCGTGATCTCGAATACCTCGCCGGGCGTCCTACCGACTACTTCGGCCTGACGGGCTGGCTGATCCGCGTGTTCATCGCGCCGACCTCTGATGCCTACCACCTGGCGCACTCTCTATACCCCGGCGTTCGCTGGAACTACCTGCCAGCGATAGACCGACACCTGAAAATTCATGAGCCCCGCTACAGCAGCAATGCCAGTGAAGGCCTGTTGCTGCGTCGCGGCAGCGCACCGACAGCGCTTTCCGAACTGTATGAACGTCTGGTCAGCACCGGCCACCCCGAAACCACCTTGAAGACGAGAGGCAGCGTATGAGCAATTCATCGGCACACCAGCAGGTTCAACGTATCGGCATCATCGGCGGCAGTGGCCTGCAGCAGTTGCCGGGCCTGAAAGATGTACAGCTCGTCGAGTGCGAGACGGCATTCGGCAAACCTTCATCTGCCGTCACGCTGGGTACTCTCAATGACGTGCCGGTGGCCTTCGTCCAGCGCCACGGAGCAGGACACACCATTCCTCCTTCGTTCATCAATGTACGGGCCAATATTGCCGCGCTGCGCAGTGTCGGCTGCACTCAGCTGTTGTCGGTAAGTGCGGTGGGCAGCCTGACCCACGACGCGCCGCCGGGCAGCTTCGTGCTGATCGACCAATTCATCGACCGCACGATCAAGCGTGACAAGACATTCTTCGGACCCGGACTGGTTGGCCACGTGCCGTTTGGCGACCCCGTATGCGGGCGCATGCGCTCGGTATTGGCAACCGCAGCGGAAACCGCCGATGTGCAGGCCCGAAATGGCGGCACCTACGTGGTCATGGAAGGACCGCAGTTTTCGACTCGCGCCGAATCCAGCCTTTACCGTCAATGGGGCGGTACTGTGATCGGCATGACCGCGATGCCGGAAGCCAAGCTGGCACGCGAAGCGGAGCTTTGCTACGCGATGATTGCCATCCCGACGGATTTCGATTGCTGGCACGAGTCCCATGAACAGGTCAACGCGACGTTGGTGGCGCAGCGCATGGCCGATACCTTCACGCTGACCCGCCGCCTGGTCACCGAGGCTGTCACCCGACTGGGCGAGCACAAGGGTGCCTGCTCATCGGGTTGCGACCATGCGCTGGACACCGCAGTGATGACCGCCCCGGAGCATCGCGATCCGGAAATGATCGCGCGCCTGCTGACGGTAGCCCCCAACGCGACTCATCTGGGAGCAAAAGCATGAGCACGGCAATCACCACTCAGGACCGGGTCCGGATCAAACAGGTCGACGTGCTCTCGGACAACTGGTACGTACTGCGCAAGACCACTTACGACTTTCAGGGACGCAACGGCACCTGGCGCACCCTGACCCGGGAAACCTACGACCGGGGCAACGGTGCGACCATCCTGCTCTACAGCAAGCTGAAACAGACAGTCGTCCTGACCCGGCAGTTCCGGTTTCCGGCCTTCGTCAACGAGCACGATGGCATGCTGGTCGAAACCTGCGCCGGGCTGCTGGATCGCGACGATCCACAGACCTGTATTCGCAAGGAAACCGAGGAAGAAACCGGTTATCGCATTCAGGAAGTACGCAAGGTGTTCGAAGCGTTCATGAGCCCGGGATCGGTGACCGAGCGCCTGTACTTTTTTGTCGGGGAATACTTCGACGAGGACAAGCACAGCGCCGGGGGCGGCCTTGAAGCTGAAGGCGAAGAAATCGAAGTCCTCGAACTGCCTCTGGACGAAGCGCTGGCGATGATCGAAACCGGCGCGATCTGTGATGGCAAAACCATTATGCTTCTGCAATATGCCAAACTGCATCGACTACTGGATTGAAGCCGGTCATGGACGAACTTATCGCTATCAGCTCGATGGAACACGCCGAACTCGCCGAGTTCGTGGCTGGCATCAGAGCGCACACCGGGGTACCCGTGCGCCTCTCGCGCTGGTCCACTTCGGAATTGATCGAACGCGTTCTCCAAGGCACGGCGGGAGAATGGGATCTGCTGCTGGGTACCGCCGCCACGGCCCTTCTCGACCCGGCACTGGCCTCACACCTGCGGGTTCTCGACGCACTTGATTGCTCGGTACTGCCTTCGCAGGCGGTCGCGACGGATCGTCGCTGGTTCAGCCCGTCAGGCTTTGTGCCTGCATTTTGCTACGACCCGACGGTGCTCGCAGCACAGGGCCTGGCGTCGCCGCTTTCCTGGGAAGCGCTCTGCACACCCGCCTGGTCGCAACGTATTGCCCTGCCGGATCCGGGCCGGTCGGGCGCTGGCTATCTACACCTGAGCGCACTGCTGGAACAGTATGGCGACGGGGCCTGGGAGTTGCTGGCTCACGTCGCACAACTGCGCCCTTCGATCAGCGGCTCGTCGACGGCGCCGATAGACGCCGTGCTCGAAGGCCGTGCATGGGTCGGCGTTAGCGTCTCGACTGCCGCCACCCGGGCTGCGGCGCAACATCCTTCCCTGCACTGGTGCGTACCCGCAGACGCACGTCGTTACGAGTTCGAAGTCTTTGGTTGCAGTGCCGCTTCGCTGAAAACAGTCGAGGCCATACAGGCGCTTGGCTGGATGCTGTCACCGGACGCCGCTGCCATCAGCCGACGCTATGGCAAGGTTGTGGTGGGCGGCGTATCGAGCGATACGCTGGCGACGGCAGATCTGACAGCGCTGCACGCACTCGACGCCGGCAACGCCAAGGCCGCTCGCTGCGCACGATGGCACACGATGTTCGACACAAGGCCCGGACCATGACCGACATGTCTCACACCCCATCAACCCACTCTGCCCCTTCATCGGGCAGCACGGGAACCGAGCGGCGCCCCTGGTCTGTCTACCTGATGTTCGGACTGTTCGGCGCCCAACAGGGCATGCTCGGACCGTTGATGCCGTTTCTGCGCGCAGAATTCGACCTGAACCTGCGCTGGACCGGCCTGCATTTTGCCGCCTATGCGCTGGGGCTGGTGCTGATCGGCATTCCCTATCGCTGGCTGGAGCGGCGGACATTGCCGATCGGCACAGGACGTATAGCTGTGGGTTCGATTGTCCTCGCCAGCGGACTGTTTGCCATCGCTGGCGGCCTGCCGATGACCCTGCCTGGCAGCGTACTCATGGGCCTGTCCGGTGGGCTGGTCATGGCCGTCGGACAAACCATGCTCGGCAAGCGCTATCGTCAACAGGCTGCGGCAAAACTGGTGGAAGCACACATTGTCGCCGGGCTTTGCGTGCTGGGTGGCGCACTGCTGGTCGGCGCAGCGACGGCTATCGGGCTTCCGTGGCGCATGGCTCCGCTGATTGTCAGCGCATGGGCGCTGGTAATGTTCTGCGCACCGCTGACCATCCATCGGCCAGAATCCGCTGGAAATGTCTCATCGGAAACGGCCCCCGACACCCTGTATCCGCAGCGTCTGACCCGGCTCAGCCTCTGGGCGTTGGTGATATTGGGCATCTCGGCAGAATGGGGCGTGGGCTTCTGGGGTGCGGAGTACATCAAGACGCATGTACAGACCACCGCGTCGGTGGCGGCGACGCTGATGAGCCTGTATTTCGCCGGCACGGTCTGCGGACGTCTGGCCAGCAGCTATGCGCTGCGCCGGGTATCACCGCTGACATTGCTGACCAGCGTGATACTGAGCGCCATGGCGACGCTGCTGGTGCTGTCGTCTATCGAGGGGCTTGTCGGCACAGCAATTTTCACGTTTGTACTGGGCGCCTGCCTCGGAAACTTCTTTCCACTGATCCTCGGCGCGGCCATGCGTGTCGCACCCGATGCGAGTTCGGCGCTCAGTGCCCAGGCATCACAGGCGGTCGGTGTGGCGCTGCTGCTGGCACCGTTTCTACTCGGGCTGCTGTCCGAACGAATCGGGGTCGAAGCCGCTTTCAGCCTGCTGATCGTCTATCCGCTTTTAATGTTACCGCTGGTGCCTGCCCTGCGTGGCCGGTGGTCTGTCGGCAACACCGCTCAACACCCAATGGAGTAAACATCAATGGCCCTGACTGCGCTGTTGTTTGACCTGGACGGAACCCTCATCGACACCGATGAACTGCATTTGAACGCCTACAACCAGTTGCTGGCAAGCTGGGACCGGTCGATGAACATCGAGTACTACAAGGCTCATGTGATGGGCTTTCCGGACGACATGATTTTTGGCGGTCTGTTTCCTGATATTCCTGCTTCGCAATACGCCAGCCTGGCTGCGGAGAAAGAGGCCATGTTTCGCGCCCAACTGGGAGAAACAATCCCCGTTGCAGGTGTGCTGCGTATCCTTGATTACGCAGAGAAAACCGGTCTGCGTACTGCCGTGGTCACCAACGCGCCGCGTGAAAACGCCATGGCAATGCTCACAGGGCTGGGCATCCTGGAGCGTTTCGAAACGGTTGTGATCGGCGGAGAACTCGAGCGCGGCAAGCCGCATCCCATGCCCTACCTCACTGCCTTGGAGTTGTTGGGTGTGACTGCCGATCAGGCCATTGCCTTCGAAGACTCGCTGGCCGGGGTTCAGTCAGCCCATGCTGCGGGGATCCATACGTTTGGCGTGCTGTCGGGTCTCCAGGAACATCAACTTCGACAGGCGGGTGCGCGCGACGTGATCCGTGATTTCAACGCCGACACCCTGTGGCAGTTTCTGCAAGCGGCTGACTGAGCAGTAACTGCTCGGCCGAAGCACGCTGAAGAACACGCGTCTATAGATGCTGGAGTTGCAGCTTTTTATACACCAGCGCACTAAAATGGCGACCGCATGCTCCACTCCGGGGCAGACCCGATTCAAGAGGCGGTTGTGTACAAAGGTGTCGTGCTGTCGGTCCTGGCTTCCGTGCTGTTCGGGGTCATGTATTTCTATACCTCGCTGATGAGCCCGCTGGATGGCGAGGAGATCTTCGGCTGGCGCATGCTGCTGACCGTTCCGTGCGCGACGCTGTTCATGCTGGTCAGCGGCGACTGGCGGCGAGTCCGCGATCTGGCGGCCCGGCTCAGGCAGCAACCGCTGCTGATCTTCGGGCTGCTGCTGTCTTCATTGTTGCTCGGCGCGCAGTTGCTGATCTTCATGTGGGCGCCCTTGCACGGGCGCAGCCTGGAGGTGTCGCTGGGTTATTTTCTATTGCCGTTGAGCATGATCTTTACCGGCCGCCTGGTGTACGGCGAACACCTCTCGTACCTGCAAAAAATCGCCGCCGGGTTTGCCATGATCGGTGTCGGCCATGAAATATGGCGGCTGGGCAGCTTTTCCTGGGAAACCCTGCTGGTCGCAGTCGGCTATCCGCTGTATTTCGTGTTGCGCCGCAAGCTCAAGACCGACCACTTGGGCGGGCTGTGGTTTGACATGCTGCTCATGCTGCCGATCGGCCTGTGGTTCATCAGTAACGGTCATCCGCAAGCCATCCAGCAGGTACCGTTGCTGTACCTGCTGATTCCATTGCTGGGAGTCATCAGCGCCTCGGCGCTGGTCAGCTACATCATCGCCAGCCGCTTGCTGCCGTTCAGCCTGTTCGGGCTGCTCAGTTATGTCGAACCGATCCTGCTGGTGGGCGTCGCCCTGCTGCTGGGTGAAAGCATCAGCCGCGATGAATGGCTGACTTACCTGCCGATCTGGCTGGCGGTCGTGGTGCTGATGATCGAAGGCGCCAAACACATGCTGGCTCAGCGCCGCCGGGATGCGACCTGAGCATCACGACTCGGTGAAACGCTCCAGCTGCATTTCCTGAAGTCGGCTCAGGGTTCGGCGGAAGGCGAACGATAGATAACCCTGTGTGTAGAGCTCATCCATGGGCACCGGCGCCTCGACGTACAGCGGAATACGTCGGTCGTAGCACTCGTCCACCAGTGCAATGAAACGCCGCACGCCATCATCGTTGGGCGACAACTGCGGCAGTTCGCGATCCCCCGCGGTCACCTGCTCCACGCCATCCTCGGTGCCACGGGCAATCTTCGCTTCGCGCTGTGCAGCGCCGAGGACCGGCACCTCGCTGAGCAGAATCACTGAAAAGCGATCACACAGGGCAATGAAGTCCATGGCCGCCAGCGGTTGCTCGCACAGGTCGCGATAGCGGCACCACACTGCCGTGTCGGAATGCTGAAGCACATTGATGCTGCGATAACCCAGCATGACCTGCGAGTCGTGAACGGGCTGGCCCGCGCTCAACGCCTCGAATATGCCTTGCAAGGCACTCGGCCGACCGGCTTCGGCAACCCAGTAGCGCTGGTGCAACTGGCCGGGATGCAGACGATGATCCTCGCCTCCGTCCACCGCGACGACATCCATGTATTTCTGGATGGCGGCAACGGCAGGCAGAAAGCGCTCGCGGTTGTGCCCATGGCTGTACAACTGATCCGGCGGCTGGTTGGAGGTGCAGACCAGCACCACGCCCTGCTCGAACATCACTTGCAGCAGCCCGCCGAGGATCACCGCATCGCCGATGTCGGTCACAAACAGTTCGTCGAAGCACATCACCCGCACATCACGCGCCAGCTCTTTGGCGACGACGGTCAGCGGCTGCGGCGTGCCCATCAGTTCGAACATGCGCTTGTGAACCCAGCGCATGAAGTGATGAAAATGCTGACGCCGGGCAGGCACCGTCAGGCTTTCGAAAAAGCGGTCCATCAGCCAGGTCTTGCCACGCCCGACCGGCCCCCATAGATAGACGCCCCGCGCCTGACCGCGAGACGCGGCCAGCGCCAGATAACATGCCTGCAACTGCTGCACAGCCTGCAACTGCGCCTGATCGGGCTGAAAACCACGCTGCACTGCACGTTCGTAAGCATCCAGCGGAGAGACAGCATCCATCAGGCATACACCTTGGTGTCAGGGATCGATATTCAGCCTATATGAGACAAGGCCTGGCGACGTCAATCAAGCGTGCTGCACACCGGCACGCTTGAGCAGTCGCTTGCAGCGCTCGGACAGGTGTACCACACGCAAATGCTTGCCCGCCTTGGCGTAGCGCTCGCGCAGGGTTTTCAACGCCGCAATGGCCGAGTAGTCGACAAATCGCAGATGACGGCAGTCCAGTGTTACTTGTGCCGGGTCTTCGGCAGGGTCGAACTGGGCCAGAAATGGCGTGGTCGAGGCAAAGAACAGCGTGCCGTGCAGGTGATAGACCTTGCTGCCATCGGCTTCAACATGGCTGTCGGCATACAGCTCGCGGGCCTGCTGCCAGGCAAAGTTGATCGCGGCGATGATGATGCCAAACACCACGGCAGTGGCCAGATCGGTCAGCACCGTGACCACGGTCACGGCAATGATCGCCAGCACGTCATTGACCGGCACCTTGCGCAGCACGCGCAGGGATGCCCAGGCAAACGTCTGCTGGGCGACCACGAACATCACGCCGACCAGCGCCGCCAGAGGGATACGCTCTATCAGCGGTGACAGGAACAGCACGAACATCAGGATCATCAAGCCCGCAACAATGCCGGACACCCGACCGCGGCCGCCGGAGCTGAGGTTGATGACGGTCTGGCCGATCATCGCGCAACCGCCCATGCCACCAAACGCACCTGACACCATATTGGCCGCGCCCAGCGCCACGCACTCGCGATCAGGGTAGCCACGGGTTTCGGTGATCTCGTCAGTGAGGTTCAGGGTCAGCAGGGTTTCCAGCAGTCCCACCAGTGCCATCAGAATGGCGTAAGGCGCAATAATGCGCAGGGTCTCCAGGTTCCACGGAATGTCCGGCAAGGCGAATACCGGCAGACCACCGGCAATGTGCGCCATGTCGCCCAGCGTGCGGGTCGGCAGACCAAGCAGGTACACCGCCAATCCGACACTGAGAATCGCCACCAGCGCAGGCGGTGCAACGCGGGTGACGCGCGGCAGCAGGTAAACAATCGCCATGGTCAGCGCCACCAGGCCGAGCATCACGTACAGCGGCGTGCCGCTGAGCCATGACTCGCCGACCTTGAAGTGTTCCAGTTGCGCCATCGCGATCACAATCGCCAGCCCGTTGACGAAGCCCAGCATCACCGAATACGGCACCAGTCGCACCAGCTTGCCCAGCCGCAACAGCCCGAACAGGATCATGATCAAGCCGCCGAGCAGCACAGTTGCCAGCAGATACTGCACACCCTGCTGCACTACCAGCGCGACGATGACCACGGCCATCGAACCGGCCGCACCCGAGACCATGCCCGGACGCCCGCCGAACAACGCCGTCAGCGTGCAGATGATGAACGCACCGTAGAGCCCCATCAGCGGATTGAGATGAGCAACCAGCGCGAAGGCAATGCACTCGGGCACCAAAGCAAAGGATGTGGTCAGCCCGGCCAGCACTTCGGCACGCATACGGATAGTTTTCATGGTTTACCTGAGCCGCGTTCCGTGGAGGAAGCGCAAAAAAGGGGGCATATTACGCAAACCTTTGACGACCGACCACCACGGCAGGGCTGCGATACACACCTCCTGATGATCGGCATACACCTAAAACAACAAGGAATTATCGAATGTCGCGCAATGGAACGCTGCTCTGTACGGGGCTTGTGCTGGTCAGTTCAATTGCTTTTGCCGAGGACAAGCCTGCCACCTTTGACGCTTTTGTGCAGGCAGAAGCCAGCAAGGTGATGCAGGAAAATCACATCGCTGGCCTGTCCATCGCCATCACTCGCAATGGCAAACAGCAGTTCTACAACTACGGCGTTGCCTCAAAGACCACTGGCCAGCCGGTGACCAGCGATACGCTGTTCGAACTCGGCTCGATCAGCAAGACCTTCACCGCCACACTCGCCACCTGGGCACAGGCCAATGGTCAGTTGTCTCTGACGCAGAGCATCGACACTTACCTGCCGCACTTGCAGGCAACGCGCCTGGGCAAAGTGCCGGTTTTCCATTTGGGCACCCACACTGCAGGCGGCTTCCCGCTTCAAGTGCCCGACCAGGTGCAGAACACTCGCCAGTTAATGGCTTATTTCAAGGCCTGGCAGCCCGAGTATCTGCCCGGCACCCACCGCACGTATGCCAACCCCAGCGTCGGTCTGCTCGGCATGGTCGCGGCACGCAGCATGAGGCAGCCCTATGAAGACGCGCTGCAACAGCGGCTGTTTCCGGCGCTGGGTCTGAACAATACTTACGTCAGGGTGCCCGACGAGAAGCAGGCGTTTTACGCGCAGGGCTATAACAAGCTCGACGAACCGATCAGGGTCAGCCCGGGTCCGCTGGCAGCTGAAGCCTACGGCGTGAAGTCGAGCAGTCGGGACCTGATCCGTTTTATCGAGGCGAACATGGGGCTCGGTCAATATGACGCGCCACTGCGCCGCGCCCTCAGCGACACACGCACCGGCTATTTCAAAATCGGCGACATGACTCAGGACCTGATTTGGGAACAGTACTCGATGCCGGTTCGCCTGCCCCAGCTGTTCGATGGCAACGCCAGCGCAATGCTGCAAACCTTGAAGGCTGAAGCTATCGAACCGCCGCTGGCACCGCAGCCTGCCGCCTGGGTGAACAAGACCGGCTCAACCAATGGTTTCGGCGGCTACGTTGCGTTCATTCCGGAAAAGCAACTGGGCATCACGATTCTTGCCAACCGGAACTATCCGAACGAACAACGGGTGGCGCTGGCTTACCGGATTCTCGAGCAGTCGGGCTGCTGTTCAACGCCCTGAGAAGAACCCTGCCGCGCCGTCAGATTCGATTTCCAGCAGCTTGCGCTTGCGCTCGACACCCCAGCGATAGCCGGACAGCGAGCCATCGCTGCGCACCACGCGATGGCAGGGAATGGCCACCGCGAGCGTGTTGGCGCCGCAGGCATTGGCTACCGCTCGTACCGCACTCGGCATACCTAATTGGGTCGCGATTTCGGTGTAGGTGGCGGTCGTTCCAGCCGGGATATTCCTGAGCGCCTGCCATACCCGCTCCTGGAAAACCGTGCCGCGAATATCCAGCGGCAGCGCAAGGCCGGTCGCAGGCGACTCCACAAAGCCCACGACCACAGCGATCAGCGCTTCAAACTCGGCGTCTGCACCGATCAGATTGGCATTGGGGAACTGATCCTGAAAACCTTCAATCAGCGTGTTGGGGTCATCGCCGAGGGAAATGGCGCAGATGCCCTTGCTGCTGGTGGCCACCAGAATTGACCCCAGCGAACTTTCCCCCAAGGCGAATCTGATCTCGACATTGGCGCCGCCCGCGCGGTATTCGGAAGGTTTCATGCCAAGCATTTGCTGCGAAGCCTCATAGAATCGACTGTTGGAGTTGTAGCCCGCCTGGTACAGCGCGCTGGTGATGGTCACATCGTGAGCAAGCTCGACCTTCACACGCGAACGCATCGACGCGACGCTATAGGCCTTGGGTGTCAAGCCGGTCAGTTTCTTGAACGTGCGATGGAAATAAAAACTGCTCATGCCGACCTGCTCCGCAAGCTCTGCAAGATTAGGCATTGAGTCGGACGTATCGATCAATCTGCACGCTTCGGAAACCGCGGCAGCATGTTTCAGCTCTAGCGCGTGCTTATCGCTGCTGGTGCGTCTGGACGGACGAAAACCAGCGGCTTCGGCTTCGCTTGCCGTATCAAAGAAAACGACGTTCTCCGGACGCGGAAGTCGGGTTGGGCTGCAGGGCTCGCAATAGATGCCGGTGGTGAGCACGCCGTAGACAAAATCAGCCCCCGCGCGACGGTTGATCAGGGCCTCCCAGCGCGGGTCGTCTTCGGTTCGCGGTGCAGGTGCTTTTTTCGTGACGTCTATGCTGTCCATGTTGCGCCCTGCCTTGAGTTTCAATCATCCTATCTGTGTCAGAACCGGTAAACACTCCGAGTCTTGCTTTCAAATTCGAGATCAGTCGATCTCGCTGAAGTCGGTCGGCACACGCCACAGATACCAGGCAGCAAGCGTTCGGTAAGGTGCCAACCGCTCTGCAAGCCGGGCCATTTCCCGGTGGCTCGGTTTGCGCTCGAGAGCATACAGTCGCCTATAGCCTTCGCACACGCCGAAGTCGCTGGCGGGCATGACATCCAGTTGACCAAGCCCGTAAATGAGCATCATCTCAACAGTCCAGCGGCCTACCCCCGGTAACTGGATGAGACGCTCGACGAGCTCGTCATTACTCATCGCCAGTGCATCACTGACATCAGGGACGATACCCTCCACCCGTGCAGCAGCAATCGCCTTGATTGCCCGGCACTTTGATGCCGAGAATCCACAGGAACGCAGTGCCTGATCATCCAGATCGATCAACGCTTGAGCGCCTGGAAAGCCGACGTCCGGGAACAGGGCGCGCAGCCGCATGACCATCGCGTCACCCGCTTTAGCGTGCAATTGCTGATAGGCAACGGCCTTGACCAGCGCCTGAAACGGATCCTGCGCCGCCGTTACCGGGTGCAGACAGGGGCCGACGTGCTCGATAAGCAACGCCCATTGCCTGTCGACAGACTTGAGCGATTCCACCGCCTTGGCATGCGCGTCCTCTGCCGGGTAATCCGTAGGCATGGGCTCGCGGCCGGGGGTGTCTGATTCTGATGACATTGTGTTTCCCAGGTTGAGTGTCCGGGCAGCTATTCATTTGCCATCCCCGGTTTCGCATGATGTCCAAAATGATCGTTAGGCTTTCAGAGGGCCAGAAAAAGTTCAAAAACCAGAAAATGGATAGCTGAACCTGACCTGAACAGCCGGTCAAAAATGAGAAGCAGACAAAAAACAACTATCCGCATTCAAGAATGAGTATCATTATGTTACGCAGTGTTTCTGGCTGATGGCTCGCCGATCCACGTTCACTCTACAGTCTCGACCCGGTGGAATATGCTCGTTCCGTTTTTGATCATGCTGCGCGAAGGCATCGAAGCCGCGCTTATTGTTGGCATCATCGCCAGTTATCTGAAACAGACCGGTCGCGGCGAGTGGATGCCTGCGGTGTGGATTGGCGTATTTCTCGCCGCTGCCCTCTCGCTGTTAGTCGGTGGCGGGCTGGAACTGATGAGCGCCGAGTTTCCGCAGAAACAGCAGGAATTGTTCGAAGGCATTGTCGGCCTGATCGCCGTAGGCATTCTCAGTTCGATGGTGTTCTGGATGCGCAAAGTGGCGCGTTCGATCAAGCATGCGCTGCACGAATCGCTGGACGCCGCCCTCGCCGGTTCGAAAAACCAGACGTATGCGCTGATCGCCATGGTGTTTTTTGCCGTGGCCCGCGAAGGGCTGGAAACCGTATTTTTTCTGCTCGCTGTATTTCAACAGAGCGAAGGCTCTGGCGCGCCGCTGGGTGCCCTGCTCGGTCTGTTGCTGGCGGTCGGCTTTGGCGTGGCGATCTACAGCGGCAGCATGCGTCTGAACCTGGGTCTGTTTTTCCGCTGGACCGGGCTGTTCATTCTGATCGTTGCCGCAGGCATCCTCGCCAACTCGGTGCAGGCGCTGCATGAAGCGGGCGTCTGGAATCATTTGCAAGGCGTGGTTTTTGACATCAGCGCGCTGCTGCCGATGGATGGGCCGGCAGGCTCGGTGCTCGCCGGTATGTTCGGTTATCAGGACGCGCCGACGGTCAGCACACTGAGCGTCTATCTGATTTACCTGATCGGGGCGCTGGTGCTGTTTTTCATGCCGCACACCCCGAAGGCCGGCAAACCGGTACAGCCACACCCATCTTCCGTGACAAACGAATAAGGGCACTCATGTCTAACCGTCCCTCAGGGCTTTCCGAGAAAGCCCGGCCGCCCCGTGTTTTGCGATTGGCAGTCGCAGGCTCCGTGATCCTGATGATTGCCGCAGGCGGGCTGTTCTATTACGCCTCTCAGGTGGCCGCCAAAAAGCGCGCCGCCAATGCCGGTACTGAAACCGTGGTGAATATTCACGCAAGCAATTGCGAGCCGAACGCACTGACCGTGGCAGCAGGCAAAAACGCTTTTCGCATCGTCAACCGCTCCGAGCGGGCCGTTGAATGGGAAATTCTCGACGGTGTACTGGTGATCGAAGAGCGGGAAAATATTGCGCCGGGCCTTAGCCAGGTGATCAACGCCAATCTGGCACCCGGCGATTACGCGATCACCTGCGGCCTGCTCAGTAACCCGCGTGGCACGCTGCACGTCACGCCGACCGCCGAGTCTGACGCCAAGGCCAAGGCACGCCCGTCGATGACCGCGTTCATCGGCCCGCTTTCCGAATACCGGGTGTACCTGAGCCTGCAAAGTTCGGCGCTGATCAAAGCCGTCACCGTATTGCAGCAGGCCATCGATGCTGGTGACCTGAGCGCTGCGCAAGCGGCCTACCTGCCAGCACGCGCCATCTATCAGCGCATTGCACCTGCCGCTCAACGCCTGTCTGAACTGGACAATGCCATCAACGCGCGCGCCGATTATTACGAGAAGCGTGAGCGGGATCCGGGCTTTACCGGCTTCCACCGCATCGAATACGCACTGTTCGAGCAACACAGCGTGGAGGGCCTGTCGTCGATCGCACAGCGTTTGCAGACCGATGTCACCCAACTCAAACAGCAATTGCTGGCGCAATCCCTGAAGCCGGAACAGCTGCCCGCCATTGCAACCCGTACGCTGCGCAGTCTGGCCGATGTGCGCAGCAACGGCGAGGAAGAACGCTACAGCCACAGCGACCTCTACGGTTTTGCCGCCAACCTGGACGGCACCCGCAAGATCGTCGATCTGCTGCGTCCGCTACTGACCCGCAGTGCAGGCGATCTGTTGCAGAAGATCGATGCCGCGATGGCTGACCTGGACACCACACTTGATGCGTTGAGCACCGCTGACGGGTATCGCCCTTACGACCAGGTGGACGCGGCGCAACGTCAGCAGATCGCAAAAAAGGCTGGCGTACTGGCTGAAGCACTCAATGGTATCGACTCGGCACTCGGCCTTTCTGACCTCTGATCCACTGGAGCACAGCACATCACCATGAAAAACCCGGACAGCAATCCAGACGCCAATAACGCCCCTGATTCACTTCAGCGACGCCGTGTCCTGATGGGCCTCGGCGCTGCCGGTGCCGCGCTGGCTGGCAGCAGCCTGAGTGGCAACGTGCTTGCCGCGGCACCAGCGCAGGTCACCGAAGCGCCGAACAGCGAAAAGACCGAGGACCACAACACCTATTACGGCGTGCATCAGACCGGCATCGTCAACCCGCGCCCGGCAGCCGGCATGCTGGTGGCATTCGATGTGCTGGCTGCCGACCGCGATGACCTTGAACGTCTGTTTCGCACGTTGAACGAGCGCATCGCATTCCTGATGACCGGCGGACCTGTACCGGAAGTCGACCCGAAACTGCCACCACTGGACTCGGGCATCCTTGGTCCGGTGGTCACCCCGGATAACCTGACCATCACGGTCTCGGTGGGCGAATCGCTGTTCGATGAGCGCTTCGGTCTGGATTCGGTGAAGCCAAAACGCCTGAGCCGCATGACCGGTTTCCCCAATGACGCTCTGGACCCGGCCAGTTGCCACGGCGACCTGAGCATTCAGTTCTGCGCCAATACTGCTGACAGCAACATTCACGCCCTGCGCGACATCGTCAAGAACCTGCCCGACCTGTTGCTGGTGCGCTGGAAACAGGAAGGCACCGTGCCGCCTCAGGCACCGAAAAAACCTGGCCAGCCGCCTGAAAGCGCGCGCAACTTCCTGGGTTTTCGTGATGGCTCGGCCAACCCGGATTCCAACAACCAGAAGACCATGAACGAACTGGTCTGGGTGCAGCCGGGCAGCGACGAACCGGCCTGGGCCGCCAATGGCAGCTATCAGGCGGTACGCATCATCCGTAACTTCGTCGAACGCTGGGATCGCACGCCGCTGCAGGAACAGGAATCGATTTTCGGCCGCAGCAAAACCACTGGCGCGCCCATGGACGGCAAGGTCGAAACGGACGTGCCTAACTACGCGGCCGACCCGGAAGGCAAGAAAACCCGACTTGACTCACACATCCGCCTGGCCAACCCGCGCACCGCCGAAACTCAGCGCAACCTCATCCTGCGCCGCCCGTTCAATTACTCCAACGGCGTGAACAAGAACGGCCAGCTGGACATGGGCCTGCTGTTCATCTGCTATCAGGCCGATCTGGAAAAAGGCTTTATCACAGTGCAGAGCCGCCTCAATGGCGAGCCGCTTGAGGAATACCTCAAGCCGGTCGGCGGCGGCTATTTCTTCACCCTGCCGGGGGTAACCGGCGACCAGGATTTCATCGGCCGCACGCTGCTGGCGGCCGTACCGACCAAGCAAACCGCATGACCTACCCACTCCTGACCCGGAAGACACTCATGAAAAAGACGCCTCTGGCTTTGCTCCTGACGCTTGGCCTGCTTCAGACCCCACTGGCTGCCTTCGCTGCCACCGCGCCACTGGACCTGGTAGGCCCGGTGTCGGACTACAAGATTTACGTGACCGAAAACATTGAAGAGCTGGTCAGCCACACTCAGCAATTCACCGATGCCGTGAAGAAGGGCGACATCGCGACGGCCAAGAAGCTGTACGCACCAACGCGCGTCTACTACGAGTCGGTCGAGCCGATTGCCGAACTGTTCAGTGATCTGGATGCCTCCATCGACTCACGCGTCGATGACCACGAAAAAGGCGTGACGGCAGAAGACTTCACCGGCTTCCATCGCCTGGAATATGCGCTGTTTTCGCAAAACAGCACCAAAGACCAGGGCCCTATCGCCGACAAGCTGATGAGCGACGTCAAGGACCTGGAAAAGCGCGTGGCCGAGCTGACCTTCCCGCCTGAAAAAGTCGTCGGTGGTGCCGCCGCGCTGCTGGAAGAAGTGGCCGCAACCAAGATCTCTGGTGAGGAAGACCGTTACAGCCACACCGACCTGTACGACTTCCAGGGCAACATCGACGGCGCGAAGAAAATCGTCGACCTGTTCCGTCCGCAGATCGAACAGCAGGACAAGGCCTTCTCGGCCAAAGTCGACAAGAACTTCGCGACCGTGGAAAAGATCCTGGCCAAGTACAAAACCAAGGACGGCGGCTTTGAAACTTACGACAAAGTGAAAGAGAACGACCGCAAAGCGCTGGTCGGTCCGGTCAACACCCTGGCCGAAGACCTCTCGACCCTGCGCGGCAAGCTGGGCTTGAACTGATCTGAAGCTCAAGGCGCGACGCAGACGAGTGACGCAGAGCGTCACGACAGGCATTCCCACGCTGGCGTGCGGAACGATAACCTCGACTATCGTGCGACGCTCCGCGTCGCCATGCCGTTCTGGACGCTCTGCATCCTGCGCCTAGATCCCGCTGAACCAGTTGTACCCTTGATCCTCCCAGTACCCGCCGGGGTTTTCGTTGCTGACGAAAATTTCGACGATGTGCTTGGGGTTCTTGAAGCCCAGTTTGGTAGGCACCCGCACGCGTAGCGGGTAGCCGTAGTCCGGTGGCAGGGCGACTTCACCAAAGTCCAGCGCCAGCAGGGTCTGCGGGTGCAATGCGGTGGGCATGTCCAGGCTTGAGTAATAGCGGTCGGCGCACTTGAAGCCGACGAACCGCGCCGTGGTATCCGCGCCGATGTACTCCAGAAATGTCTTCAGCGGCACACCGCCCCACTGTCCTACTGCGCTCCAGCCTTCAATACAGATCAGTCGAGTGATGTCGGTACGTTGCGGCAACTTGCGCAACGCTTCCAGCGTCCACGGCTGCTTGTCACGTACCAGCCCTGAAACCGCCAGCCGGTAGTCGGCAATTTCAAGCTCGGGCACGTTGTACTCGGGGTAGAACGCATTGAACGGAAACGGATTGGTCAGCTGCGCCTTGCTGTAGGTCGGCGCCAGTTTCTGGCCATTGAACAGCCAGGCCTGAACCCTGTCGTTCCAGCGCGACATGGCCCACAACACCTTGTCGACCTGATCGCCGTCCTGCAGGTTACAACCGGTGAGCATCGACATCGCCCCCACGGTCAGCCCGGCGCGCAGAAACGAACGCCGCTGAATATCGATCAGTTGGGTTTGCTGTGCAGGCTCCAGGCGGATGCGCTGAGTCAAGCGTTTACGAGGTTCGTTCATGGCTTGGCAGCCCCCTCTTCGTTCGGCTGACGGCCGCCGGTAATCATCGGTAACAAGGTGCTCGGCACCAGCACAACCAGCAGCAGATGCACGACCACAAACGCGCCAATGGCTGTCATGGCGCCAAAATGCACCCAGCGGGCGAAATCGAAACCGCCCAACAAGGCAACCAGTTCCTGAAACTGCACCGGTTTCCAGATGGCGAGACCCGACACCACCACCAGCACACCCATGAGCAGCACCAGCCAGTACATCAAGCGTTGCACGGCGTTGTACTGACCCTTGACGTGCACCAGTCGAAAACGCATCGCATCAACAGCATCGCGCTTGACCTCGGAAGGCCGGACCGGCAGTAGATCGCGCTTGAAATGGCGACTGAGCACGCCATACAACACATACACCAGGCCGTTGATGACCAACAGCCACATCACCGCGAAGTGCCAGGCAATGGAACCGCCCAGCCAGCCGCCGAGTGTCAGGAATTTGGGAAAGGTGAACGGCATCAGCGGCGATGCGTTGTAAATGGCCCAACCGCTCATGAACATGCAGACCATGCCCACCGCATTGACCCAATGAGTCAAACGCACCGGCCACGGATGAATGGGACGGGTTTTCATGTCGAGATCCCTCTGAATCAGGCATAGCCGGAATGTAGCAAGGGCAGGCGACCGGAGCCGCCTGCCCTCGCGCCGTCGGCTGCAATTACATCGGCGGTGTGAAACCGTTTTTGCCGACCGCAACGCCGCGCGCCGACTTGCCGTCGTCAGCCGGGAACACCACGACTTTGGCGCCTTTGGTCAGTTGGTCGACCTTGCCTGGTTCGACATAGGCGATAGGCACGTCCTGTGGCACCACCAGTTTTTTCTCGCCGCCTTCATACTTGACGGTCAGCGTACGCCCATCGGTCCCGGCCAACGTACCGACAGTGCCATTGGTCATGGTGCCGGTGCTGCCATCAGCATTTTCCCAGCCATAATGGCCTTCGCCGCTGCCTTTGAGGCTCGCCTCGAAAACGGTTACTTCCAGCGCTTTCAACGTGCCGTCAGACTGGGGAATGGCAGCTGAACCGACAAAACTGTCGCCTTTGATTTGCTTGAAGTCCGCTTCGGACACCAGACGAATACCGGTCTTGTCAGTCAGCTTGATACTTTCGTGCTGACCCGAACGGGTGGTGAAATCGAGGGTGTCGGCGCTCACGCTGTCGACGGTCCCGCGCATCGGTTTGACCACCTTCATATCGGCGGCTTGAGTCATGACAGCGGCGCTGAGCAACAGCAGGCCAAACGTGGTGGAGAGTGCAGTCTTCATCAGTACTTCCTTGGCAGTTGGGATCTGAGAGCCATCCTTGCACCGCTACCGGCACCGCAGAATGACCGGGCAATGACATTTTTGTCATTCGCCGGACACCTTGTCGGCAACTGGTTAGACTTCGGCATCGGCGCAAAAAGGGCGCCTGCAACAGCGTAGCGGACAAAACGATGCATATCCTGCTAATTGAAGACGACACCAAAACCGGCGAGTACCTGAAGAAGGGCCTCGGCGAGTCCGGCTATGTGGTCGACTGGACCCAGCACGGTGCCGACGGCCTGCATCTGGCGCTGGAAAACCGTTACGACCTGATCGTGCTGGACGTGATGCTGCCCGGCATCGACGGCTGGCAGATCATCGAAGTGTTGCGCGCCCGGCAGGACGTGCCCGTGCTGTTCCTGACCGCCCGCGACCAGCTGCAGGACCGGATTCGCGGCCTGGAGCTGGGCGCTGACGATTACCTGGTCAAGCCGTTTTCCTTCACCGAACTGCTGCTGCGCATTCGCACTATCCTGCGCCGTGGCGTGGTGCGCGAAGCCGATCATTTTCACCTGGCTGATCTGGAGCTTGACCTGCTGCGTCGCCGCGTGACGCGTCAGCAGCAGGTCATCGTGCTGACCAACAAGGAGTTCGCCTTGCTGCATCTGTTGTTGCGCCGCGAAGGTGATGTGCTGTCCAGAGCACAGATTGCCTCGGAAGTCTGGGACATGAATTTCGACAGCGACACCAACGTGGTGGACGTTGCCATCAAACGCCTGCGCAGCAAGGTCGACCTGCCCTACCCGGTCAAACTCATCCACACGGTGCGCGGCATCGGTTACGTGTGCGAGGTGCGGCCATGCGACGTCAGCCTTCCCTGACCCTGCGCTCGACCCTCGCCTTCGCGCTGGTGGCAATGCTGACCGTCAGCGGCGCGGGCCTTTACCTGTACCAATCCATGGAACAGACCGTCATGCAACGCAGCGACCATGCGGTACTGGCGCGCCTCGACCACTTCCGCAAGCTGCTGCGCTACGACCTGACCATGGATAACCTCAAAGGCAGCCCGCAACTGTTCGAGAACATGCTCGACAGCGAGGAAGACATCTTCATCATCGGCGAACCGGGCAAGCCACCGGTGATTTCGGTCAACCCGCAACATGCACCGCTGCCAGAACTGCCCACCGTGGCGCAGGATCAGCCGCTGCAAGTCGACGACCTGCGCAGCGGCATGAGTCTGCAAGGCGTGCCGTTGCGTGCGGCGGCGGCGCAGGTCGTGTCCAATGGTGTCGAGGTGCGTTTGCAGGCGGCGCACCTGATGGTCAAGGAAATGGCCATGCTCGCCAGCTTCCGTCAGCGCATCTATATAGCAGTGGTGCTGGTGTTTCTGATCACCGCCCTGCTGGGTTATGCAGTGCTGCGGCGCGGTCTGCGGCCTTTGCGCAGGATGGCTGCGCACGCAGCGGCGATCACCCCGGCCAGCCTGCACAAGCGGCTCGACAGCCGCGATACGCCGGTCGAACTGCAGCAATTGAGCGATGCCTTCAATGCCATGCTTGATCGGCTGGACGACGGTTATCGACGCCTGATGCAGTTTTCCGCCGATCTGGCCCACGAGATTCGCACGCCGGTTGGCTCACTCATGGGCCATTGCCAGGTTGCCCTGCGCCAGAACCGCAGCGTCGACGAATACCAGGCGCTGCTGGCCTCGAACCTGGAAGAGCTGGAGCGCATCTCGCGTCTGGTGGAAAGCATTCTGTTTCTGGCGAGAGCCGATGAAGCCCAGGCTGCGCTGGAACGTCAGTCGTTGGACCTTCACGACGAATTGCAACGGGTGGCGGGCTATTTCGAAGGGCTGGCGGAAGAGCGCAATCTGACCCTGAGCACGCGCGGGCAAGGTACATTACTGGCCGATCCGATCCTGCTGCGCCGTGCGCTGAGCAATCTGGTGGCCAACGCAATTCGCTATGCCGATGAAGACAGCGAGATTCTGATGCGAGTAGCTGCAGTTGATCGACACTGGAGAATAGATGTTGAAAATCGCGGGCCGGTGCTGCCGGAGGCTACCCTCGCCCGGCTGTTCGACCGTTTCTACCGTGGCGACGCCTCACGCCATGAAAGCTCTGACTCCAACGGCCTGGGCCTGGCGATTGTCACGGCGATCATGCACCTGCATGGCGGCCGGGTCGAAGTTGCTCAACCCGCCGCTGGCAGAATCTGCTTCAGCCTGATATTTCCAGTGGCGTGAACCTTTCGGTCCGGAAAGATCACGTCTTCTTCTCGTGGGCAATGGCCAGCTTGTAGAACGTGGCCGAGCCGCCTTCGTTGGTATAGCCCGTGTTGTCCTGGGTATAGACCCCTGCCTTGAAGTAGAACAGCTTGCTGCCCCAGGCTGAATCCAGCTTGGCGTACCAGACCGCGTCAAAGGCATTGACCGTCAGATCACCCGTACTCGACAGGTTGATGGTGTAGTTGAACTGCTGATCGAGTGGCACACCCTGCGCGATGGTGATGACTTCGATTTCCGAGTCCGGCGTACGGCGAAACTTGGCGACGATGTTGCCTGTCTTCAGCTTCTCCTTGTACTGGTACTCCACCTTCAGCAGCGGCTCGGTGCTCTGGTAGCAGTGAATCTGGCCGATCACGATCTTGCCGCTGGACGGCACCTGATCGACTTCCAGCGTGGCGCGCAGGAAGTTATTGGCACTGGAGTAAGCCCAGTTGAAGACCCTGCCGTCGGCCGTTGTCTCGCGTAACTCAGAACGCGGGTACTTGGCGTTCTCGGTTGTCGATCCGGTCACTGGCGCCCAGAAAAACAGCGTGTCTCCCGATTGAAAATAGCCATCCCGATAGCCCTTCATCAATTTGGGGGTCTCAATGATGGTTGCGGTACTTCCGGTGGGGACGGAAAGATTCCAAGTGGCAAGGTCGATCATGGAGTAGCTCGCAGGGTACGCGTTGCGCACCAGCAGGATGGCTCTGGAACGGGCATGCAAGCCCGTTGCGTTCAGGAAGACTATCGGCTCAATCGGTTAATTTTTAAACCGTAATGACAATGCATTGGCGTCAACAAAATGCCTAAACATATCAAGTGACATCATTTCAATATCAAATTCCGGAATGCAGCCAAATGCCATCACCAAGCTCCAGGCTGTGATTAACGCGGAAACGGTTATAAAAATTGGCGTCATTTTTTTGAACGTATCAGAACTATTACGGCGCAAAATCCTGAAAATACCGACAGACGGTAGCGATTATTTTTGGAATAAATGAACTTCCAGTGCGAGGGACTGACCAACAGCTCCTTTTTAGGTCGACGGTGCGTTGAAGTCGGCGTTTTGCGCGCAGACCGACATCAAAGAAAATCTTCACCGGGCAGCTTCGGGTTGACTGTAAGCAGTTGTTACGGGATATTAGTTAGGAAGCTATTTATCTCCTTGCTAACAATATCGCTCCTAACTAATTTTCTGGTGTCTTCATGTCTGTCGAATCACTGCATCGGGCAATCAGCAGTGGTCTGGTGGCGGCCTCTCGCCAATGGCGACGCATCTGTCAGAACACGCTGGTGACCTATGGCATTTCCGAAGCCTGCGCAGGGCCGCTGCTGGCCATCGCACGCTTGGGCGACGGCGCGCATCAGGTGAAAGTGGCCCAGGCGGCTGGCATGGAAAGCCCGACGCTGGTCCGCCTGCTTGATCAACTGTGCAAGGCTGGCATTGTCTGCCGTACTGAAGACCCCAACGACCGCCGCGCCAAGGCCTTGAGCCTGACCGAGAACGGCCGCGCACTGGCCAGCGCCATCGAGGCGGAACTGACCCGCTTGCGCGCCGACGTGCTTCAAGGCCTGCAACCCGCCGACCTGGAAGCCACTGTGCGAGTGTTGCAGGCATTTTCCGACGCAGCGCAGCGTGAGCACGGGAGCCCGGTTTGAACGGTTTTTTCTCCAGCGTGCCACCGGCACGCGACTGGTTTTACGGTGTGCGCACCTTCGGTGCCTCGATGCTGGCGCTGTATATTGCGCTGCTGATGGAAATGCCCCGCCCCTACTGGGCGATGGCGACCGTGTACATCGTCTCCAGCCCGTTTGTAGGTCCGACCAGCTCCAAGGCGCTGTATCGCGCGGCCGGGACGCTGGCCGGTGCGGCGGCGTCCGTACTGCTGGTGCCGATGTTCGTGCAGACACCGCTGTTATTGGCCATCGTGGTCGGGCTGTGGACCGGTACGCTGCTGTTTTTGTCCCTGCACCTGCGCACCGCGAACAGCTATGCGCTAATGCTGGCTGGCTACACCATGCCGCTGATTTCCCTGCCGGTGGTCGACAATCCTCAGGCCGTATTCGATATCGCCGTATCGCGCACCGAGGAAATTTTCCTCGGCATCATTTGCGCTGCCGTCATCGGCGCGATGTTCTGGCCGCGCCGCCTTGCACCGGTGTTTCAGGCCACCACGGAGAAGTGGTTCAGTGACGCCTCGACCTACAGCGAGCGCTTTATCAGTCGCACCTGTCAGGCTGAGGAAATCGGCGCCCTGCGCAACGCGATGGTCGGCAGTTTCAACTCGCTGGAAATGATGATCGGCCAGTTGCGCCACGAAGGTGCACGCAAGCAAACCGTGCGTAACGCCAACGAACTACGCGGCCGGATGATTCATCTGCTGCCGGTCATCGATGCACTCGACGACGCGTTATGGGCGCTGGAACGGCGCACGCCCGTGCTTCTGGCCAGCGTCTGGCCGTTGTTGCAGCACGCCTGCGACTGGCTGAAAAATACCGCCGACGGTCCGCAAGACGAGCAATGGCAGCAATTGCACGCTGAGCTGGAGCGCTTGCAGCCGGGCTCCGCGCAACTGGACGATCGTGATCAGTTGCTGCTGTCCAATACCCTGTTCCGCCTGAGTGAATGGATTGATCTGTGGCAGGACTGCCGCACCCTGCAATACGCGATCAAGACCGACAATCAGACACCGTGGCGTGCGGTGTACCGCCATTGGCGACTGGGCCGGCTGACGCCCTTTCTTGATCGTGGCCTAATGCTCTATTCGGTGGCCTCGACCGTGCTGGCGATCATCGCCGCATCGGTACTGTGGATTCTGCTCGGCTGGAAGGACGGCGCCAGTGCGGTAGCGCTGGCGGCAGTCTCGTGCAGCTTCTTTGCAGCGATGGACGACCCGGCCCCGCAAATCTACCGTTTCTTCTTCTGGACCATGCTGTCAGTGGTGTTCGCCAGCCTGTACCTGTTCGTGGTGCTGCCCAACCTGCACGACTTCCCGATGCTGGTACTGGCCTTCGCCGTGCCGTTCATTTGTGTCGGCACCCTGACCGTGCAGCCGCGCTTCTTTCTTGGCACGTTGCTGACCATCGTCAACACCTCGTCCTTCATCAGCATCCAGAGCGCCTACGATGCGGACTTCATGAACTTCCTCAACTCCAACCTGGCGGGTCCGGCCGGGCTGTTGTTCGCTTTTATCTGGACACTGGTGTTTCGCCCGTTCGGGGTTGAACTGGCAGTCAAGCGCCTGACCCGCTTCAGCTGGCGCGACATTGCCAGCCTCAGCGAAGAATCATCGCTGGCCGAACACAGGCGCATGGGCGTGCAGATGCTCGACCGTCTGATGCAGCAACTGCCGCGCCTGACGCTCACCGCACAGGACACCGGCATTGCCCTGCGCGAACTGCGGGTGGCGCTGAACATGCTCGACCTGATTGCCTACACCCGACGCGCCACACCTGCTGCCCAGGCGCAGTTGCGGCAGGTGATTGACGAAGTCAGTGGTTATTTCAAGCACTGCAGCAAAGCCGGTGAACGACTGCCTGCGCCCCGAGGCCTATTGATGGCCATGGACCGCGCGCGCCGCTCGCTGACCGATCAGGAAATGGGTGGTAACCCGGCCCGTGTCCATCTGCTGCACGCGCTCAGCGGCCTGCGTCTGGCGTTGTTGCCGGGTGTGGAGATCGTCACGGTGGCCGGGGAAATGACCGAGCAACTGCCGCACAACATCGATGGAGCGCCCCTGTGATCGGTGATCTGGATATAAGCGGGATCTTCATTCCCACGTTCCTGGCGATGATGGGCATCGCCTATCTGCTGTTTCTCGGGGTGCACGCAGTACTGCTGCGTGCGCACTTCTACCGTCTGGTCTGGCACCGGGCTTTATTCAACGTAGGTCTATACGCTTTGTTGCTCGGCGCCGTGGATACTCTCAGTCGATACCTGATGACATGAAAAAACCGATACTGACACTGGGCCGCGTGGTCCTGACCCTGCTGGTTGTCACCCTGGCCGCCGTCGTCGTGTGGCGGATGGTGATGTATTACATGTATGCGCCGTGGACCCGAGACGGCCACATTCGCGCCGATGTCGTGCAGATCGCGCCGGACGTGTCCGGGCTGATTCAAAAGGTCGATGTGACTGACAACCAGCCGGTACACAAAGGCCAGGTGCTGTTCACCATCGATCAGGACCGCTTCCGCCTGTCGTTGCGTCAGGCTCAGGCCACGGTCGCCGAGCGCCAGGAAACCTGGCAGCAGGCGCGGCGCGAGAACACGCGTAACCGCAGCCTCGGCAATCTGGTCGCCCGTGAGCAACTGGAAGAAAGCCAGTCCCGGGAAGCTCGCGCACTGTCAGCGCTGGGTGAGGCACGGGTGGCCGTTGACGCTGCACAGCTGAATCTGGATCGCTCGGTGATTCGCAGCCCGGTGGACGGCTACCTCAACGACCGCGCGCCCCGCGAGCATGAATTCGTCACTGCCGGGCGTCCGGTGCTGTCGGTGGTCGATGCGGCTTCTTTCCACATCGACGGCTATTTCGAGGAAACCAAGCTGGACGGCATTCATGTCGGCCAGGGCGTGGACATTCGCGTCATCGGTGACAACGCCCGGCTGACCGGCCATGTAGTTAGCATCGTCGCCGGTATCGAAGACCGCGACCGCACCAGCGGCTCGAACCTGCTGCCCAACGTCAACCCGGCGTTCAGCTGGGTGCGGCTGGCGCAGCGGATTCCAGTGCGGATCGCCTTCGACGATGTACCCAGGGACTTCCGCATGATCGCCGGGCGGACCGCGACGGTGTCGATCATCGCGGATACGCAGGAGGCCACTCGATGAAACGCGCTGCACGCTTGAGTGCGCTCGGTTTGAGCGTCCTGCTGTCGGCCTGTCAGACGGTCGGGCCGGATTACCGGTTGCCGAAAGACGGCGCGATCAATCGCCCGGATTTGCAGGGCGAACTGGCTGGCCGTTCGGTCAACACCGTCTCGGCCCCGGTGCCTGCGCATTGGTGGCGTCTGTATCAGGACCCACGTGTGGATGAACTGGTGCGCCAGGCGATGGCATCCAATACTGATCTGCGCGTGGCTGCCGCCAACCTGCAACGCTCTCGCTATCAGAACTCAGAAGCCGAGGCAGCGGGCGGTTTCACCAACGGTGCGAAGCTCGGCGCACAGCGTGTGCAGGAGTCGGGCGAGTCGTTTCTGCTGACCGACAAGGTGCCGGTGTCCAATGTCGGCGATGTAGGTATCACCACGTCTTACCAGTTCGATCTGTTCGGCACCTTGCAGCGTGGCATCGAAGCAGCGCAGGCCAACGTCGATGCCAATCAGGCGGCGGTCGATACGGCACGCATCACAGTGGTCGCTGATGTCGTACGCGCCTACACACATATCTGCGCGGCCAACGAAGAACTTGATATCGCCCGCCAATCGCTGGATCTGCAACAGCAGAGCGTGACCCTCAACCAGCGCCTGCGCGATGCCGGGCGTGGCGATGAAACCCAAGTCACGCGCTCGCAGACCCAATTCAAATCATTGCGCGCTGAAATGCCACGTTACGAAGCTCGCCGTCAGGCGGCGATGTTCCGCCTGTCGATGCTGCTCGCCAAACCGGTCGAGCAATTGCCGGCCGGGGTCAGCACCTGCAACGAACTGCCACACATTGCCCAAGTGATGCCTGTAGGCGATGGCGCCGCGCTGCTCAAGCGCCGCCCCGACGTGCGTCAGGCCGAACGGCATCTGGCGATGTCAACGGCCGAGATTGGTGTCGCCACAGGCGAGCTTTACCCGGACATCAGCATCGGCGCGAGCATTGGCACCACGGGCCTTATCGAAAACCTCGGCAAACCGGCCGCCAACCGCTGGGGCTTCGGACCGCTGTTGAACTGGACCCTCCCGTCGAATGGTTCGCGAGCGCGTATCCATCAGGCAGAAGCGTCTGCCCAGGCATCCTTGGCACGCTTCGATGGTGTGGTGCTCAACGCCATCCGCGAAACCCAGACAGGGCTGGCGCAATACACCGCCCTGCTCGACCGCCGCGACGCGCTGAAAGACGCCGAGCAATCGGCCAAAGAGGCAGCTGATCAAACCCACCGCTTCTATCAGGCCGGACGCGCGTCGTTCCTCGCCGATCTGCAAGCGACCCGCACCTACACCGACGTCCGTGCGCAGATGGCCGAAGCCAACACCGAAGTGGCCATGGGACAGATCAACCTGTTTCTGGCCCTGGGCGGCGGTTGGGAAAAGGATGGCGTGGCCGGGAAGTAAGATACTGCCCGGCGACGCTTCGCCTGACTCTCGTTCCCAAAGCGTGGTAACGCCGATCTGGACGCTCCGCGTCCGGTTTTGGACGCATGGAGCGGCGCAGAATGGTGACGTAGAGCGTCACGAAATGCATACCAACGCGGAGCATTGGCACGATAGTTACAAGATTCTCGTTCCTCACGCTCAGCGTGGTAACGCCGTTCTGGACGCTCCGCGTCCGGTTTTGGACGCATGGCGCGGCGCAGAATTGTGACGCAGAGCGTCACGAAATGCATGCCAACGCGGAGCATTGGCACGATAGTTACAAGATTCTCGTTCCTCACGCTCTGGTATGACCCCCGAAGGTTGGATACAACCTTTGGAGGCATCATGGGTAGATATACAGAACAGGCAAAACTCGCGGCCGTGCAGGAATATTGTGCTGGCAAGGCAGGTTTGAGGGATGTTGCGCATCGCCACGATGTGGATTTTTCCTGCCTTAGGCAGTGGGTTGCGGCCTATCAGATTCATGGCGTAGCGGGCCTGCAAGAGAAAAAACGCCAGCGCTACAGTGACGAGTTCAAGCTGACTGTTTTGAAGCGCATGCATGATGAGCGTTTATCTCTGAGCCAGACAGCGGCCTTGTTCGATATCCGTCAGTTCGGCATCATCGGTCTATGGCAGCGCCATTATGAAGAAGGGGCCTTTGATGCCTCCTCCAAGCCACCCACAAAAGCCGGACGCCCAAGAAAGATGACGACTGCACTTCCCCCTGTGAACGCCCCCTCAATCGACGATGAATCGCGCTCGCGTGACGAGTTGCTTGCCGAGGTGAAGCAACTGCGGATGGAGGTCGACTATCTAAAAAAGCTCGATGCCTTGGCTCAGAAGAAGCAACGAATAGCGCAACAGAAAAAGCGCAAATCGTAACCGAACTGAGACTGGGGCATTCTCTGGATGGCCTGCTGAAGCTTGCCGGTCTGGCGCGCAGCACTTTTTACTATCAACAAAAGGTACTGCAAGCGGGCGATAAGTACGCCGGGCTGAAAGACCTGATTCAGACAGTTTTCTACGAGCATAAAGGCCGGTATGGCTATCGTCGTATCACGGCGGCGTTGCGGCGCGCAGGCCATCTTGTGAACCACAAGACGGTGCAGAAACTGATGGGGCAGCTTGGCCTGAAGAGCCTGGTGCGAGTGAAGAAATACCGCTCTTACAAGGGCGAAGTAGGCAAGGCTGCGCCTAACATTCTCAAGCGTGATTTCAAGGCCCAGCACCTTAATGAAAAATGGGCCACGGACGTCACCGAGTTCAAAGTGGGAGGCCAGAAGCTCTATCTGTCGCCCATCATGGATCTGTACAACGGCGAAATCATTTCCTATGCAATCGCCAGGCGCCCGCTGTACTCCATGGTGGACGAAATGCTTGAAGGGGCGTTCAAGAAGCTTGAGCCGCATGAAAATCCTATTTTGCACTCAGACCAGGGCTGGCAATATCGGATGCCTGTTTACCAACGATTACTCAATGAGCATTCGATCACATGCAGCATGTCGCGCAAGGGCAACTGCTACGACAACGCGGCTATGGAAAGTTTTTTTGGCACGCTGAAGTCCGAGTTTTTCTATCTGAACAAATTTAACAATCTGGATGAGCTTCATGCGGGCATCGACGAGTACATTGAGTATTACAATCACTCACGCATCAAACTGAAACTTAACGGCCTGAGCCCTGTGGAGTTCAGAATGCAGGCCGCTCAGGCAGCGTAGAGATAATCGTCCAACCTTCGGGGGTCATACCACTCCAGCGTGGGAATGCAGTTCTGGACGCTCTGCGTCCGATCCTGAACACATGTGATGGACGCAGAATGGTGACGCAGAGCGTCACGAAATGCATGCCCACGCGGAGCGATTGGCACGAGAGCCATCAGAAAGATCAAAGCCCGACTCAGATCACTTTCCGCTCCGTCATCAGGTCACTCTCGGGTTAATCAACGACCTCAAAACATGGTCCTGCCAGACCCCGGCGATTTTCAGGTAGGCACGCGCATAGCCCTCTTTTTCAAAGCCCAGCGATTGCAGAAGTCGCTCACTTCGCAAATTGGCTGGCATATGGTTGGCCATGATGCGATGCAGGCCCATCTGCTCGAAACAGTAACGATTGGCGACCTCAAGTGCCCTTTTCATCAAGCCCTGGCCCTGAGCAGTTTCCGTCAGCGAGAAACCAAGGTGGCAGGCCTGGAAAGCGCCCATCACGATATTCGTATAGCTGCAACGCCCAAGCAGCTCTCCACTCTCGGGCTCTGTGACCAGGAAAAAAATCGCGCTGCCGGCCTGCATGCTTTCCCACTGCTGCTGAACCCGTGATCGGGCGTTTTCGAGGATGAAGTAGTCCTCGCCTCTCAACGGTTCCCAAGGCTGCAAATGCCTGCGATTGGCATTTTCGTAACGGTGGATCAACTCGGAATCATCAAACGCCAATGCCCTCAGAGAAAAGCCCTCGCCTGAATACTGCATGTGTACTCCCGCATCAGTCATCGTCGACCCTCTCCACCTGGCGTGTCATACGAGCTTGATTTGCGTTCACGACGCTCTGCGTCGCACGATAGCTGAAGTTATCGTTCCTCACTCTCCGCGTCCGATCTTGAACGCGCTTGCACTCACCCACCCAATACTCCTAGGCTCTGCCGATATTTGAATCGGGAAGCACCATGGACACCTCTCTCAGCCGTCGCGAGCGGTTGCATATCGTTATCTTTGAAGCCGATACGCCTGCCGGGCGGATGTTTGACAAGATTGTGCTGGTGGCGATTTTGCTCAGTCTGCTGGTCACGGTCATCGACAGCATCGAGAGTATTCATCGCGATTATGCGGCGCTGTTCGCCTGGATCGAGTGGGGGTTCACGCTGTTGTTCGCGATTGAATACATCCTGCGCCTGTACTGTTCACCCCGGCCGCTGAAGTACGCCTTCAGCTTTTATGGCCTGGTGGATCTGCTGGCGATTGTGCCGGGCGTGCTGTCGATTTATTACAGCGATGCACAATACCTGCTCATCGTGCGGATCGTCCGTATGCTGCGGATTTTCCGGGTGCTCAAGCTCGGCACCTACCTGCGTCAGGCCAACTACCTGCTGGCAGCGCTGCGCGGCAGCAAACAGAAGATTATCGTGTTCCTGGTCACCGTCTCGACCCTGGTCACGGTGTTCGGCACGCTGATGTACGTTATCGAAGGCCCGGAGCATGGCTTCACCAGCATTCCCAAAGGCATTTACTGGGCTATCGTGACCCTCACGACCGTGGGTTTCGGCGATATCGTGCCCAAGACGCCGCTCGGTCAGATGCTCTCGTCGCTGGTGATGATCATCGGTTACTCGATCATCGCCGTGCCCACCGGGATATTCACCGCCGAACTGGCCAATGCCATGCGCGGCGAGCAGTTGAAGCACGATTGCCCGGTCTGCTCGAAGAACGTCCATGAGCACGGCGCGGCGTTTTGTTCGCGTTGCGGCAATCAGTTGTTTGCGAAACTGGAGCACAAGGCATAAGCAAAGACCTTTTCGGTCTTTAAACCGCAGGCTCGATGCTGATAGTGTCGCGGCATTACGCCATCAGGCTTTATCACAACACTCTCAAGGACCCTGCAGTGAATAAACTCTTCGCCGCCTCGCTACTGGCAGCAGGCCTGGCTTTTGCCAGCGCCGCCCAGGCAGCCCCGACGCTGCTCAACGTCTCCTACGACGTGATGCGTGACTTCTACAAGGACTACAACAGCGCCTTCCAGAAGCACTGGAAAGCCGAAAAGAATGAAGATGTGACGGTGCAAATGTCATTTGGCGGGTCGAGCAAGCAGGCGCGTTCGGTCATCGACGGGCTGCCGGCTGACGTGATCACCATGAACATGGCCACCGACATCAATGCCTTGGCCGACAACGGCGGGCTGGTGCCAAAGGACTGGGTCACCCGTCTGCCGAACAACAGCGCGCCGTTCACCTCGGCCACGGTGTTTATAGTGCGCAAGGGCAACCCGAAGGCCCTGAAAGACTGGCCGGACCTGATCAAGGACGGCGTCGAAGTGATCGTGCCCAACCCGAAAACCTCGGGTAACGGCCGCTACACCTACCTGTCGGCCTGGGGCTACACCCTGAAAAACGGCGGCGATGAAGCCGCAGCGAAGAAATTCGTCGGCGATCTTTTCCGCCACGTGCCGGTCCTCGACACGGGCGGTCGTGGCGCGACGACGACCTTCATGACCAACCAGATCGGTGACGTGCTGGTCACCTTCGAAAACGAGGCCGAGATGATCGCCCGCGAATTCGGTCGTGATCAGTTCGAAGTGGTCTACCCGTCCGTGTCGGCAGAAGCCGAGCCGCCGGTGAGTGTCGTCGACAAAGTAGTGGACAGGAAGAACTCCCGCCCACTGGCCGAGGAATACCTGAAATACCTGTGGTCGCCAGAAGGCCAGGAAATCGCCGCCAACAATTACTTGCGTCCGCGCGATCCGCAAATTCTCGCCAAATTCAAGGATCGCTTCCCGAAAGTAGACTTTTTGTCAGTGGAGAAAACCTTCGGTGACTGGCGCACCGTGCAGAAGACCCACTTCGTTGACGGTGGCGTGTTCGATCAGATCTATCCGGGCAAATAAACGCCACGCGCAATGCAAAACGGCGACCTTCAAGGTCGCCGTTTTTGTTGAAGCGCTACTCAGTTACTGAACTGTTTACCCAGCCCGGCCGGCACGCCGCTGGCGTCAGTCGCTTGCCATGGGCCGTCGGGACTGGTTGCCCAGCTCCAGCCGTTGTTCCACTGGTAATAGGTGCGCTGGCGGTAGAACGTATTGGGCTGATCGTCCATGACGTACACGCCCAGACGCGCATCCCAATGGCTGCCACCCCCCGGCGGCGGCGCGAAACTGGCCGAGGTTTTAGGCCCGGCAGGAGGTGCCTTCGCGGGCTCCGCTGGTGCCGGAGTCGGTCGTGGCGCGCCGGGCTGCTGGCCGCCCGGTAGAGTCGGGATCGGCTCCTGGCTGTGTGGCGGTGCCGGATGCTGGACGGCACAGGCACTCAGGCCAACGACCAGACCCAACAAGGTGATGCGTGCGGTACGGTACATAAGCGATTCTCTAGTTATCCGGACTGTCGATGGTCAACACCTGCTGCGCAGAGGTATCGCTGGCCAGCGGCTGACTGCGGCCGACCCACTCACCGGTGGTTGGCTGCCCCGCGCGCGATACTCGCGCAACCAGTTGGACTTGCGCAAAGGTCGACAGTTTCAGTTGCGGCAGCATTGCATCCGAATCACTCAGCTCAACCTCGGCAGGCAGGTCGGCCACCGTGATGCGCTTGACCGCGAGCGGCGCGGCCGGGCCATTGATGGCACGGGCGAAAATGAACACGCTGTCAGTCGGCTGTACTTTTCCTTTGAGTGAGTCAGCCAACTCGACACGCACTTTAAGTGCCTTGGCCTTCATCGGCTGTCCAGCAAGGTGCTCTCGGGCGCGGGCAATTCCGCCTTCCAGTGCCGAACGCGATGCGTCCTGAGCAGGCAACGCCGCCAGCAGCCGGGTCCAGTAATCCACCGCTGCCTGATAACGCTGCGTTTCAAACGCGGCGATCCCCAGCAGACCCAGGCTGGTGACCTCTTTGGGATCGGCCTGCAGCGCTTCATCGGTCAGCGCTTGCACCTGCGGGGTGAAGTGCTTGTCGCTGGCAAAATACACGGCCTGCGCCCATTGCCCGAGCAACTCCGGCTGCCTTCCGGCCAAGGCAACCGAACGCTCGAACAGGCGTGCAGCATCGCCGGGACGATTCTGCGCCATGTAGCTGCGCGCCAGAAAATACAGGTTTTCGGCCGAATCCGGCTGGGCCTGCACGCTGCGCTCCAGACGCCGGGTCATGTCGGCCAGCGAGGTCGGCGGCTGAGCAAATTCACGACTCAGCTCGACGCGGTCACTCGCCCCCAGAGTCAGATAACCCGCCAGCCCGAGCAGCGGCACCAGTACCGAAGCCAGCAACAAGGCAGGCCTGCCCAGCCGGGAGCTGCGAGCGGGTTCGGCGCCTTCGGTGTCGGCAAGCAACTCGCGGGCAGCTTCGGCGCGCGCGTCCTGCAACTGTTCTAACGACAACACGTCCTGCTGCTGTTGCGCCTGCAACTCGGCCAGTCGCTCCTGATACAGCGCCACATTCAGCGCGGTGCGGTCTTCCTCACGCTGCGCACGATGGCCGCGCAGCACCGGAATCAGTAAAAAGCCCAGCGCCACCAACAGCAACGCGCCGATTGCCATCCAGAAGTCAATCATGCGCGGTGATCGTCCAGCAGTCTGGCGAGGCGCTGTTGCTCATCATCGGATAATTGCGCCGCGTGTTCAGGGAGCTGCTTGCGACGACGCACGACGATAAAACCGATCACCACAACGCCGCCGAGCAACAGACCGGCCGGGCCGAACCACAACAGCCAGGTGCGCGCACTGAGGCTTGGCTTGTAGCGCACGAAGTCGCCGTAGCGGTCGACCATAAAATCGATGATCTGCTGATTGCTCTGCCCTTCACCCAGCATGCGGTAGATTTCCTTGCGCAGGTCGGCGGCGATGGGTGCATTTGAATCGGCGATGTCCTGATTCTGGCATTTGGGGCAACGCAGCTCGCGGGTCAGTTCGCTGTAACGAGCGCGCTCGGCGTCGTCACGAAAGGTGTAGGCATCAATGGCCGCCTGGGCAATACCGTATGGCAACAGGTTCAGCAGCAAGACGAAAAGCCAGCGCCTCATGGTCTGCCCTCATCAACCAGCGCCTGATAGCGCGCCGCGAGTTTTTCACGCCAGACCGCATCGTCGACAACGCCGACGTGTTTGTAACGAATGATGCCCTGACGGTCGATCAGAAAGGTTTCCGGCGCGCCATACACGCCGAGATTCAGGCCCAACGTGCCCTCGTCGTCGCGGATATTGAGCCGGTAAGGATTATGAAATTCCTTGAGCCATTTGATTGCATCGGCGTTGACGTCCTTGTAGTTCACGCCGTAGATCAATACGCCCTGCTGCGCCAGACGAGTGAGCACTGGATGCTCTTCCCGGCATGCCACACACCAGGTGCCCCAGACATTGACCAACGCCGGTTTACCCAACAAATCGGCACGACTCAACACTCGGTCGCCCTGCACTTCGCGCAACGAAAACGCCGGAAACGGCTTACCGATCAGCGCCGAGGGCAGTTCGGCAGGGTCCAGGTACAGGCCGCGATACAGAAACGCTGCTACGCCGAGAAACAGCACCAGCGGAAGTAACATGATCCAGCGTTTCATAGCGCAGCTCCCGACATGCCCAGCGCTTCACGCACCCTGCTTTTGACTTGGGTGCGATAACGGCGGTCCAGCGCCGCCAGCACACCGCCCAGCCCGGTCAGCAACCCACCGAACCAGATCCAGCGCACGAAGGGTTTGACGTGAACCCGCACCGCCCAGGCGCCATTGCCCAATGGTTCACCCAGCGCCACGTACAGGTCACGGCTGAACCCGGCGTCGATGCCGGCTTCGGTCATCATCGACTGTTGCACGGTGTACAGGCGTTTTTCCGGGTGCAGTTCGGTGAGCTGTACGCCGTTGCGCAGCACGCGAAGCGTGCCGCGATCCGAAATAAAGTTTGGCCCTTCATAGTGCTTGGCGCCCTCGAACACGAACACATAACCGCCCAGTTCAGTGGACTCGCCGGGGGCCATGCGCAGGTCGCGCTCGGCACTGTTCTGGCTCGACAAGACCACACCCAGCGCGCACACCACGATGCCCAGATGAGCCAATTGCATGCCCCAGTAACTGCGGGCCAGGCTGCTGGCGCCCTTGAGCAGGCCCTTGTGACGCGTCTTGTCAAACAGGTCGCGAAGCCCGGCCAGCAACACCCAGGCGGCGAGCATGAAGGTTGCCAGCACCGCCCACTGGAAATCACCCATGACCACCCCGGCGATCACCGCCAACAACGCGCTGCCAATCAGCACCGGGGCGAGCATGCCCAGCAGCCACTTCAGCGGCGTGTCCTTCCAGCGCACCAGTACGCCGACTGCCATGACCGCCAGCAACACGCCCATCAACGGCACGAACAAGGCGTTGAAATAAGGCGGGCCGACCGACATCTTGGCGCCGCTCATGGCGTCGATGACCAATGGATAGAGCGTGCCGAGCAGGATCATTGACGCGGCAACCACCAGCAGCAGGTTATTGCCGAGCAACAAGGTCTCCCGCGACCACAGGCCAAAGCCGACGTGGCTTTTCACCACCGGCGCACGAACCGCGAACAGGGTCAGCGAGCCCCCGACCACGACCAGCAGGAACATCAGGATAAACACGCCACGCGCAGGGTCCGAGGCAAAGGCATGCACCGAGGTCAGCACCCCCGAACGGACCAGAAACGTACCCAGCAGGCTCAGGGAAAACGCCGCAATCGCCAGCAACACCGTCCAGCTCTTGAACACGCCGCGCTTTTCCGTGACCGCCAGTGAGTGAATAAGCGCGGTGCCGACCAGCCACGGCATGAACGAGGCATTTTCCACCGGGTCCCAGAACCACCAGCCGCCCCAGCCCAGTTCGTAATAGGCCCACCATGAACCGAGGCTGATACCGATGCCAAGACAGGCCCAGGCGACCAGCGTCCACGGTCGCGACCAGCGTGCCCAGGCAGCGTCAAGTCTCCCGCCGAGCAAGGCCGCAATGGCAAACGCAAAGGCCACCGAAAAACCGACGTAACCCATGTACAGCATCGGTGGATGCACGATCAGGCCGATGTCCTGCAACAATGGGTTGAGATCACGACCGTTGGCGGGCATCTGCGGCAACAGACGTGCGAAAGGATTGGAGGTGAGGATCAGAAACAGCAGGAAACCCAGGCTGATCATGCCCATCACTGCCAGCACTCGCGCCAGCATCTCTTGTGGCAATTGCCGGGAAAATACCGACACTGCAAAGGTCCAGCCGCCAAGGATCAGCGCCCAGAGCAGCAACGAGCCTTCATGCGCGCCCCATACGGCACTGAACTTGTAGTACCACGGCAGCGCGGTATTGGAATTCTGCGCCACATAGGCGACGGAAAAGTCGTCGACCATAAAGGCGTAGGTCAGGCAACCGAAGGCGAAGATCAGAAAACTGAACTGCCCCCAGGCTGCCGGGCGTGCGAGGCTCATCCACAGTCGGTCGCCTCGCCAGGCACCGATCAGCGGAATGATCGCCTGCACCAGCGCAAAGCCCAGCGCCAGAATCATGGCCAGGTGGCCGAGTTCGGGGATCATCGATCAGTCTCGCTTGCGGGCACGCTCACAGGGACAAAGGGCGCAGCCGGTGCTGGCTGGCCGTTTTCGCGCAACGCCTTGGTCACTTCCGGCGGCATATACTTCTCGTCGTGCTTGGCCAGCACTTCATCGGCCACCACTACGCCCTGAGCATCAAGCTTGCCCAACGCCACGATGCCCTGCCCTTCGCGGAACAGGTCAGGCAGGATGCCACGATAGGTGATGGTCACCGACTTGTTGAAATCGGTGACCACAAAGCGCACGTCCAGCGAGTCGGCGGAGCGCTGCAACGAGCCTTTTTCCACCATGCCACCGGCACGAATACGGGTATCCAGCGGTGCCTCGCCATTGGCGATCTGGCTTGGCGTATAGAACAGATTGATATTTTCCTTCAGCGCGCTGAGCGCCAGGCTCACGGACAGGCCGACACCGAGCAGCACGGCAAGAATGATCAGCAGACGCTTTTTGCGCAGCGGCTTCACGGCCTGTTCTCCCGCTTCAAGCGCTGCGCCTGTTGCTTTAAATACCGCCGCCGTGCCAGTAACGGCAGCGCCACGTTGATCAGCAACACCAACGCACATAGGCCGTAAGCCGACCAGACAAACAATCCGTGACGGCCCATGGCGATAAAGTCGCTGAATGATTCGAAGCTCAAGGCCTGTTCTCCGGCTGCGCAGGCATTTGCCCCAGGCTGCGCATCACCTCCGCCTTGACCCACTGGCTCCGCGATTCGCGGCGCAGCACTTCAAGCCGCATGCGCAATGCCAGCACCACGCCGAAAAAACAGTAGAAACCCAGGACCGTAAACAGCAGCGGCAGCCACATTTCGGCAGGCATCGTCGGTTTTTCCGTGAGGCTGAACGTGGCGCCCTGATGCAGGGTGTTCCACCACTCCACCGAGTATTTGATGATCGGGATATTCACCACGCCAACGATAGCCAGTACTGCGCAGGCCTTGGCCGCGCTGTCGCGGTTGCTGATCGCATTGCCCAGCGCGATCAGGCCGAAATACAGGAACAGCAGAATCAGCATCGACGTCAGACGCGCATCCCAGACCCACCAGGCGCCCCAGGTCGGCTTGCCCCAGATCGCCCCTGTCGCCAGCGCCAGCGCGGTCATCCAGGCACCAATGGGCGCGGCGCAGTGCAGCGCGACATCGGCCAGCTTGATCTTCCACACCAGCCCGACCACGCCGCACACGGCCAGCATCACATAGCAGGACTGCGCAAGCAGCGCGGCAGGCACATGGATGTAGATGATCCGGAAACTGTTGCCCTGCTGGTAATCCGGCGGCGCGAACGCCAGGCCCCAGACGATGCCGATACCCAGCAACAGACAGGCGGCGACACTCAGCCACGGCAGCAAGCGTGCGCTGATACGGTAAAAACCTTTCGGCGAGCCGAGGGTATGAAACCAGGCCCAACCGATGCTGCTTTTCATAGCGTCGCTTTTCATCAGGTGTTTCCAGGGTTTTGCAGGGCATCGGCAGTACCGATCCCGGAACCTCGATTATTCACCGACGCTGATCTTCAGGCCGGCAGCTATTGCAAAGGGTGTCAGGGTGATCGCCAGAGCCGTCAGGCTGCCCAACCATAAAAGGTAGCCGGTCACGGGCATGCCCTGCAGGGCAGCTTGCAGCGCAGCACTGCCCAGGATCAGCACCGGGATATACAGCGGCAGGATCAGCAAGGCGAGCAACAGGCCGCCGCGCTTCAAACCGACCGTCAACGCCGCGCCCACTGCGCCCATCAGGCTGAGCACCGGCGTGCCCAGTAACAGCGACAGCATCAGCACCGGCAGGCAGCTCACCGGCAAGCCGAGCATTAACCCCAGCACGGGCGACAACAGTACCAGCGCCAGCCCGGAAAAAACCCAGTGTGCCAGTACTTTGCTCAGAACCAGAAGCGCCAAAGGGTACGGCGAAAGGACCCACTGTTCCAGCGAGCCGTCCTCGAAATCGCTGCGAAACAGCCCGTCCAGCGAGAGCAGCACGGCTAACAGGGCCGCGACCCAGACCAGTCCGGGCGACAAGGTTTGCAACAATTGCGCGTCCGGGCCAATGGCCAACGGGAACAAGGCAATCACCAGTGCAAAGAACACCAGAGGATTGACCAGCTCTGCCGGGCGACGCGCCAGCAGTTTTGCTTCACGCACCATCAACAATACAAAGACAGTGCTCATGCTGAACACTGCGCCAGATCAAGCTCGCGATAACCCGCGGGCGAGCGACTCAAGGTGTGGTGAGTGGTCATGACGACCATGCCGCCCTGCTCACAGTGTTCTGCCAGATGATTTTCCAGTTGGGCGATGCCTTGCCGGTCGAGCGCGGTGAAGGGTTCATCAAGCATCCACAACGGCGGGCCAGGCAAATACAGGCGCGCCAGCGCCACCCGACGCTGTTGTCCGGCCGACAACGTGTGGCAGGGCGCGTCCTCGAAACCGGTCAGCCCGACCGAACCCAGCGCCTGCACAATAGCGTCGGAACTGGCTGGCTGATGCAAGGCACACAGCCATGCCAGGTTTTCCAGCGGCGTAAGCAGGTCTTTGAGCGCCGGCGCATGGCCGATCCACAACAGGTTGCGGCCGGGCTCTGCACGCTGCCGGTCGAGCGGCTGGCCGTTGAGCAGTACCTGCCCGGCGGTCGGCTGCATCAACCCGCACAACACCCGCAGCAGGCTGGTCTTGCCGCAGCCATTGGGGCCGCTGACCTGCAACATCTCGCCGGAACGCAGTTGCAGATCGAGGTTTTCGAACAGCACCCGCCAGTCCCGCTCACAGGCCAGAGCCTTCGCTTGCAAAAATGGGGGGACCGGGATCATTGGGCATTTCCAGTGCTGTTGCGTCGCGAAATGTGCCAAAACAGACACATACGGAGTGAAAGACGGTTCAAGTCGGGATTGATGCAGCCGTTACATGAAGAGAAGTTAATGGCGCCCGGCCCGGTTTCGGCCGGTATTATACATGCGAGTCCTGTTATCAAAGGGGCAATTTCCTCAGGTCGATATTTCAATGACAGGCGACATCACCAGCGTTCCGGCGACAGCCCCCATCACGACACTGCTACGCGCCGGTGTTTCTCCTGCACAGGTCCTGACCCTGCTGCATTCTTCGGAAAACCTGATTCCCGAAGGCGAAACCGTCGACGCCGAAGTGCTGACCCTCAAGCAGGTCAACCAGAATTTCCAGTTGCTGCTGCGCCTGGTACTGGCCAACGGCACCCAGACCAATTTGCCGGTCAGCAGCAGCGTGCCGTTCACCCCCGGCAGCCTGCTGCAAGTGGCGCAGGCGTCGTCCAATGAGCTGACCCTGAGCCTGCAACAACTCAACAACGCGCTGAAGAACTCGATGACCAGCATCGACACTCGTCAGTTGCCCGCGGGCACGCTATTACAGGGCAAGGTGCTGACCAGCCAGGAACTCAGCCCGGCGACCAATCCGACGAACGTCCCCAACCCGGCCGCGACGACGCCCACTTATCGCTCCATCGTCATGCTGCTCAACACCGCATTGGCGGGTTCCAGCCTGACCATCGAAAGCCCGCAGCCATTGACCGTCGGCAGCCTGCTCAGCGCTCAGGTGCAGGGCAGCCAGGCCTTGAACTTCGTCGCCCTGCCCAGCCGGTTCGATCAACTGGCGCTGGCCCAGCAACTGACCACCCAGCAAAATCGTCAGGGCTCGCTGGAAAACCTGATCAACGCCCTGCAAAACCTGCCGGGCAGTAATCCGCTCAATGGCAACCCGGCCAGTTCTCCGATCAGCGCCCAGCTGCAAGCCAGCATCGCCCAGTTGCTCGACGACCTGCCCGACATTCAGCAAATGACCACGCCTAAAGGTGTCGCTCAGGCCCTCAACGCCAGCGGCGCGTTTCTGGAGGCAAAACTGCTCGCCGGTCTGAACCCGATGCAAGCCCCGGACATGAAGGCCAATCTGATGCGCCTGATCAGTCAGATTCTGCCAGGGCTGCCGGAAAATCAGTCCTATGGTGCAGCAGCGGCTTCAAACACCCTGGCGCGCGCCATGCCCAATGCGATGCGCTATGCGCTGGGAACGCTGGGCATGGTTGCCGCACGCACGCCACCAGGCAGCTTCCCGCTGCCGTCGCGCAATGTCAGCGGCGGTGAGCAGGAAGAGGATCTGGAGATCCTGCTGAAGCTGGCCGCAGCCGCCGTTTCACGTTTGCAAAGCCATCAACTGGGCGGGCTGGAGCAGACGCGTACCAATGCCGACGGCACCCAGGTGACCACTTGGCAACTGGAAGTGCCTATGCGCAACGCCCATGACATCGTCCCGTTGCAGGTAAAAGTGCAGCGTGAAGACAAGCCGGACCCGGAAAGCGGCGAAGAGCGGGACAACATAGAGATCACCGAGAACCGCGAAAGACTCTGGAAAGTCGATCTGGCGTTTGATCTCGAGCCGCTGGGGCCGATGCAAGTGAATGCGCAACTGCTGCGTGGCACGTTGTCCAGCCAACTGTGGGCCGAACGCCCCGACAGCGCCGCGCTGATCGAACATGAACTGGGGTATTTACGCGAGCGGCTGACGGCATGTGGTCTGACGGTCGGTGAGCTGGCCTGCAACCACGGAACTCCGCCGCAGGGACCACGCACTGCCCTTGAACAACGCTGGATCGACGAGAACGCCTGATGACACAACCTGACCACAGCCCGCGCCAGGCAATCGCCCTCAGCTATGACGGCCAGAGCGCGCCGACCCTCAGCGCCAAGGGTGATGACCAGTTGGCCGAAGCCATTCTGGCGATTGCCCGGGAATACGAAGTGCCGATCTACGAGAATGCCGAGCTGGTCAAACTGCTGGCCCGCATGGAGCTGGGTGACAGCATTCCCGAGCCGCTGTACCGCACAATCGCCGAAATCATCGCGTTTGCCTGGCACCTGAAAGGCAAGTTTCCGGTGGGTCAGGACCCGGACGCGCCGCCCGTGGAACGCGACATCACGCCACGTTGGTGACGGCAGAAGCGCTCACCGGCTTCACAGCGCAATCGGCTTGCGCCCGGCAAACGAGTGCGCCAGGGTGCCGCCGTCGACCAGATCCAGTTCGCCACCCAACGGCACACCATGGGCAATACGCGAAGCTACCAGGCCTTTGTCGTTGAGCAACTGGGCGATGTAGTGCGCAGTGGCCTCCCCCTCCACTGTCGGGTTGGTGGCCAGGATCACTTCGGTGAACGTGCCCTGCTGAGCAATACGCTCCATCAGTTGCGGAATACCGATGGCGTCCGGACCCAGACCATCCAAGGGCGACAGGTGACCCTTGAGCACGAAATAGCGACCGCGATACCCCGTCTGCTCCACCGCGTACACGTCGGTTGGCCCCTCGACCACGCACAATAGCGTGTCGTCGCGACGTGGATCGGCGCATTGCGGGCAGAATTCTTCCTCAGTCAACGTGCGGCACGAGCGGCAGTGACCGACGCCATCCATCGCCTTGCCCAACGCCAGCGCCAGCCGGGAGCCGCCGCTGCGGTCGCGCTCCAGCAGTTGCAACGCCATGCGTTGTGCGGTTTTCTGACCGACACCCGGCAGCACGCGGAAGGCATCGATCAACTGGCGAATCAGGGGGCTGAAGCTCATGGAGAAAAATCCGACAAAAACACAAGACGCGGTTTATACCCGTGCGTTGCCGTGAGCGTCAATTGAGGTGTGCAACGCTGCGACCAACAGGCGCGTTGGCCCGTCGTGGAATCAAACCTTCAACGCCGTCTCCAGAAACTCCGTCAGCGCCTGAACTCTGGCACTGCGGTGCTTGCGCAGCGGCACCAGCAGGCTGATCGGCGCGCTGGCCAGCTGCCAGTCAGCGAGCACTCGCCGCAGATTGCCGCTGGCGATGGCATCGCTGACATCCCATTGCGAACGCAGCACGATGCCCTGTCCCTGCTCGGCCCAGCGCCGCGCCACCGAGCCATCGTTGCTGAGTAGCGCGGGCTCGATGCGCAGGGTCTTTTTCGTCTGGCCCTTGCTCAGGTGCCAGAGGGTGACGTCCTCGTCGTTTTCGCGGATGCAGATACAGCGATGGCCAGCCAGCTCGTCCGGCGTCGAAGGCACGCCGTGCTGCTCAAGGTAGGCCGGGCTGGCGCACAGCCAGCGGTGGTTCTGCGCCAGAGGTTTGGCGATCCACAGGCTGTCGTTGAGGCTGCCGATATGAATCACGGCATCGCTGTCGTGACGATCTGGCCACGGCGTTTCGCGCAGGTCCAGGTGCAGGCACAGCTGCGGATGCAGTTTGGCGAAGCGCGACAGCAGCGGCGCGATACGCTGACGCCCGTAGCCGAACGGCGCGGCCAGGCGCAGGGTTCCCACCAGTCGCTCGTCGCGCTGTTTGAAGGATTCCGGAAGCGCCTCCAGTTGTTCCAGCAGGTGCGCGCTTTCCCGGGCGAACCGCTCACCATCGGCGGTCAGGCTCAGGCGTCTGGCATCACGATTGGCCAGGGTGATGCCCAGTTGCGTCTCCAGCTTGCGCAGGCGCATCGACAGCGCTGGCGGCGAGACATTCAGGACGCGGGCGGCAGCGCTGAGGGACTCGCAACGCGAGAGGGTCACGGCCAGGCGCAGATCTTCGATGGCAATCATTCAGTTCAGCTTAAGGATTGATGACAATTCATTGAACCACAGCTTCATCATCCGTGAGTAGAGTGCTGCTCGTACCCCGCCCTGCGAGCCTTGCCCATGTCAGCCTCTCTGTCCTCTCTTGATACGCCTGTTGCCCTGCTGGATGTGCCCCGTATGCAGCGCAATATCCAGCGCATGCAGCAGCGCATGAATGAACTGGGCGTGCGTTTACGCCCGCACGTCAAGACCAGCAAATCGCTGCCGGTCATTCAGGCACAGATTGCCGCAGGTGCCAGCGGCGTTACGGTTTCTACCTTGAAGGAAGCCGAGCACTGCTTTGCCGAAGGCATCAACGATGTGTTCTATGCCGTCGCCATTGCCCCCGGCAAGCTGGATCAGGCCTTCAGGTTACGGCGCAACGGCTGCCGCCTGAGCATACTTACTGATAGCGTGGTGGCGGCTCAGGCCATCGTCGCCTTTGGCCAGCAGCATGACGAGCGCTTCGAGGTGTGGATTGAAATCGATTGCGACGGCCACCGTTCCGGGCTGACCGTCGCCGACAGCGCGCTTATCGATGTGGCTGGAACACTGGTCGACGGTGGCATGCAACTACGCGGGGTCATGACCCACGCGGGCTCCAGCTACGACCTCGACACGCCGGAAGCCTTGCAAGCCCTGGCCGAGCAGGAGCGTGTGCTGTGTGTCAGCGCCGCCGAACGCATTCGTGGCGCCGGGCTACCCTGCCCTGACGTCAGCATCGGCTCCACGCCCACGGCGTTGTCTGCGCAAGGTCTGGAAGGCGTAACCGAAGTGCGGGCTGGCGTGTATGTGTTCTTCGATCTGGTGATGCACAACATCGGCGTGTGCCGGGCGGACGAACTGGCCTTGAGCGTGCTGACCACGGTTATCGGGCATCAGCAGGACAAAGGCTGGATCATCGTCGACGCAGGCTGGATGGCGATGAGCCGGGATCGCGGCACCCAGCGCCAGCGACAGGATTTCGGTTACGGTCAGGTCTGCACCGACAGCGGCGAGTGGATCGACGGCGCACGCGTAACCGGGGCCAATCAGGAACACGGCATTATCACCCTGGCTGCGGGTGACAGCGCGAACCTCACAGACCGCTTCCCCATCGGCAGCCGTTTACGCATTCTGCCCAATCACGCGTGCGCGACCGGTGCGCAATTCCCGGACTACCACGCCTGCGACGCCGAAGGCGCAGTGCACACCTGGAGTCGTCTGCATGGCTGGTGATATCGAACTGATCCGCACACCCTCTGCGGCAGCGCCGGGCGGGCATTATTCCCAGGCGGTGCTGCATCAGGGCACGCTGCATGTTTCCGGTCAATTGCCGGTACGCGCCGACGGCAGCCACAGTGTTGATGAACCGTTTGAAATTCAGGCGGCCATCGCACTGGATAACCTGTTTGCCATCCTCGGTGCTGCTGGCTGTGGTCCGAATGATCTGCTCAAAGTCACGGTGTACGTCGCAGGCATCCGGCACTGGCCCGCCTTCGACCGGATCTATGCGGGTTATCTGGGTGAACACCGTCCGGCGCGCGCGGTGGTGCCGGTGCCCGAGTTGCACCACGGCTACCTGATCGAGATCGAAGCCCTGGCGCGCGCCGCACGATGAACAGGATCGGGAGCACCTGATGAACCCACAGAAAAGCGATGTTCTGATTATTGGTGGCGGCTTCATGGGCTCGTCATCGGCGTTTTTTCTGCGCCAGCACGGCCGCTCGGTGACCTTGCTGGAACGTGACCAGATCGGCCAGTACGCCAGCGGCGTGAACTTCGGCAACGTGCGCCGCCAAGGGCGATTTCTCGGCCAGCTGGAACTGTCCAATCGCTCCTGGGCGCTGTGGAAGCGTTTGCCGGAATTGATCGGTGAAGACCTGGAATTCATTCCCAGCGGCCACATGCGCGTCTGTTATCGCGAAGACGAGATCGCCGAACTGGAAGCCTACGCAGCTGCCCCGGAAGCCCGCGAACTGGATTTACAGGTGATCAGGGGCAAGGCACTGCATGAGCGCTTCCCGTTTCTCGGCCCGCAAGTCAAAGGCGGCTCCTACGCGCCCCATGACGGGCACGCCAACCCGCGTCTGGCAGCGCCCGCCTTCGCCCGGGCAGCGATCCGCGCCGGGGCAAGAATCGAAGAACGTACCGAGGTGGCTGAGGTGCAGAAGGTCGGCGGCGAGTTTCAGGTCACTACCACCGACGGGCAATTGTTCGTCGCCGAGCAACTGCTGATCACTGCCGGGGCCTGGGCTGCGAAGCTGGCCGAGCAGTTCGGCGAGCCGGTGCCCCTTGAACCGAACGGCCCGCAGATGTCGGTGACCGAACCGGTGCCCTACGCCCTGCCCACGGTTATCGGCGTGTTCACCAGGATCAAGGAAGAGGTGATCTATTTCCGGCAGATCCCGCGCGGCAACATCATCATCGGCGGCGGCAATCGCAACAAGCCAGACATGCTCAACCGCCGCGCCTATTTCAAGCCGGAAAGCCTGATCAATCAGATGAAGCAGATGAGCCGCCTGCTGCCTGGCGCAGAGAAGCTGAACATCATCCGCGTCTGGAGCGGAATTGAAAGCTACACGCCGGATTCACTGCCGATCATGGGCCGCAGCGGCAAGGTGGACGGCCTGTTCTACGCATTCGGTTTCTGCGGCCACGGTTTCCAGCTCGGCCCTGGCGTCGGCGACGTGATGGCCGAGCTGATCAGCACCGGCAGCACTCGCACGCTGATCAGCCCGTTCGATATCCGCCGTTTTACCGACCCTGGCGCCATCGAGATGCCCTTTGTCTCCAGCCTGATGAGTGCAGGCAAGCTGATATGAGCCAGACCGATCACCCAATTCATTTTCAAGGAGACGCCATGCCCGCCACGTCAGAATCCCGTTATCAGTATCGCCCAGTGACTGCTGCGGATATGCCGGCAGCCCATGCGCTCTCGGTTCACCTCAAATGGCCACATCGTGAAGAAGACTGGGCGATGGTGCAGCGCACCTCCGAAGGCTTTGTCGCCGAATGTGACGGGCAACTGGTTGGCGTAGCCTTCACCTGCCATCAGGGCGACTGGTCGTCGATTGGCCTGGTGATTGTCAGCGACGAGCATCAGGGCAAGGGCATTGGTCGTCACCTGATGAATAGCTGCCTGCAAGCCACAGCACCACGCACGCCGATCCTCAATGCCACGGAACTGGGCGCGCCGCTTTACCGGAGTCTTGGTTTTGTCGATTTCGCCCGAATTCAACAGCATCAGGGTATTCCTCGGTTGCCTGAAACCGGAATTGCGGACGACGGTTTGCAGCTTCGCACGTTAGGTCCGGATGATCATCCGCAACTGATCCGGCTGGCTAATGCAGGCAGCGGCCTGGACCGCACTGTCGTGCTGACCGATCTGCTGTGGGATGCCGAGCAGGCGCTGGGTATCGAACATGACGGCCAGTTGCAGGGCATCGCTCTACTGAGGCGCTTTGGTCGTGGGCATATCATCGGTCCGGTGGTCGCGCGCGATGTCGGGCAGGCCAGGCAGTTGATCAGCCACCTGCTGCGACTCATACCTGAACAGTTTGTGCGCTTCGACATTCTGGCTGACTGCGGGCTGGCCGGATGGCTGGAAGGAATGGGCCTGCCCTGTGTCGACCGCGCGCCGCGCATGGTGCTCGGTACGCCTCCGCCAGCGAGTCCGGACGTGCAGCAGTTTGCGCTGGTAACTCAGGCCATCGGCTGAAATCAGGTCGAATTGCGGGCCGAAACAGGTCCGCCATGTCAGCGGGCTGCATACAGCAGATTATTCTTTGCGGCCCTGAAGTTAGACGCTTTTTAGCCAGAACCCTTTGTTAGCTTATTGATATCAAATCATCATTGCTCCGGGGAGCCCGCTGGATGACCACTCAGTCCTTGAACAGCCATTGCGTTGATCCGCACACGTCGCAGAAACTCTATATCGACGGTCAATGGTGCGCCCCGCTCAACCCGGCCAGTATTCCGGTGATCAACCCGGCGACCGAACAAGTGGTGGCGCATGTCGCCAGTGGTTCTGCCGCCGATGTCGACCGTGCCGTGGCAGCGGCGCGGGCAGCCTTTGCAGGCTGGTCCGCTACCTCACCAGCGTTGCGGGCAAAGGTCATCGGCCGCATCCATGAATTGATCATCGAACGCAAGGAAGAACTGGCACAGGCGATTTCGCTTGAAATGGGCGCTGCCATCGGCTCGGCCCGCGCCATGCAGGTGCCGCTTGCTGCCGAACACGTAAGGGTCGCACGCGATCTGCTGGCGACCTATCGCTTCCAGACGGTGGAAGGCGGCACGGCCATCAACCGCGAAGCGATCGGTGTCTGCGGGCTGATCACGCCATGGAACTGGCCGCTCTATCAAATCACCGCCAAAGTCGCTCCGGCTATTGCTGCGGGTTGCACCGTGGTGCTCAAGCCCAGCGAGCTGTCGCCATTGAGTGCCCTGCTGTTTGCGCAATTGGTGCATGACGCCGGTCTGCCGCCGGGGGTGTTCAACCTGGTCAACGGCAGCGGCGCGGAAGTGGGTGGCGCAATGGCTGCGCACCCGGATATCGACATGATTTCGATCACCGGTTCCAACCGCGCAGGCGCGCTTGTTGCTCAGGCCGCAGCGCCGACTGTGAAGCGGGTCACGCAGGAACTGGGCGGTAAATCACCGAATATTCTGCTGCCGGATGCCGACTTCGCCAAGGCGGTGCCACCGGGTGTGATGGCTGCCTTCCGTAATGTCGGCCAGTCATGCAGCGCACCCACCCGGATGATCGTGCCCAGAGACCGTCTGGCAGAAGTCGAAGCGCTGGCTGCCGAGACGGCGAAAACCATTATCGTCGGCGACCCGCAGTCGGAAGACACCGTGTTGGGCCCTATCGCCAACGAAGCACAGTTCCATCGCGTGCAGGCAATGATTGAGGCAGGGATCAGCGAAGGCGCGAAACTGGTCTGCGGCGGTCCAGGGCGTGTGCAAGGACACGAGCAAGGCTTCTTCACCCGACCGACAGTGTTTTCCGAGGTGGACTCATCAATGCGTATTGCCCAGGAAGAAATCTTCGGCCCGGTGCTGTGCCTGATTGCCTACGACACGATTGATGAAGCGGTCGCGATTGCCAACGACACGGTGTACGGGCTGGGCGCACACGTGCAAGGTCAGGACCTTGAACAGGCGCGCTCGGTGGCTTCGCGCATCCGCGCCGGCCAGGTTCACCTGAACTACCCCGCCTGGAACCCGATGGCCCCGTTCGGCGGCTACAAACGCTCGGGCAATGGCCGCGAATATGGCGTGCATGGGTTCGAAGAGTATCTGGAGATCAAGGCGATTGTGGGGTTTGGCCCAGTTTGACCGGGCTAACGCTCCTGCTGATGCACCGCGTTCATCGCTATACCTGAGGCTCGATAACCCCGAAAAATCGGGCTACCTCAACTATCGTGCGACGCTCCGCGTCGGCATGCCGTTCTGGACGCTCTGCGTCCGATCTTGGGCAATGCCGCGCGGAGCATTGGCACGAGAGTCAGTCTGGCTTCAAATTTATGTATAAGAAACGCAGGCAGAAAAATGCCAGGCACCTGGCCTGGCATTGATCATCACGCAACCCGCCGTCAGAACGGCAGTTTCATGCCCGGTGGCAGTTGCATGCCGGCGGTCATGGAGGCGGTCTTGTCCTGGCTGGCCTGTTCGATCTTGCGCACGGCGTCGTTGACGGCGGCGGCGATCAGGTCCTCCAGCACTTCCTTGTCTTCCTGCATCAGGCTGTCATCCAGGTTGATGCGCTTGACGTCGTGACGACCGGTCATCACCACGCTTACCAGGCCTGCGCCCGATTGACCGGTGACTTCTGCGTTGGCCAGTTCTTCCTGCATCTTGGCCATTTTTTCCTGCATTTGCTGCGCCTGCTTCATCAGGCCAGCCATGCCACCTTTCATCATGGGATATCTCCTCGAAAATGGATGGTTCGTTTGCACGGCGCCAAGGGCGCCAGATCTGGGTTATGGAGTCTGCACCGCAGGCGCATCCACCGGTTTGATCGTGTCTTCCCGAATCACAGCGCCAAATTGTTGCAGCATCTGCTGGATATACGGATCAGCCTGAATCGAGGCTTCGGCCTGGCGCTGGCGTTCGGCACGCAAGCGCGAGGCGGCCTGGGCAGGGGTTTCCTGCTCGGGCTTGATCAGCTCGATACTCAGGTTGATCGTACGCCCATGGTACTGGTTCAACGCATCGTTCAGGCGGCGCTGCTGGGTCGAGTTGAACAGCGCGCTGTGCGCCGGGTCGAGGTGCAGCAGCCAATCGTCGCCATTGACCGCGATCAGCGTGCAGTTGGCGGCGATGCTACCGGTCATGCCGGAAATCGGCAGCTTAGGAAACACTTCCAGCCATTCGGCAGCAAGACCAGTAGCTGGCATGGCAGCAGGTGCCGGCTCTGGCTCGACCGCCTCCAGCTCGACCACGCTTTCATGCGCCAGTTCGTCAAGGTAGCTGTAGGACGCCGGATCGATGTCGATGTCCGGCTCGACGTAATCGTCGTCCGCTGGCGGCTCGTCATCGCGATCCATCGGCGCTGACAGGTAGGCGGAATCAGGAATCGCTTCGAGCATCGCTGGCGTGGCCTGCGGCTCCTCGACCGGTTGCGAAGCCTCGGCCTCCGGCGCATCCGGCACAGGGCTGGCTGGCGCAGGGGTCGGCATCGGCGTGAGGTCGGGCTGCTCGGAAACAGTTTCCAGCACTGGCTCGGCTAGCGGTTCGGCGTCTGGCTCGTCTGGCGCTGCCTCGGGCGTCTTTTCGGCAACCGGCGCTTTGGGTTCATTCCACGGCAGATCGATTTCTTCGACCGGCTCGGGCTTTGGTGCCGACGGTACGACCGGCTCGGGTTTGACAGTGGCCGCCTGCACTGGAGCAACCGCCGGCGGCAGCGCCTCAAAAGCAGGATCAGGAGCCGCCATGACTGGCGCTACCTGCGTCGCCGATGTAACAGGTGTCACATCAGCCACTGTTTTTTGGGAATCAACCGTGGCCTGGCTGATCCCCACCGGCTTTAGTGGCTGCCTGGGCGCGTCTTCGCTGTCGGCCGGTCGGAACGCCAGCATGCGCAGCAGGACCATCTCGAAACCGCCACGCGGATCAGGGGCCAACGGCAGGTCGCGTCGGCCGATCAGGCCCATCTGGTAATAAAACTGTACGTCTTCGGCAGGCAGCGCCTGCGCCAGGGCCAGCACCCGCTCGCGGTCGCCATGCCCGTTGTCGACGCCTTCAGGCAAGGCCTGGGCAATCGCCACGCGGTGCAGCACGTTAAGTATTTCCGAGAGCACGCCGCTCCAGTCAGGCCCCTGCTCGGCCAGGTGGCGCACCGCCTCCAGCACACCGCGCGCATCGCCTTCGAGCAACGCGGTCAGCACATCGAACACCTGACCATGATCCAGCGTACCGAGCATGGCGCGCACGTCGGCAGCCATCACCTTGCCTTCGCCGAAGGCAATCGCCTGATCGGTGAGGCTCATCGCATCGCGCATCGAACCGTCGGCCGCGCGCCCCAACAGCCACAGTGCGTCGTCTTCGAAAGGCACGTTCTCGACGCCCAGCACGTGGGTCAGATGCTCGACCACGCGCTCCGGCGTCATGTTTTTAAGGGAGAACTGCAGGCAGCGCGACAGAATGGTCGCCGGCAGTTTTTGCGGATCGGTGGTGGCGAGGATGAACTTGACGTAGGGCGGCGGCTCTTCCAGCGTCTTGAGCAAGGCGTTGAACGAGTGGCTGGACAGCATGTGCACTTCGTCGATCAGGTAGACCTTGAAGCGGCCACGACTGGGCGCGTACTGCACGTTGTCCAGCAGCTCGCGGGTGTCTTCGACCTTGGTGCGGCTGGCGGCGTCGATCTCGATCAGGTCGACAAAGCGGCCTTCGTCGATCTCCTTGCACACCGAACAGGTGCCGCAGGGCGTCGAGGTGATGCCGGTTTCGCAGTTCAGGCACTTGGCGATGATCCGCGCGATGGTCGTCTTGCCGACGCCCCGCGTACCGGTGAACAGATAGGCGTGATGCAGACGCTGACTGTCCAGCGCGTTGATCAGGGCCTTGAGCACATGAGCCTGGCCGACCATTTCGCGGAACGAGCGCGGACGCCATTTACGTGCAAGAACCTGATAACTCATTGAAAACCGTCGCGACTGGTAAGCGGAAGACCGCCAATGCTAGCCGAGCAGGGGCAAAATTGCATCTGGTGTCCGTCTCTATTGTGTCTACGCTAGGCAAATGAATGTATTGACGCGTCATATTCCGGCTTTTGCAACGCTGCGGCCACTGCGTGGAATCGCGGCGGCTTTGCTGTTGCTGTGTGCCTGTACTGGCAATGCTGCGCAGCCCCCGCTGCGCTTTGCAGTGAACGAGGGCTGGACCATGCCGATGATGCAGATCGTCAACTACCAGCCGCGCTCCGGGATCCTGTTCGACATCATGCAAAGCATCGCGCATCACGTCGGCCTTGAAGCCGAATACCACATCATGCCGCGCACGCGTATCCAGCAGGCGCTGGAGCGCGGCGAGGTGGACATGTATTGTTACAGCGCCCAGGCGTGGTATCCGGACCTGTCCGGCGATTACCTCTGGAGTGCGCCGATCCTTTACCAACGCGACTGGCTGGTCGCCTCCGCCGAAACCGCTGCCGGTCCGCACCCCGAGCAGTTCGACAATGAAACCGTGGGCACAGTGCTCGGTTACAACTACCCTGCCCTGCAACATCTGTTCGACAACCATCAACTGGTCCGTGAAGACGCACGCACCCAGACGCAGACCCTGGGCAAGCTCATGGCCGGACGCTACAACTACGCAGTGAGCAGCGAGTTGATCCTCGAATGGGTCAACAAGAGCTTGCCGATCGGCAAGCGACTCAAGCCCATCTCGCTGGTCTCCGAGCAGCCTGCTGCGTGCATGATCCGCAATGACAGCAACCTCCCGGTAGGCAGGATCCTGCGCACACTGGTGCAGATGCAGCAGTCAGGCGAACTTCAACAAACCATCGACCATTACACCGCCTTGCCGGCGCAATAACCTTCAGATTCGCTGTCGCAAAACCGTCATGTTTCACCGCTAACCTCGCCTGAAATCTTTGGTAACACATAACCTCAGGCAGGTATCAGGCGATGAGCGATAGACCAGACGACGAAGACAACAACGAAAACCCCAGCCGTCGTCGCTTTCTCGGCGGGATGGCAGCACTGGGCGCAGGCGTCACGCTCAGCGGCTATGTGTCGGCTCACGAACGGCCGCCTGCCGAGCCAGACCGGCATCACCTCTCCGGACCGGCATTGGACCGGGCCTTGCGTGAAAACGTGAAAACGGTGGTGGTGATCTACGCCGAAAACCGCAGCTTCAACAATCTGTTCGGGGATTTCCCCGGGGTGCAGAAGCCGCTGTCTTCGCTCAGGCCTGCCGAGTATCAGCAGCGCGACCGCAACGGCACGTTGCTCGACAAGCTGCCGCCAGCCTGGGGCGGGGTATTGCAGGTCGGGCCTCAGACGGTCGACGGCGTGACCTATCCGGTCGGCGTGCAGTTTCAGGAAAACCTGCCCAACGCGCCCTTCCCGCTCAAAGGCCCGAATGCCGAAGACCTGCCGCTGAGCCTGGTGACCCGTGACCTCTGGCACGTCTTTTACCAGAACCAGATGCAGATCAACGACGGCAAAAACGACCGGTTCGTGGCCTGGGCCGATGCTGGCGGACTGACCATGGGCAACTACGCGCAGAGCCAGTACTCGCTGCGCCTGTGGGACGTCGCCAGAGAGTTCGTACTGTGCGATAACTTCTTCCAGGGCGCATTTGGCGGTTCGTTCCTCAACCACCAATACCTGATCTCGGCCACCGCGCCGACCTATCCGAACGCCGCCGATTCGGTTGCAAAGTCGCAGATCGCGTCGCTGCAGAGCATGAATCCGCTGGACTCACGCCTTAAACCGCTGGACAAGTCACCTGCCAGCGCCATGGAAGGTCCGCCGCAATTCGGCCCCAGCGCGATCACGCCGGATGGCTACGCGGTCAACACCATGGCCCCGCCGTACTGGCCCACCTGGCTGCGCGACCCACAGAACCCTGATTACTCGAAACCGGACCTGGCCAACGTGCTGGTGCCGCAGAGCCACGAGCATATCGGTGACAAACTGTCGAAAAGGAATGTCGACTGGGCCTGGTACGCCGGCGCCTGGCAAGTGACGCTCGACGAGTTCAAGGACTCTACCGGCATCCCGAAAATCCCTAACTTCCAATACCACCACCAGCCGTTCAACTACTTCAAACAGCAAGGCCCGCAGAACCCGACCGAGCGCAAAAAGCGTCTGCGTGACGGTGGTCTGGGTGACGAGTCGAGCACCAACCGCTTCCTGGCCGATGCCGAAGCCGGCAAGTTGCCAGCCGTGACCTTCTACAAACCCCAGGGCAACCTGAACATGCACGCCGGTTATGCCGACGTGGCCTCGGGTGACCGACACATCGACCGGGTCATCAAGGTACTGCGCAACAGCCCGCAGTGGGACAACATGGTGATTGTCGTCACCGTGGACGAAAACGGCGGCTGGTGGGACCACGTCGCACCGCCAAAAGGCGACCGCTTTGGCCCCGGCACGCGTATTCCGGCATTGGTCATTTCACCCTTCGCCCGCAAGGGCAAGGTGGACCACACGGTTTACGACACCGCGTCGATCCTGCGCCTGATTACCCGCGTCCACGGTCTGGAGAAACTCGACGGCCTGAAACGCCGCGACGAAGCCATGATCGCGCGCGGCCAGACGCCCATGGGCGACCTGACCAACGCGTTGCACTTTCCCGCCTGACAAAGCGGCTTTACGCGTTCGCGTCGGCAGCTTCCAGCGCGGTAGGCCGTGAGGTTTTCACGGGTGGCAAGGACGCCACATACACCGTGCGGGACGGGAATGCGAAGCGCACTTCCATCTCGGCGAAGGCTTCCATGATCTCGAGATTGATCGCCTGCTGCACATCCATATAGACGTTGTAGCTGGGGTCGAGCACGATGAAAACGGTCTCGAACTCCAGCGATGTCTCGCCAAACCCCCGGAAATGCGAGCGGTCGAAGCGCGCTAGCTTTTGCGCATTGATGATCGCCTCGACTTTTTTTGGCACTTCCCGAATCTGATCGACCGAGCAGTCATAGGTCAGCCTGAAGTCGAACACAATGCGCCGCTCCTGCAAGCGTTTGTAGTTCTGGATGGTGTTGCTGATCATGTCCGCATTGGCCATCACAATCTGCTCGCCGCCCAGACTGCGAATGCGCGTGGTCTTCAGACCGATATGCTCCACCGTACCCGCCAACTCCCCAACAACAATGAAATCGCCGATCTCGAACGGCTTGTCCACCGCGATGGACAGCGAGGCGAACACATCACCCAGAATGTTCTGCACCGCCAGTGCCACTGCGATGCCGCCCACGCCGAGGCTGGCCACGAACGCCGTGATGTTGACCCCGACGTTGGACAGCATCGCCATGACCACCGTGGCCCACAGCAACACTTTCGCGCCCCACATACTCAACGTGGCAAGGGCACTGCCCTGAAACGTCCCACCCGCGTTGTGACGGATGAAGTAACGCTGCAATGCCAGCGCAATCGCCCGGTTCGCCCACAACCCGACCTGCAAGGCTGCAACCACGAACCACAGGCTGCTGACCCGTCCCAGCCAGCGCTCGGGCAAATCGAGCATGCCGACCCCGATCAAAATCGACGCCAGCAGCAACAAGGTATTGCTGGTGCCCGACAACACTTGCACGACGATGTAGCGCATATGCGTAGTCGGCGCATCCGGTCGCGAACGCATCTTCCTGAGTACAAAACCGATGACACCCCTGACCAGAATAAAACTCAGGGTCGAGGCGAAAATGGCGAGTATCCAGTTAGCGAGCGAAATGCCCAGAAATTGCGAGTCTGTGAAAAATCTGATGATGTCCTGTTCCATCCGGCCCCCGGCTCCAATGCTGCGAGACGCCTGACCGAAAAGCCCGTGACACCCGCAGCGACCTGAATTGCCCCTTGCCGTAAAACGGTTTCAAGCGACGCGTAAGAGGGTTAGGTGGCGTGTGGGAGTGAGGGTTCAGTCGGATTGGCGGGTGACTTGGCCAACGCGGAACACTGCACAACGCTGAGTCTTGAAGATGAACAATATGTGAGGGTGTTGCTGCGTCGAGGACCGACTTGAGATTCGTTAAGGTGGTAACCCCACCAGCCACACCCCGGCACACAATGTTCCCGCTGTGGCTGCTTCCTTCCGGATCTGACCAGGTTCACGGGTAATCGTTGCGGGGGGACCGATAGGGTCACCATAACGACACTCACCAGTTGGCGAGCCGCGCCATTGTACCGGTCTTGCGCGAGTTTACAACCGTTGTCCCGGATAAAAATTTCGATAGCGCTCAAGCACTTGTGTGCGGGGGCTGAAACGGGAATCCATGTTCGCCGGTGGCGCTGCAAATCCTCGAAACACCCCGTGATGATCAGGTACTCTGCGCGCCTCAACACTCATCAGCCAGCAGGTTGCTCATGCAGACTCGATTGGTCGGCTACGAAGATCTCACTCCCACCCAGTGCCAGCAACTTGAACAGCTGGAGGTCACGCAGGAGCAGACGCAGTTCTCCGGCGACATTTACACCGCACTCAATACCCTGCTGGTTAACCCCAATCCGAACGTGCGTGGCTTTGTGCTTCTGGCGGATGAGAGGCCGGTCGGTTTTTTCCTGCTCAAGCGCGGCGACTGTCTGCCGCATTGGGCTCAGGAAGACCTCGCTGCGACGCTGCATGCGCTGCAGATCGATCGTCGTGAACAGGGCAAGGGGTTGGGTAAGGCGTGCCTGCAAGCGCTGCCTGCGGCACTTAAGCTGAAATGGCCGGACATCACGCAGTTGATGCTGTCGGTGGACGCGGACAACAGCGCTGCCATCGGGCTTTATGTGGGTCAGGGCTGGATAGACACTGGTGAGGCCTATCGCGGGCGGATCGGCTTTGAGCGAAGGCTGGTGCTGACGCTCTGATGCAGCTATTGAACAGTGCCTGACACATTGGCGTTTCAGGCACTGCGCGGTTGTTACTGAGCCTGCAAGACCTCGTCAGCCTTGCCGCCTGCATCCTGAATCACCAGATGGATGAAGTGCAGCTTGGCAATCACTGCTGGCGGCAGGACGAACGGATAGAAATCCGGCTGACCCATGCTGCGTGACAGTTCGTTGAGCATGCTCGCCAGTTCGATCCAGGCGTTGACGAACGACAGAAACGCCGGGCCGCCAGGGTGCTGCGGATCGTAAAGCACTTCCAGCGGGAATGGCTGGTAGTCGAGTTCCATGTCGCGGGCGCTCATGCCAAAACCCAGCGCGGTATCGACCGCATCCATCATGTGCAGGTAGTGAGCCCAGGTTTCGGCCCAGTCTTCCCACGGGTGCATGGTGGCGTAGGCGCTGACGAAGCTTTCCTGCCAGTGGTCGGGCGGGCCGTTCTTGTAGTGATGATCGAGCGCGTCGGCATAGCTGGCACGCTCGTCGCCGAACAGGTTGCGGTAGCCATCCTGCCAGCGGGTATCGGCAATCAACCGATCCCAGTAATAGTGACCGACTTCGTGGCGGAAGTGGCCGAGCAAGGTGCGATACGGTTCGTGCATCTGCACACGCATCGCTTCACGGTGCGCATCGTCGGCTTCTTCGATGTTCAGGGTGATCAGGCCATTGGCGTGGCCGGTGGTTGGCAGCTTGCCTTCCAGATCGACGCCGACAAAATCGAAAGCCAGGCCGGTTTCTTCGTCAAGGCTCTTGGGGATGACGTTCAGCCCCAGGGAGATCAATTGCGCGACCAGACGACGCTTGGCAGTCTCGACCTTGCGCCAGCGCTCGCCATTTTCGGCAACAGACAGGTCGGGAATGGTGCGATTGAGGCTGCAAGCAACGCAGAACTCACCCGCGTTATGTTCCGGGAACAGCCAGTTGCAGGCTGCCGGGGTATCGAGGTTGGCGCAACGCCGATACAGCCCGGCACCCGGCTCGTCACTAAGACGCCAGATGGTCGGCACCGGGCCCGCTTCAAGCGTAGCGACACGTCCCTGCTCTGGCAGGTAGCCCAGCGCTGCCGAACAGGCGAGGCATTGGGAATTGGGGAAAAACACCGACTGGCCGCAAGTGCATTGCCACACCTTGCTGTTACGTTTGGTCTCGCCAATAAATGGGGCGGTAATACGTGAACTCAATTGCTCGAAAAAGCGATACATGGCGATCTCCCGGTGACCTTGCATGGACTAGATCATGCCGACGCTTCAGGGGTTCAAAATATTATCGGGCGGCATGCATGGAACGTATTGACGGCATATTGTTGGTCTAAAACGGTGCACCAGGAGCGTGTGATGCGGAGTATCAGGAATGAGATATTTGTAACTCTCGTGCCAATGCTCCGTGTTGGAATGCTGTTCAGGACGCTCCGCGTCCCTGTTTGCGACGCAGAGCGTCGAGAAAGGCATTCCACTGGAGCGTCACTCAAGATCGGACGCAGAGCGTCCAGAACTACATGCGACGCGGAGCGTCGCATGATAATCAGGGCATACTGAGCGTCGGCCTTCCTCAATCAACCTCCACGCCCAGTTCGGTCAGGCGTTTGAGCAGCGCGTCTTCGTCCAGCACGGTCAGCCCCAGTTCGTTGGCCTTGGTCAGTTTCGAGCCGGCACCGGGTCCTGCGACGACGGTGTGGGTCTTGGCCGATACCGAGCCAGACACCTTGGCTCCGAGGCTTTCAAGTTTTTCCTTGGCGACGTCGCGGCTCATGCGCTCCAGCGAACCGGTCAGCACCCAGGTCTGCCCCGCCAGCGGCAAGCCTTCTACTGCTTTCTTCTCACTGCGCCAATGCATGCCGAAGTCTTTCAATTGAGCTTCGATAGCGCGGGCGCGCTCGGCGTTGGTGCTGTCGTCAAAGAAGTCGCGCACCGATTTGGCCTGCTTCTCCGGCAGCGCCTGGCGCATGTCCAGCCAGTCGGCGCTGATGATTGCTTCCAGCGTGCCAAATTTCTCGGCCAGCTTCTGCGCAGCGCCCGGCCCTACCGACGGAATGTGCAGCTTGTCGATCAGCCCTTCCAAGGTGGTACTGGCGGCAAATTCGGCACCCAGTTCGCCCTGATCCTGAAGTTGCAGTCCGCATTCGCCGAGCAGCGCGTCGATGACGTTGCGGTTGTGCTCGTCCTCGAAAAAGCTGTGAATCTCGTGAGCCACTTCCAGACCAACATCCGGCAGATAGGTAAGCACTTCCGGTAACGCCTGCTTCACGCGATCCAGAGACGCCAGCGAACGCGCCAGCACCTTGGCCGTCTCCTCACCTACGTCAGGGATGCCCAAGGCATAGATGAAGCGCGCCAGGGTCGGCTGCTTACTGTCGGCGATTGCCTTGAGCAGCTTGTTGCTGGAGATGTCAGCAAAGCCTTCCAGATCAATGATCTGCTCGTATTTCAGCTTGTAGAGGTCGGCAGGCGAGCCGATGAGCTTTTCATCGACCAGTTGCTCGATGGTCTTGTCGCCCAGGCCTTCGATGTCCATGGCGCGACGCGACACGTAGTGAATGATCGCCTGCTTCAACTGCGCACCGCAGGCCAGACGCCCGACGCAACGGTACACCGCGCCTTCGCTGACCGTTTCCTTGCCCTTGCTGCGTTTGATCAACTGCGTGCGCTCGACTTGCGAGCCGCACACCGGGCAGGTCTGCGGCACCTCGACCGGTTTCGCGGTCTCCGGGCGACGCTCGACCACCACCTGCACCACCTGCGGAATCACGTCGCCAGCGCGACGGATGATCACCGTATCGCCGATCATCAACCCCAGCCGCGCCACTTCGTCCATGTTGTGCAACGTGGCATTGGCGACCATGACGCCCGCAACCTTGACCGGCTTGAGACGCGCAACCGGCGTCACTGCGCCGGTACGGCCAACCTGAAACTCAACGTCCAGCAGCTCGGTCAGTTCTTCCATCGCCGGGAATTTGTGGGCAATGGCCCAGCGTGGCTCACGGGCACGAAAGCCCAGTTCGCGCTGGGCCGCCAGGCTGTTGACCTTGAACACCACCCCGTCGATCTCGTAGCTGAGCGACAGACGTCGCTCACCAATGTCCTTGTAGTAGGCCAAACACTCCTCGACGCCATCAGCGAGCTTCAGTTCGCGGCTGACCGGCATGCCCCATTTTTTGAGCGCGTTCAGCACGCCAATATGGGTGTCGGCGATTTCTGCCGACGTCTGGCCAAGGCCATAGCAGCAGAATTCCAGCGGCCGGTTGGCGGTGATCTTCGAGTCCAGCTGACGCAGGCTGCCAGCGGCGGCGTTACGCGGGTTGGCGAAGGTCTTGCCGCCGACTTCCAGCTGGCTGGCATTGAGCCGCTCGAAACCGGCCTTGGACATGAACACTTCGCCGCGCACTTCCAGCACATCCGGCCAGCCCTTGCCTTGCAGCTTGAGCGGAATGTTGCGCACCGTGCGCACATTGACGCTGATGTCTTCGCCCGTGGTCCCGTCGCCACGCGTTGCCCCGCGCACCAGCGCCCCGTCGCGATACAGCAGGCTGACCGCCAGACCGTCCAGCTTGGGCTCGCAGCTGTACTCGACCTTGTTGCCCGCGCCGAACAGATCACCCGCAGGCAAATCCAGTCCCTCGGTCACCCGGCGGTCAAACTCGCGCAGGTCATTCTCTTCGAAAGCGTTGCCCAGGCTGAGCATCGGCACTTCATGGCGCACCTGAGTGAATGCCGACAATGCAGCGCTGCCCACCCGTTGCGTGGGGGAATCCGGGGTCACCAGATGCGGATTGTCTGCTTCAAGGGCCTTGAGTTCGTGGAACAGGCGGTCGTACTCGACATCCGGGATGCTTGGCTCATCCAGAACGTGATAGCGGTAATTGTGCTGATCCAGCTCTGCACGCAGTTCGAGGATTCGGGTTTCGACGGCCTTCATACGAGTGTTCTCTCAAAAAGCAAAAAAGCAGCCGAGGCTGCTCATCTGTTGGTTCTGTTCTATGGCGATCCAGCTCCCCTTGAAGACACGCCAGGGCGCGATTTCAGCCAGGGAGCTATCCAGAAAGCGCTTAGACGCGACGCTGGGTCAGCGCACGGCGCTCGAACTCAACGATACGCTGGCGGTAATGCTCGATGGTCTGCGCGGTCATGACACTGCGCTGGTCATCTTTCAGTTCGCCATCAAGCTCGTGGGCCAGTTTGCGAGCTGCTGCAACCATGACATCGAAAGCCTGTTTCGGATGACGCGGACCTGGCAAGCCAAGAAAGAAGCTGACTGCACGGGTGCTGAAATGGTCGATATCGTCGAGATCGAACACGCCAGGCTTGACTGCGTTGGCCATCGAAAACAGTACTTCGCCGTTGCCTGCCATGCTTTCGTGACGATGGAAAATGTCCATCTCGCCGAAACGCAGACCGCTTTCCAGAATGTTCTGCAACAGCGCAGGGCCTTTGAAGCCGCCTTCGCTGCGCGAGATCACGCTGATGACCAGTACTTCTTCGACCGGAGGCAGGTCTTTGTCTTCAGTGATGCGCTGGGCAGGTTTGTCATCCGGGAAATCATCGTCGTGCGCCGTGAACAGGCTTGGGCCGTCGACATCCAGATTCAAGTCGCCCTGCTGCGGCTCATCCTTGCGTTTCTTGTCACCACCGCGTTTCTCACTGCCGCGCTTCTTGTCACGCGGGCTGGCGCTCATCGACGGCAGATCCTGCTCGTCCAGTTGCGGCTCTTTGTGAGTATCCAGCACACGGGGCGGCCCCAGCACTTCGGCCGTCGTCGGTTCCTCTTCCTCTGGAAGATTGGAAAAGCTGCGATCCAGCCTGAATTTCAATTTACCTTTGCTGCCGCGCATACGGCGCCAGCCATCAAAGAGAATACCGGCGATGACTATTATGCCGATGACGATCAGCCACTCGCGCAGACCGATTTCCATGTAATCCAGTGCCTCTAATGAAGAAATCTGAAAATAAGGGCCTAAACCCCTTTAATACGTGGTGCCAAGTCTATGTTCTGACTGGCATTTTGCCCACGCGAAAATAAAAAAGTGGTCACTAAACTAGCACGACCAAAGGCAACTTTACACCGTCTGTTACGTCTCTTTGTTGCCCGAAGTGCCATCTACCGCACAACCGTGACATTTTCCGGCTTTTTCACGGGATTTTCCCCGCGCCAGCGAACGTTCACTCAGGCATCCACCAGCGCCATGGCCTCTTCCACATCCACGGCCACAAGCCGCGAACAACCGGGCTCATGCATCGTCACCCCCATCAGTTGATCAGCCATTTCCATGGCGATCTTGTTGTGAGTGATGTAAATAAACTGCACCGTTTGTGACATTTCTTTCACCAAACGTGCATAGCGGCCCACGTTGGCATCATCCAGCGGCGCATCAACCTCATCGAGCATGCAGAACGGTGCAGGATTGAGCTTGAAAATCGCAAAAACCAGCGCCAGTGCAGTCAAGGCTTTCTCTCCACCCGACAGCAAATGAATGGTGCTGTTTTTCTTGCCAGGGGGCCGCGCCATGATTGTCACCCCTGTATCGAGTAGATCTTCGCCTGTCAGTTCCAAATAAGCGGAGCCTCCACCGAAAACTTTCGGAAAAAGTGCCTGAATTCCGCTGTTTATCTGATCGAAGGTATCCTTGAAGCGATTTCGGGTTTCCTTGTCGATCTTGCGGATCACGTTTTCCAGCGTGTCGAGCGCCTCCACAAGATCGGCGTCCTGCGCATCCAGATAGCGTTTGCGCTCGGATTGCTGCTGGTATTCGTCGATGGCCGCAAGGTTGATCGCGCCCAGCCGCTGAATACGCCCGGCGATGCTTTCCAGTTGCTGCTCGGCGGCCTGTTCGCTGGCCTCCGGGGTCAGCGTGGCCAGCACGCCGTGCAAGTCGTAGCCATCTTCGTGCAACTGGTCCTGCAAGGCCGTACGGCGCACGGTCAACGACTGCCATTCCAGCCGTTGCTGCTCCAGCTGACCGCGCAGCAATTGCGACTGCTGCTCGGCCTGGGTGCGGCGCTTCTCTGCTTCACGCAGTTCCCGGTCGGCGTCTTCCAGGGCATTCTTGGCGACGCGCATTTCATCATCGACCACCATGCGCCGTTCGAGCAGCTCTTCAAGCTTGAGGCGCAGTTCTTCAAGCGGTGCTTCGCCCTCCTCCAGATTGAGGCTGAGCTGCTCGCGTTTTTCGGTAAGCCGTTCGGACTGCATACGCAGGCGCTCAAGCGCCTGACGCGTCGAATCGTATTGCGCCTTGATCGAACCCAGACGCACCGCCAGTTGATGACTGTGGTCCTTGTGCTGGCGCGCATCCTGACGTATCCGGTCCAGGCGCTCGCGCAGCGAGTCACGCTGGGCCTGCAGCACTTCGCGCTGCTCAGTGTCCTGCGCCATGGCGTCCAGCGCGTCCTGCAATTGCAGGCGCGACTCGCCAAGCTGTTCATGCTCGGCAGCGCGCTGCTCGGCCAGCTCGGCCAGTTCTTCGTCAAGGCGCGTGCGGCGCAGGGTCAACTGCTCGACCTTGACCCTGGCCGCTGACAGTTGCGCCTTGAGTTCGCTTTGCTGACGGGTTTCATCCTGCACACGACGGCGCAGTTGCTCACGGGCTTCTTCCTGCTGTGACTGTTGCTCGCGCAGATTCAGCAGTTGCTCTTCCAGCGTTGCCAGCGTCGCTTCGCGTTCGTCACGCTCCAGCCCTAGTTGCTGCAATTCCTGAGCACGCGCCAATACACCGCTCTGTGCTTCACTGGCGCGTCTGACCCGCAAAAAATGCCGCCCGACCCAATAGCCATCCCGGCTGATCAGGCTTTGTCCTGCACCCAATTGCGCGCGTCGCGCCAGCGCTTCGTCGAGATTCTCGACCGGAATCACCTGCCCCAGCCAGGCTGACAGATCAACCGTACTGTCGACTTTCTCAAGCAAGCTGCCGGCCACGCGCACGTTGTCCGCACCGGCACTGAGCAGGCGCAGGTCGCCTTGTTCGAAGCTGGCCAGATCAAGCCCGTCAAAGTCATCGACCAATACCGCCTGCAAGTCGGCACCCAGTACGGTTTCCACGGCCAGTTCCCAGCCTGCCTCGACACTCAGCCCTTCGGCCAGACGCGGGCGCTCGGCCAGTTGCTGGTCGCGCAGCCATTCGGCGGTGCCGGTATCTGGATCGAGTGCCGCCTGTTGCAGTGCCTCCAGCGAAGCCAGTCGGCCATTCAGGCGTTGCAGTTCGCCCTGCGCCTGCTGCTGCGCCTGACTGGCGTTTTGCAGCGCGTCGCGCAATTGCTCCAGACGCTCGACCGCCTGCTCCTCGCCCATGTGCAGTTCTTCAAGGGTCAGGTCGCGGGTGGCGAAGTCTTCACTCAGCTCAAGAATGGCCGCGTCTTCCGGATCGGCCGCCAACAGCTGACGCTCCTCCCCCAGACGTCGCTGGCGCTCGGCCAGACGCTCAATGCTCTGTTCCAGCTGCTGAATACGCGATTGCTGAACCTGCGCCTGGCGCTGCGGCTCGGCGGATTGCTGATTGAAGACGTCCCACTTCTCCTGCCAGCCCTGCATGGCGGCTTCGGCGTCTTCCAGCGCAATGGCTGACTCTTCGGCGGCAGCACTGGTCATTTCCTGCTCGGGCTCAAGCATTTCCAGCTCTTCACCAAGGGTAGCGAGCAACGTGGTGTCGTGCCCCAGGTGGGATTCGGTTTCCTGGCGCGCGCGTTCGGCTTCGTGCAGGTCGTCCTGCAATTGGCGCAGACGCTGCTGGCCGTGCTGGATGCTCTGTTCGACACGGGCAATGTCGCCGCCGACCGAATAGAAGCGCCCCTGCACCAGATTGAAGCGCTCGGACAAATCATGATGGCCGTCGCGCAGGCGCTCGATGCTGGCGTCAGCGCTACGCTGATCTGCCACCAATGCTTCGAACCCGACTTCCTGATTGCCGATTACCGCTTCGCGCTGACCGACCTGCTCGTTCAACGCCTGCCAGCGCAAGGCCGACAGTTGCGCCTTGAGCTGACGCTCTTCGGCCTTGTATTCCTGATACTTCTCGGCGGCTTGAGCCTGACGGTGCAGGCGCTCCAGCTGACGCTCCAGCTCTTCGCGAAGGTCGGTCAGACGCGCCAGATTCTCGTGGGTGCGACGAATACGGTTTTCGGTTTCCCGACGTCGTTCCTTGTACTTGGAAATCCCGGCAGCTTCTTCGATGAAGTTGCGCAGGTCTTCAGGCTTGGCTTCGATCAGCTTGGAGATCATGCCCTGCTCGATGATCGAGTAGCTGCGTGGCCCCAGGCCGGTGCCGAGGAAGATATCGGTAATGTCACGACGACGGCATTTGGTGCCGTTGAGGTAATAGCTGTTCTGACTGTCGCGCGTCACCTTGCGGCGAATCGAAATTTCCGCGTAGGCCGCGTACTCGCCCACCAGAGTGCCGTCGGAGTTGTCGAACACCAGTTCGATGCTGGCCTGGCTGACCGGCTTGCGGCTGGTCGAGCCATTGAAGATGACATCGGTCATCGACTCGCCGCGCAGGTTCTTGGCTGAGCTTTCGCCCATGACCCAGCGCACGGCGTCGATGATATTGGACTTGCCGCAACCATTGGGGCCGACAACGGCCGCCATGTTGCTGGGGAAGTTCACCGTGGTGGGGTCGACGAAAGATTTGAACCCCGCCAGCTTGATGCACTTCAGGCGCACGGCGTCAGCCCGCTGCCAGAGCGGCCAGCACCAGCTGGCAGCTGCGCTGACAGTAGCTGACCAGCACGACACGAATCTTCGGAATATCCCGCGCCACCACTGCGCCAAGCAATTCGTCGAACAACGCCAGGTAGTCGCCCATATCGGCCTTGCGTTGCTCGAGCGCAAGGAAATAGCTGCGGCTCATGGAAGGCTGCAGATTCTCGACGGTTTCCTCAAGGTACGGGTTGTTGGCGAACGGATAGGCTGCGCGCATCACATTGAAGCTCTCTTCGACGAATGCATTGACGTCCTGCTGCTCGAAACTGGCCTTCAGACGCTGTTGTATCTGCATGAACGGCGCAAGATCCTCCTCGGTCGTCCAGCGCTCGACCACTGCGTTGGCCAGCAGAATGTACAGCTCTCTCATCATGCAGCACAGGCTGGTGACATTGTGCGCGTTGAGCACTGTCACCTGTGCGCCACGTCGCGGCAGGATCGCCACCAGATGGCGGCGCTCCAGAATCAGTAATGCTTCGCGCACGGAGCCACGGCTGACGTTCAACGCCTGCGTGACTTTTTGCTCCTGGATACGCTCTCCAGGCTTGAGCTCACCGCGAATGATCCGCTCGGCAAGGTGATGAGCGATTTGCTCAGCGAGGCTGTCCGGTGCCTTGAACGTCATGACTATCCTTCAAAAAGACCAGTGTTGCTGCTAGCCGCGAAGTGTATCGCAACCGGCATGAGTGGCGCAGGGCCATAAACGCGGAAAATGACACGAAATGAGCAAAAACCTTGTACATCGTCCGTCAGATGATGCAAGAACCATGCAGCCTTTAATTGGCAGATCGGTGAAAAACTCAATTTCCTGACTTTCAGGTCAGAAAAAAATTGACCCAATAAGCAGAGCTGATAGATTCATCAATGTGTCTGATGACAATAAATGTGAGGGCTTTGCGCCGTGATTCAGTTCCTTTTGAACCAAGAGCTAAAAACCGAGCGCGCCCTGAATCCGAACATGACCGTGCTGACCTACCTGCGTGAGCAGGCACACAAGCCCGGTACCAAGGAAGGTTGCGCCAGCGGTGACTGTGGCGCCTGCACGGTAGTCGTCGGCGAGCTGCACAGCGACGCAGATGGCCAGCAGCAATTGCGTTACCGCAGCCTTAATTCGTGCCTGACCTTTGTGGCGTCGCTGCATGGCAAGCAATTGATCAGCGTCGAAGACCTGAAGTATCAGGGCCAGTTGCACAGCGTGCAAAAGGCCATGGTCGAGTGTCATGGGTCGCAATGCGGCTTCTGTACGCCAGGCTTTGTGATGTCGCTGTTTGCCCTGCAAAAGAACAGCACCGACGCCGACGCCCATCAGGCCCACGAAGCGCTGGCCGGCAACCTGTGCCGTTGCACCGGCTATCGACCGATTCTGGCCGCTGCCGAACAGTCCTGCGCCCAGCGCTTGCCTGACCAGTTCGATCAGCGCCAGGCGCAGACCATCGAGCGCCTGCGTGCGATCACGCCAGACCAGACCGGCCAACTCGACGACGGCGAAAAACACTGCCTTATCCCGCTGACCGTGGCGGATCTTGCCGATCTGTATCAGGCCAATCCTCAAGCCCGGCTGCTGGCAGGTGGCACCGATCTGGCACTGGAAGTGACCCAGTTTCACAAGCCATTGCCGGCCATGATTTACGTCGGACACATTGCCGAAATGAAGCGCGTCGAGCGCTTTGACGACCGCCTGGAAATCGGTGCGGCCACGCCGCTGACCGATTGCTACGCGGCACTGAACGCTGAATACCCGGACTTTGGCGAGCTGCTGCAGCGCTTCGCCTCGTTGCAGATTCGCAATCAGGGCACGCTGGGCGGCAACATCGGCAACGCCTCACCGATTGGTGACTCCCCGCCGTTGCTGATCGCCCTCGGCGCACAGATCGTGCTGCGCAAGGGCACGACTCAGCGCACCCTCGCGCTGGAAGACTTCTTCATCGATTACAAGGTCACCGCCCGCCAGGCAAGCGAGTTCATCGAAAAGATCATCGTGCCCACAGCCAATCCTCGGCAGACGTTTCGCGCCTACAAAGTTTCCAAACGACTGGACGATGACATCTCGGCGGTCTGCGCAGCGTTTCGTCTGACTATCGAAGACGGCATGATTCGCGATGCACGCGTGGCGTTTGGCGGCATGGCGGCAATTCCGAAACGCGCTGAGGCCTGCGAGCAGGCCCTGATCGGCGAACCGTGGAACAACGAAACCGTCGAACACGCCTGTGCGGCCCTGAGCGAAGATTTCACCCCGCTGTCGGACTTCCGCGCGAGCAAGGAATACCGCTTGCTGAGCGCCCAGAACCTGCTGCGCAAATACTTCATCGAAGTGCAGCATCCAGCCGTTGTGACGCGGGTGACCGACTATGTCTAATCACAGCCCGCAACTGACCCAAACTGAAATGCTGGCGCTGTTTCAACAGGGCCTGAGCACCGGCGTCGGCCGTAGCGTCAAGCACGACAGCGCCGACAAACACGTGTCTGGCGAAGCGGTGTATATCGATGACCGCCTGGAGTTTCCCAATCAGCTGCATGTGTATGCACGAATGTCGGACCGTGCCCATGCGCGGATCATCAGCATCGACACCGCGCCCTGCTACGCCTTCGAGGGCGTAAGAATCGCGATCACGCACGAGGATATTCCCGGTCTGAAGGACATCGGGCCGCTGCTGCCGGGCGACCCGTTGCTGGCCATCGACAAGGTGGAGTTCGTTGGCCAGCCGGTGCTCGCCGTGGCCGCACGTGATCTGGATATTGCACGCGAGGCGGCGATGGCCGCGATCATCAAGTACGAGGATCTGGAACCCGTACTGGATGTGGTTCAGGCTTTGCGCCAGAAGCATTTCGTGCTCGACAGCCATACCCACAAGCGTGGCGACTCTGCGGCGGCGTTGGAAACTGCAACCCACCGTTTGCAAGGCAACCTGCACATCGGCGGCCAAGAGCACTTCTATCTGGAGACGCAGATATCTTCGGTCATGCCGACTGAAGACGGCGGCATGATTGTGTACTGCTCGACCCAGAACCCCACGGAAATCCAGAAGCTGGTAGCCGAGGTTCTGGACGTGCCGATGAACCACATCGTGGTCGACATGCGGCGCATGGGCGGTGGCTTTGGGGGCAAGGAAACCCAGGCGGCAAGCCCGGCCTGCCTGTGCGCGGTGATTGCGCGCCTGACCGGGCAGCCAACCAAGATGCGTCTGCAACGCTTCGAAGACATGCAGATGACCGGCAAGCGCCACCCGTTTTACATCGAATACGACGTAGGCTTTGATGACGAGGGTCGGCTGCAAGGCATCGAACTGGATCTGGCCGCCAACTGCGGCTATTCGCCAGACCTGTCGGCCTCTATCGTAGACCGCGCCATGTTCCATGCCGACAACGCCTATTACCTGGGCGAAGCGACGATCAATGGTCATCGCTGCAAGACCCACACGGCGTCCAATACCGCCTACCGAGGCTTTGGCGGCCCGCAAGGCATGGTTGCCATCGAAGAAGTCATGGACTGCATTGCGCGCTTTCTGGGCAAAGACCCGTTGGCGGTGCGCAAGGCCAACTACTACGGCAAGACCGAGCGCAACGTCACTCATTACTACCAGACCGTCGAGCACAATCTGCTGGAAGAAATGACCGCGGATCTGGAGCAAAGCAGCCAGTACGTGGAGCGCCGCGAAGCCATTCGGGCCTTCAATGCCAGCAGTCCGATCCTGAAAAAAGGCCTGGCGCTGACACCGGTCAAATTCGGTATTTCCTTTACCGCCAGCTTCCTCAATCAGGCCGGTGCGCTGATCCATATCTACACCGACGGCAGCATCCACTTGAACCACGGCGGCACCGAAATGGGTCAGGGTTTGAACACCAAGGTCGCGCAAGTCGTGGCGCAAGTGTTTCAAGTGGACATCGAGCGCATTCAGATCACGGCGACCAACACTGACAAGGTGCCGAATACCTCGCCGACGGCTGCCTCAAGCGGCACCGACCTGAATGGCAAGGCGGCGCAGAATGCTGCGGAAATCCTCAAGCAACGCCTGGTCGAATTCGCCGCCCGGCATTACGACGTGGCGGAAACCGAGATTGAATTTCGTAACGGCCATGTGCGGATCGGCGAGATCGTTTTGCCCTTTGCCGAGCTGGCGCAACTGGCATGGATGGGGCAGGTGTCGCTGTCCAGCACCGGCTACTACAAAACGCCGAAGATTTTTTATGACCGAAGCCAGGCAAGTGGTCGGCCATTCTATTACTACGCGTTTGGCGCGGCCTGCGTCGAGGTGATCGTCGACACCCTGACCGGCGAATACAAAACATTGCGCACTGACATCCTGCACGACGTCGGTGCCTCACTGAACCCGGCCATCGACATCGGTCAGGTCGAAGGCGGCTACATTCAGGGCGCAGGCTGGCTGACCACCGAGGAGCTGGTGTGGAATGACAAAGGCAAACTGATGACCAGCGGCCCGGCGTCGTACAAGATCCCGGCCGTTGCCGACATGCCGCTGGACTTGCGGGTCAAGCTGGTCGAAAACCGCAAGAATCCGGAAGACACGGTATTCCACTCCAAAGCCGTTGGCGAGCCGCCCTTCATGCTCGGCATTGCCGCATGGTGTGCAATCAAGGACGCAGTGGCGAGCCTTGGCGATTACCGTTATCAGCCGAACATCGATGCCCCGGCGACGCCGGAAAAAGTGCTGTGGGGATGCGAGCAGATACGTCAGTTGTACCCCGCAGGGCGCACCCATCATGAATAACTGGATCAGCGCTCTGGCCGAGCTTCAGGCCCGCAGTGAACCCGGCATTCTGGTAACGATCATTGAGGAGCTGGGCTCGACGCCGCGTAACGCCGGGTCAAAAATGGTGGTCTGTGCCGAGCGCATCCACGACACCATCGGCGGCGGGCATCTGGAATACAAAGCCATGGAAATCGCCCGCGAGATGCTCGCCAGCGGCACCCGGCAGACCCGGTTGGAGCGCTTCAATCTAGGCGCGAGCCTCGGTCAGTGTTGCGGTGGCGTCAACGTGCTGTTGTTCGAGCCGATGGGCGAGCCCGTCGCACAGATCGCAGTGTTCGGCGCAGGTCATGTCGGCCGCGCGCTGGTGCCGTTGCTGGCCAGCCTGCCCTGCCGGGTGCGCTGGATCGACAGCCGTGAACACGAATTTCCGGAAACAATGCCCGAGGGCGTGCTGCAGATCATCAGCGATGAGCCGGCCGATGAAGTTGCGCAGTTGCCCGTCGGCACTTACTGCATCGTGATGACCCACAACCATCAGCTCGATCTGGAGCTCACCGCCGCCATCCTCACGCGCGGTGACTTTGGCTACTTCGGCTTGATCGGCTCGAAGACCAAACGGGTCAAGTTCGAACATCGCTTGCGCGAACGCGGATTCGACGCCAGCCTGCTACAACGCATGCGTTGCCCAATGGGCCTGGCCGAGGTCAAAGGCAAGCTGCCCATCGAGATTGCGGTGTCTATCGCCGCAGAAGTGATCGCCACCTACAACGTCAGCTTTGGCCAACAGAGCGCCAACGCAAAACCTATTGCCAGACTGCTGCCTGCGTCACGCCGCAGCCAGTCGCAATGACAGCAGTCAGTCACAACGAGAGTGCCATGAGTTCAGTGTCCAACCGTAAAGCCTACCGCGCCGCCATCGTCCACAGCATTGCCGACCCTGCCGAAGTGGCGGTGGAAGCATCTTATGAATACTTCGCCGACGGCCTGCTGCTGGTCGAGGACGGTAACATCGTGTCGGTGGGTCATGCCGCCGACCTGCTCGACGGCCTCGACAGTGATGTAGAGCTGATCGAGTATCAGAACGCCTTGATCACCCCAGGCTTCATCGACACGCATATCCACTTGCCGCAGACCGGCATGATCGGCGCGTATGGCGCGCAATTGCTGGACTGGCTCAACACCTATACGTTTCCCTGCGAAAGCCAGTTTGCCGACCCCGCACATTCGGCGCAGGTCGCGGACATCTTCATCAAGGAGCTGCTGCGCAACGGCACCACCACGGCGCTGGTATTCGGCAGCGTACACAAGGAGTCGGTGGAGGCGTTTTTCAGCGCGGCGCAGGCACTCGATCTGCGCATGATCGCTGGCAAGGTAATGATGGACCGTAACGCGCCGGATTATCTGGTCGATACGCCAGCCTCCAGCTACGCCGACAGCAAAGCGTTGATAGAACGCTGGCACGGCAAGGGTCGCCTGAGCTACGCCGTGACCCCGCGTTTCGCACCGACCAGCAGCCCGGAACAGCTGAGTCTGGCGGGCCAGTTGCTGACCGAGTACCCCGGCCTGTACCTGCAGACCCACATCAGCGAAAACCTTCAGGAGGTCGAGTGGGTCAAGGCGCTGTTCCCCGAGCGCAAGCATTACCTGGACGTCTACGACCACTTCAACCTGCTGAGCGAGCGCTCGGTGTTTGCCCATGGCGTACACCTGTGCGACGCACAGTGCGCGCGCCTCGCGCAGACCGGCTCGGCCATCGCCTTCTGCCCGACCTCCAACCTGTTTCTGGGCAGCGGCCTGTTCAATCTGCCAATGGCCGAGAAGCACAAGGTCAACGTCGGCCTGGGCACCGATGTGGGCGGCGGTACCAGCTTTTCGATTCTGCAGACCCTGAACGAAGCCTACAAAGTCATGCAGATGCAAGGCGCACGTCTGAACCCCTTCAAATCGCTGTATCTGGCAACCCTGGGCGGCGCACGTGCGCTGCGTCTGGAAGACAAGGTCGGCAGCCTCAAGCCTGGCAACGAGGCCGACTTCCTGGTGCTCGATTACGACGCCACGCCGCTGCTGTCGTATCGGCTGAAACAGGCCAAGGGAATTGAAGAGATTCTGTTTGTGCTGATGACAATTGGCGACGACCGGACCGTGAAACAGACCTGGTCGGGTGGTCGGTTGGTGCATGAGCGGGGTTGAACCGAATGTGATTGGCTATCGTGCCAATGCTCTGCGTTGGCATGCACTTCTGGACGCTCTGCGTCCGATTTTGAGTGTGTGGCGCTGCGCAGATTGTGACGCGGAGCGTCACCCAACGCATCCCTACGCTGGCGCGTGAGGAACGAGAAGTTTCCGGATGAGCAGCCTCAACGCAGCGGCTTTTTCCGGCCCATTACGTGCGAGAACACCGCCTGCAAATCATCCGAGGCACTGTCTTCGTCAAGGTCGAGTTTGCTGTCGATATGGTCCATGTGATGCATCATCAGCTCGACTGCCAGCGGTGCATCGCGGGCTTCGATGGCGTCGATCAATTGGCTGTGCTCATCGTATGAACAATGCGTGCGGTTGCCGGTTTCGTACTGGGCAATAATCAGTGACGTCTGTGACACCAGACTGCGCTGAAAGCTGATCAATGGCGCGTTCTTCGCAACCACCGCCAGTTGCAGATGGAACTCGCCGGATAGACGAATGCCCGCCCCCCGGTCACCGCGGGCAAAGCTGTCGCGCTCGTCGCTGACCATCTGGCGCAGCTCGGCCAATTGTTCGGCAGTGGCATGCTCGACGGCCAGTTCAGTGATGGCTTGCTCGACCATGCGCCGGGCGAAGAACACCTGACGCGCCTCTTCGACACTGGGACTGGCAACCACCGCACCGCGATTGGGGCGCAACAACACAACCCCTTCATGCCCCAGCCGCGACAGCGCCCGGCGAATGATGGTGCGGCTGACACCGAAAATCTCGCCCAGCGCTTCTTCACTCAACCTGGTGCCGGGCGCCAGGCGCTGCTCCAGAATCGCATCGAAAATGTGCTCGTAAACAACATCGTCCTGCGTAACGCTGCGGCCACTGTCGAGGCTGCGCGACGGTTTCTTGAGGGGCAGGGACTGATCGTTCATGAATGCTCGTGCGCAGATGGATTACGGCCTTGGGGCTGGCGCATTGTACACAGGGTGCTTCAGGAAGCAGACCATGGAAGCAAACGCAGAAAACGCGCTCAGGAAACGCGCACGAAAAAAAGCCCGCAGTGTGGGGCGGGCAAGAGAATCAGCTGCCTCTGTAAGTCGAGTAGCTGTACGGCGAGATTAACAGCGGCACATGAAAATGTTCCTGACCTGCATCAATACCGAAGCGCAGCACCACCTCATCGAGAAAGGCCGGTTCGTTCAGCACCACGCCTCGTGCGCGGTAGTAATCGCCCGCCTGAAAGTGCAGCTGATACACGCCAGACTGATAGTCATCGCCTTGCAGCAAAGGCGCATCGCAGCGTCCATCACTGTTGGTCACGACGCTGACGATGTGCAGCAACTGCTGATCGTCCACGCGATACAGGTCAATACGAATCGAACTGCCCGGACAACCATGGGCGGAGTCCAGTACGTGTGTGGTCAATTTTCCCAAAACGTCGCCCCTTGCATGCGAGTGATCAAAAGCAGCGCACCAATCGGGTGCCCGCCAGTGTGCAATTGCCACCGATTAAGACACTTTTGCAAAAACCTGTACACAATGAAATCCCTGCGGAGCATCGACCTGACCGTCGCACGACGATAGACCGCCAACTTCAGTGAAGCCAAGGAAAATAATCAGGTTTTTTCGCTTTAACTGACCAGTCAGGCAGGTTTCTTGCTTAACTAGTGAGCAACAATGACCGTCGATGAAGAATAGTTCAGGGTTACAACCTGCAAATCAAATTGTATACAATCTTCATCCAGCAGTGCCTTGCGTGCTTCTCGCATTGCACCTGATACCACGCACATAAGGAAGCTCGCAGTGAGCGCTGAATACCCTCGCGACCTGATCGGTTACGGCAGCAACCCGCCTCATCCTCGCTGGCCGGGCAATGCACGCATCGCGTTGTCGTTCGTGCTGAATTACGAGGAAGGCGGCGAGCGCAATATCCTGCACGGCGACAAGGAATCCGAAGCCTTTCTCTCTGAAATGGTCGCCGCGCAGCCGCTGCAAGGCCAGCGCAACATGAGCATGGAGTCGCTGTACGAGTACGGCAGCCGTGCCGGGGTGTGGCGCATTCTCAAGCTGTTCAAGCAGTTCGACATTCCCCTGACCATCTTCGCGGTTGCCATGGCGGCGCAACGTCATCCGGACGTGATCCGCGCCATGGTCGCCGACGGTCATGAGATCTGCAGCCATGGCTACCGCTGGATCGACTATCAGAACATGGACGAAGCCGAAGAGCGCGAACACATGCGCCAGGCGATTCAGATCCTCACCGAGATCAGCGGTGAACGTCCGCTGGGTTGGTACACCGGGCGCACCGGGCCGAACACACGGCGGCTGGTCATGGAGGAAGGTGGTTTTCTCTACGACTGCGACACCTACGACGACGACCTGCCTTATTGGGAGCCGAACAACCCGACCGGCAAGCCTCATCTGGTGATCCCGTACACGCTGGACACCAATGACATGCGCTTCACTCAGGTGCAGGGCTTCAACAATGGCGAGCAGTTTTTCCAATACTTGAAGGACGCGTTCGACGTGCTGTATGCCGAAGGCGAAGACGCGCCAAAGATGCTTTCGATTGGCCTGCACTGTCGCCTGATTGGCCGACCTGCCCGGCTTGCTGCGCTGAAACGCTTTATCGAATACGCCAAAGGCCACCAGCAGGTATGGTTCACTCGCCGTGTGGACATTGCTCGCCACTGGCACACTGAACATCCCTTCACTAGGGCGACGCTATGAGCGAATTGCAGAACCTGAAGCCCTCGACCCTGAGCCGCGATGCGTTTACCGCGACCTTTGCCGATGTCTACGAGCACTCGCCATGGATCGCGCAACAAGCGTTTGATCAGGGCGCAGGCCCGGAGCTGGATCAGCTCGACACCCTGCATGCGCGGATGAGCGAGATTCTGCTCAATGCCACTCACGAACAACAGTTGGCACTGATCAAAGCTCACCCGGACCTGGCAGGCAAGGCTGCGGTTCAGGGCGAGCTGACTCAGGCCAGTACCGATGAACAGGCGGGTGCCGGTATCCACCTCTGCACGCCTGAAGAATTCCGGCGCTTTACCGAACTGAACGAGGCTTACAAGGCCCGTTTCGGCTTTCCGTTCATCATGGCGGTCAAGGGCAGCGACCGGCATAAAATTCTGGCGGCGTTCGAGCAACGCATCCATCACTCGCCCGAGGCCGAGTTTGCTTGCGCCCTGGCCGAGATCAACAAGATCGCACTGTTTCGTCTACAGGCGCTCCACGCGTCGCAGCCATAACCGTATTCAGAAGGCAGACAAAAAGCATGAAAGTTTACGCCGCAGCGTTCGAGAAGTTTGTAAACCTGGCCGACGCACGTCTGGGCACAAGGATCCTTTCGGTTACCGATGACTGGTTCGCCGATGCCAACCGCCTGTTCCAGCCAACGCCTGCGGTCTGGAAAGAAGGCGTGTTCGATGACAACGGCAAGTGGATGGACGGCTGGGAGTCGCGCCGCAAGCGTTTCGAAGGTTATGACAGCGCAGTGATCCAGCTCGGCGTAGCGGGCACCATCAAGGGCGTAGATATCGACACGTCGTTCTTCACCGGCAACTTTCCGCCTTCTGCGTCGCTGGAAGCGTGCTTTCTGGCCTCGGGCGAGCCGGACGAAAACACTGCCTGGACCGAAGTGCTGTCGTCGGTGGAATTGAAGGGTAACAGTCATCACTACCATGAAATCAGTCACGACCAGCCGTTCAGCCATCTGCGCTTCAATATCTACCCGGACGGCGGCGTAGCGCGCCTGAGGGTATACGGCGTGCCGCATCGCGACTGGTCGAAAGTCACTGAAAGCGAGCAGATCGACCTGGCTGCCGCGCTCAATGGCGGCCGCTCGATTGCCTGTTCGGACGAGCATTACGGCAGCATGAGCAATATCCTCAACCCGGGCCGTGGCGTGAACATGGGCGACGGCTGGGAAACCGCGCGCCGTCGCACGCCGGGTAATGACTGGGTAATCGTGGCGCTCGGGCACAAGGGTGAAGTCGAGAAAGTCATCGTCGACACCCTGCACTTCAAGGGCAATTACCCGGACAGTTGCTCTATCCAGGGCGCGTTCGTCAAAGGCGGCACCGACAGCCAGATCGAAACCCAGAGCCTGTTCTGGCGCGAACTGCTGCCAAGCCAGAAACTTACCATGCACGCCGAGCATGAGTTCGCCGAGCAGGTAAAGGCCATCGGCCCGATCACCCACATCCGCCTGAACGTGTTCCCGGACGGTGGCGTGAGTCGGTTGCGGGTGTTGGGCAAAGTGTCCAGGTAACAACGCGTAAACTCTCGTCCCCACGCTCCGCGTGGGAATGCATTTCCGGACGCTCTGCGTCCTGTCTTGAGTGGGTGGCGCAGCGCAGAGTTGTGACGCAGAGCGTCACGAAATGCATGTCAACGCGGAGCGTTGCCACGATAGTCATAAATACGAACGTGCAAACGACCCACTCCGAAACCATTGAAGAAGAAGCCGCATGCGCACACTGACAATCGAGCCGCTGACCAAGGAAGCCTTTGCGCCTTTCGGTGATGTCATCGAAACCGACGGCAGCGATCACTTCATGATCAACAACGGCTCGACCATGCGCTTTCATCGCCTGGCCGAAGTCGAAACCGCGCAACCGGATGACAAGGCGATTATCAGTATTTTTCGCGCCGAAGCACTGCCGATGCCTCTGACTATAAGCATGCTGGAACGTCATCCGCAGGGCAGTCAGGCGTTCATTCCGCTGCTCGGCAATCCGTTTCTGATCGTCGTCGCGCCGGTTGGCGATGCACCTGAATCGACATTGACCCGCGCGTTCGTTTCCAACGGCAGGCAGGGTATCAATTACCATCGCGGCGTCTGGCACCACCCGGTGCTGACGATCGAAAAACAGGATGATTTTCTGGTGGTAGATCGCAGTGGTTCCGGCAACAACTGTGACGAACATTATTTTGCCGAGCACCAGTTGCTGGTTCTCGATCCCAACCCACTGGAAGGGTAAACACCGTGCTGGCACATCTGATGGAATGGCTGAATCTCGGCGTGCGCTGGATTCACATGATTGTGGGTGTCGCCTGGATCGGCGCATCGTTCTACTTTGTCTGGCTGGAAAACAACCTCAACCGCAGCAATCCGCGTGAAGGGCTGTCGGGCGATCTGTGGGCAATCCACGGTGGTGGCATTTATCACCTGGAGAAATACAAGCTCGCGCCTCCGACCATGCCGGAGAACCTGCACTGGTTCAAATGGGAGGCCTACTCGACCTGGCTGTCTGGGGTCGCGTTGCTGTGCGTAGTGTTTTACGCCAACCCGACGCTGTACCTGCTGGCACCGGGCAGCAGCCTGAGCGGTGCTGAAGGCGTGCACATCGGACTGGGTTCATTGTTCGTCGGCTGGTTCATCTACAGTTTTCTGTGCGACCCACCATTGGGCAAGCGCCCTGCCCTGTTAGGCGTTGTTCTGTTTCTGCTGCTGGTCGCGGCGGCCTATGGCTTCAGCAAGGTGTTCAGCGGTCGCGGTGCGTACCTGCACGTTGGCGCGATCATGGGCACTATCATGGTCGGCAACGTATTTCGCATCATCATGCCGGCGCAGCGCGCACTGGTCGCTGCCATCGCTGAAAACCGCACCCCGGACCCGAGCCTGCCGGCCAAGGGGCTGCTGCGCTCACGGCACAACAACTACTTCACGCTGCCGGTGCTGTTCATCATGATCAGCAACCACTTTCCGAGTACGTATGGCAGTGAATACAACTGGTTGATCCTGGCCGGCATCGCGCTGCTGGCGGTGCTGGTGCGGCACTATTTCAATACCCGGCATGACAGCCATCGATTCGCCTGGACCCTGCCAGTCGCTGCGCTGGGCATGCTGTGCCTGGCCTATGTGACGGGCCCGGCACAACCGACTGCACCAATCGTCTATCAGCCACTGCCGGGCACGGCGGTCGGCGGTCACCGGGCCGATGAGAAACCCCAAGCGCCAGTGACCACGCCCGCTCAGGCGGAGCCTGCCAAGGTTGCCGGTGCGGACTTCACCAAGGTGCATGAGGTGATCCAGCAACGCTGCTCGGTCTGCCACTCGGCCACACCCACCAGCCAGCTGTTCAGCGTTGCTCCGGCCGGCGTGATGTTCGATACGCCGGAACAGATCCAGCAACAGGCACCGCGCATCAAGGCGCAGGCGATCACGGCACCGATCATGCCGCTGGGCAATATTACCCAGATGACCCAGCAGGAACGTGATCTGGTCGGCGCGTGGATCGATCAAGGCGCACACATCAACTGACACCACCGGGCACTTGCCCTGTTTTCGCTCCAGACGCCCTGCTCTGGAGCACTTGAGCACGGCGACGCGCGTCAGTATCCTGCGCCGCCGCTGCCTACCCGACGCATAACTTTCCTGATCATTGAATCTGACCGGGCAGCCAACTGGCTGACCGAGCATTCAGGATCCCATCGGCTCGAAAAACAACTTGAAACTGCTACATCAGTGTCGGTTTAGGGATTACTTAAACTTTTTTTCACTGATTGGCGCAGCTCTTGCTAACAAGACAAAGCTGACCAGACAGACAAATTATTGCAAGAACAGACAAGGCGTCACTTATAGAACGCCGGTCTGCAAAATCACGATCCATATCAAGGGGCTCACCGCATGAACCGTACGTTTTCCAGTGTGTTACTGGCCAGCAGTCTGCTGTCCGCCGCACCCGCCATGGCAGGGGATATCTTCCAGTGGCAGAGCAATAGCCTGACCTATCTCAATGGACGAGACTTTGCTGTCAACCCGGAAAATCAGCAGACGTTCACGTTCGAGCATGCGGACAGCTGGAAGTACGGCGACAACTTCTTCTTCGTCGACAAGATCTTCTACAACGGCAAGAAAGACGCAACGGCTGGCGATAACACCTACTACGGCGAGTTCTCGCCACGGCTGTCGCTGGGTAAGGTCTTTGGTCAGAAGTTTGAATTCGGCCCGATCAGTGATGTGCTGATCGCGGCCACTTACGAGTTTGGCGAAGGCGATAACGAGTCGTACCTGATTGGCCCGGCGTTTGATTTGAAGATTCCGGGGTTCGACTACTTCCAGCTGAACTTCTACCAGCGTCAGACTGAAGGCAATCGTCCTGGTGATGGCGTATGGCAGATCACTCCAGTCTGGTCCTACACCATTCCTGTCGGCAAATCGGATGTACTGATCGACGGCTTCATGGACTGGGTCGTAGATAACGACAAGACTTCACGCGGCACTTACCACTCTAACCTGCACTTCAACCCACAGATCAAGTACGACCTGGGCAAGGCGTTGAATTACCCTGAGCGGCAACTGTATGTCGGTATCGAATACGACTACTGGACCAATAAGTACGGCATCAAAGACACCCGTTCCTTCGACACCGATCAGAACACCGCGAGTTTGCTGGTGAAGATGTTCTTCTAAGAGAGTAATGCTGATGGCTCTCGTTCCCGCACGCTGCGAGGGAATGCACTTCTGGACGCTCTGCGTCCAGCCTTGAGAGGGCGGCGCAACGCAGAGTTATGACGCGGAGCGGCACGGGATACATGCCAACGCGGAGCATTGGCGCGAGAGTCAGAGCCTCAAATCACTCCCTCGCCGCTTTCCAGACCTTGCTCACCAGCGTCACGATCAGCACCAGCACAGCACCGGCGACGATCCCGGCGATGGCATCAATCAGGGTCGGGACGACCATCGACAGCCCGCCCACCGCAGCAGACGCAGATTCAGTCACGCCTTCGACCCAATGGTGAGCGACCGGCAGGCCATGCACCAGAATCCCGCCACCGACCATGAACATGGCTGCAGTGCCGACGATCGACAGTACCTTCATCAGCACAGGAGCCAGCCACAGCAAAGCGCCGCCGATGTTCTGTGCCACCGAGCTTGCGGTCTTTTTCAGGTACAGGCCCAGGTCGTCCAGTTTGACGATGCCCGCCACCAGTCCATAGACGCCCACGGTAATTAGCACGCCAACAATCACCAGTACACCGACCTGATCCATGAACGGCCGGGCCGAGACCACACCCAGCGCCAGCACGATGATTTCCGCCGAAAGAATGAAGTCGGTACGAATCGCGCCCTTGATGCGCTCTTTTTCGAACGCAACCATGTCCACTGAAGCATCCGTAGCTGCCTGCTTGCGCTGGTCGTGTTCCTCATTGGTTTCGGCGTGCAGCCATTTATGGGCGATTTTCTCGAAACCTTCGAAGCACAGAAAGGCACCGCCGATCATCAGCAGCGGCAGGATTGCCCAGGGCGCAAAGGCACTGATCAGCAACGCGGCGGGCACCAGAATCGCCTTGTTGAGCAAGGAACCCTTGGCTACAGCCCAGACCACCGGCAACTCACGATCAGCCGAAACACCTGTGACCTGCTGGGCATTGAGCGCCAGATCGTCACCCAGCACGCCTGCGGTTTTCTTGGTAGCCAGCGCGACGTCATCCAGCAGGGTCGCAATATCGTCAAGCAGAGTAAGCAAGCTTCCAGCAGCCAAAATAAAAATCCTTGAGCAAGTAAAAAAGAAACGGCGTTTATTGAATCACACGCCAAGGGTCAATCGTAGTGCACCAGACACCTCTGACCTTTATCTGGCACGAACGTTTGACGCCGCCCACTACACGCCAGGCACTTTGAATAACGGTCATATCGGTAACTGCGTGGTCGACAACACCTGACGCAAGCCCATGAACGAGCGAATCTGTCTGACACCGGGTAGATACAGCAACTGTTCGGCATGCAGACGGTTGAAACTCTGACTGTCTTTAGTGCGCAGCAGCATGAAGTAGTCGAACTCGCCAGTAACCACGTGAAACTCCATGCAGCCGGAAACGTTCTGCGCCGCCGCTTCGAACTCTGCAAACGAGTCCGGCGTCGAGCGGTCCAGCACGACGCCGATCAGCACTACCATCCCGGCGTCCAGTACATCACCGTTAAGCAGCGCGACAACTCCTTTGATGACCCCCGACTCCTTCAACCGCTCGACACGTCGCAAACAGGCAGGCGGGCTTAGTTTGACCTTTTCTGCGAGCGCAACGTTGGAGATAGACGCATCACGTTGCAGCGTCTTGAGAATGGCGCGGTCGATCCGGTCCAGCAACGGTACCGCATCAGTACCCGGCCTCTTGCTGCGTTCATTTATTGCTTTCATGGTCGACTTCACAACATAAAAGTTCGCTCTAGGACCCTGACACTAACGCTGATTTTGTAAATAGACAATTCTTTGCAACCACGATTATCGCGCCATTTCCTATCATAGAAGCCACCTCAGGCACGTAATCAAGCCTGAAACCTGACCTTTATATGCACCTACTTCTCGACGGAGACCTGATATGAACCTGAGCAAGTTCAAACGCTACCCTCTGACCTTCGGCCCCTCACCCATCACGCCGCTGAAACGCCTGAGCGAGCACCTGGGTGGCAAAGTCGAGTTGTACGCCAAGCGCGAAGACTGCAACAGCGGTCTGGCCTTCGGCGGCAACAAGACCCGCAAACTGGAATACCTGGTGCCTGAAGCCATCGAGGGCGGGTACGACACGCTGGTGTCTATCGGCGGCATTCAGTCCAACCAGACCCGTCAGGTCGCAGCCGTCGCCGCGCATCTGGGCATGAAATGCGTGCTGGTTCAGGAGAACTGGGTCAACTACTCCGACGCGCTGTACGACCGGGTCGGCAACATCGAAATGTCGCGCATCATGGGCGCCGATGTACGTCTGGACTCGGCCGGTTTCGATATCGGTATTCGCCCGAGCTGGGAAAAAGCCATGGCTGACGTGGTTGAAAGCGGCGGCAAACCGTTCCCTATTCCAGCCGGTTGCTCGGAACATCCCTACGGCGGGCTGGGCTTTGTACGCTTCGCCGACGAGGTGCGTCAGCAGGAAGAAGAACTGGGCTTCAAGTTCGATTACATCGTGGTCTGCTCGGTCACCGGCAGTACCCATGCAGGCATGCTGGTCGGCTTCGCTGCCGATGGCCGTGCGCAACGGGTGATCGGCATCGATGCCTCAGCCAAACCGGACAAGACCCGCGAACAGGTTCTGCGGATTGCCCGCAACACCGCAAAACTGGTCGAACTCGGCCGCGAAATCACCGCCGAAGACGTGGTACTCGACACCCGCTACGCCTACCCCGAATACGGCCTGCCCAACGAGGGCACGCTGGAAGCCATACGCCTCTGCGCCCGACTCGAGGGCGTATTGACCGACCCGGTCTACGAAGGAAAATCCATGCACGGCATGATCGACATGGTGCGCAACGGCGAATTCCCCGAAGGCTCGAAAGTGCTCTACGCGCACCTGGGCGGCGTCCCGGCGCTGAATGCGTACAGCTTTTTGTTCAAGGATGGTTGAGGCGATTCATGAACTGAATGAAAGCTTCCGATGGCCCGCGAATTTGCGGGCCATTTAGCAAACACTCAAAAAAAGTGAATGAACACGAAATAAAGGTACATGCCACAAACCTCTTTATTTGCACTACACTGTAGCTCGATGTATTACAAAAAACTACACATGAGGTTCCTATGTCCGTTATGTCTCTACGCCTGCCGGACGAGATGGCAGATACCCTCGCACATCTTGCCAAAGCGACCGGGCGCAGCAAGTCTTTCCTGGCGCTGGATGCACTGCGTGAATACCTGACTCGCGAAGCCTGGCAGATCGCCGAAATTCAGCGTGCGATTGAAGAAGCTGATGCTGGCGAGTTCGCAAGCGAAGAGGAAGTGAAGTCCGTTGTAAATAAATGGACGAACAATGCACGTTGAATGGCTAAAGACTGCGCTGAAAAATCTGGATGATGAGGCAGCCTACCTATCATTGGAAAATCCGGCTGCCGCAGCCGCTTTCGTTGAAGCAATACAATCAAGCGTCAATCAGCTCGCACGCTTCCCTGCAATGGGCCGGGAAGGACGCATTGCAGGGACAAGAGAATGGCCTCTGCCAGACCTGCCTTACTTGATTCCTTATCGAATCCGTAGCGGCCGATTACAAGTTCTGCGGATATTCCACACAAGGAGACTTCCACCCTCACTGTGGTAGCCATCAGATATCGCCAGCGTACGATCGGCTCCTCCGCTAAATCCGAAAATGCTTCTGCATCGCCTGCGCCAGCAGACTCACCGCCTCGTCGGCCTGTGAGGCAGGCGAGCGCAGAAACACGATTTCGTGCTCGGCTATCTCTGGCAGATCGTTAAGAATCTGCATGGCATCTGTTACTCCACTCCGGTCAATCAGACTGATCGCCAGCCCCGCTTCCACGCAGGCTTTGACTGCCTGATTGGACGGACTCTCCAGTACCACGCGGGTTTTGCGGCCGGCTTGTTTGAATGTCTCCACCATCACTTCACGATAGGGACATTGCGCTGCATGCATGGCAAGCGGCAGCGGATCCGTCGACGCCGCCGTGGTGTTTTCTGACCCGACCCAAACAGGCTTGGTCGATACCAGAAACATTGTTTCAGCGGTCAATTGACCTTTGGGCTGGGCGATGACCGCTGCCTGCAGTTTTCCGCGCCTGACCTGCTCACGCAGGGTATAGCTGGGCGCGGTTTTCAATTCCAGCACCACATTGGGCCAGGCTGCTGCGAATACCGGCAGGATGTCGCGAATCACATGAACGGCGTACTCATCAGGAACACCCAATGTGATACGACCCGCCAGATGGGTGCCATGCAAGTCAGCCAGCACTCGGTCGTGGGTGGACAACAACTCTGACGTGGACAGGAGCAATCGCTTGCCAAGCGCCGTCAACGACACGGCCTGGTTATCACGGTTGAGCAAGCGACCGCCTGCTACCGCTTCAAGTCGCTGGATGTGCACGCTCACCGCTGCCGGGCTTTTGTGCAATTGCTCGGCCGCCGCTGAAAACTTCCCGATGCGCGCCACTGCATGAAAGGTGCGTACCAGTTCGATATCAAGTATTGCCGTCATTCTTTAATATTCCTGAATAACTGCTGCACATAATTTTGATTTATAAGATTACGCTGATCACCTAGCGTGTGTCGATGAGCCCATACCTATCGATTTCCCCGAACACATCGCGGCCTGCCTGGCACCAGGCCATTCCTCTGCCGCTGCTCGAAGCAGCGTTGCTGCTGACCTGGAGCTCCGGTTTCGTCGGCGCGCGCTTCTCTCTTGATTACGCGCCGCCGTTGCTGGTGGTGTTCTGGCGCTGCGTGGTGGTCACGCTGATTCTCCTGCCCTTTGTCGCCAGGCAGTTGCTACACATCCCGCCGGCCCTGTTGCTGAAAAACGCCGGTATCGGTCTGTTGGCAATGACTGGCTACGTGGCGGGCGTCACGCAAGGCATTGCGTTGGGCGTACCGGCAGGACTCGCTGCACTGTTTGCCGATCTGCTGCCGATGGGCATGGCACTGCTGGCTGCGGTTTTTCTCGGGCAGCGACTGAGCTGGCATATCTGGGCAGGGCTGGTGGTGGGTCTGATCGGTGTGGTGCTGGTCACTCACAGCGCACTGGCATGGGGTGAAGCACCCTTATGGGCCTATGGCCTGCCCTTGCTGGGGATGTTCTCGCTGGCCATCGCGACGCTGTGGCAAAAACGCTCCAGTGCGTCGCCACCGATGGACCTGCTGCCTAACCTGTGGCTGCAATGCTGTGTCTCCAGCTTCGCATTTGCCATTATTCAGGGCACACAAGGCAGCCTGGCACCGATTCCCAGTACCGGCTTTGCATTGAGCGTGCTATGGACAGTGGGGCTGGCGACGCTGGGCGGTTATGGACTTTACTGGGTCTGCCTGCGCCGCGCGACGGCCACTCGGGTCGCCAGCGTTCTGTACCTCAGCCCACCTGTGACGATGCTCTGGGCCTGGGCGATGTTCAATGAGCCACTGTCCTGGCAGATAGCGTCAGGCATGGCGGTGTCCGGGGTCGGCGTGTGGATGGTTGTGCGGGCGGAGGCTCGGCAGCGTGACAAGCCGGTAAAAGTGAGCCAAACGTCTTGAAGAGGCCCACCCAGTGCTTTACTGATTGGCTGCTTCATCCGATGGCTTGTTGAGTTTGCAACTGTATACAAACTCGACTTCGTCAGGCCATCCCAGACCGGCTTCGTGCACACGTTGAATGGCGATATTCAGATGACGCTTGGCATCCAGCGAGCCACATGTACGGCGAACCTGAATTTTCTTGGTCATCACGCCGTCATTGTTGATGCTGACGCCATAAGTCAGGTTGGTGTTGGTGCCAAATTCCGCCTGCATGCGTTGCTGGACCTGATCCAGCGCCTGCTTGTTATCCTCAAGGAAGGCCTGAGCACGCTGATAATTACGATAAAGGGTCAATGGTTTTGGCCAATCGATATTCAGCCAAAAATACAGCCCGGTCGAAAGCATCAGAATGAACAGCAGAATACTTGATCGAGGAGACATGAACAGCGTGCTCAGGATGACATGCAGGCTGTATCGGCAACAGACGCACAGGCTTAAGACGCGTCAGAAATCATAATGAGTAACGGGTAAAAAAAGCCGTCAGTCCAGTGAAGACCACCGCATTACACGCGGCAGCCCTCGACCGTTCTTCAGATCCTGAAACGCGCCACCATGCTTTGCAGATTGGTGCCCAGACGAGCCAGTTCTACCGTCGACGCTGCACTCTGCTCGGTCGCCGAGGCAGACTGATCGGCAATGTCGCGGACACTGAGCACGCTGCGGTTGATTTCATCGGTCACCGCGCTCTGTTGCTCGGCGGCGGCAGATATCTGCTGGCTCATCTGCTCAATCGTGCCGATTGACTGATTGATTTCCACCAGCGCCTGTTCAGCCTGACGGGCCAGCACCACGGTGCCTTCGGTACGTTGCAGACTCGCGTCCATCAGGCCCGAAGCGGCACCCGTGCCCTGTTGCAAGGTCAGGATCAGCGCTTCGATTTCCGTGGTGGAGTTCTGGGTACGCTGAGCCAGCGAACGTACTTCGTCGGCCACTACGGCAAAACCACGGCCCTGTTCGCCCGCACGCGCGGCCTCGATAGCGGCGTTGAGTGCCAGCAGGTTGGTCTGTTCGGCGACGGCTTTGATCACGTCGATCACGCTGCCGATCTTGCCGCTGTCTTCGGTCAGGCGCTGCATGGCCTCACCCAGCTGCTTCACTTCACCGGCCAGTTGCCCGATTTCCCGCGTGGCGTGCTGCACCACACTGCTGCCATGCGCTGCGCGCTCGCTGGCCTGTTTGGCGGCCCGCGAAGCATCTTCGGTGTTGCGCGCGACTTCCTGCACAGTGGACGCCATCTGGTTCATGGCGGTCGCGACCTGGTCGACTTCGTTTTTCTGCAGAGTGACACCGGCGCTGGTCTGTTCGCTGACGGCAGACAGTTCCTCGGCCGCGGTGGCGATTTGTGTCACGCCGTTGCCGATGCCGCCGATCAAGCCACGCAGGGAAACGGTCATGTGTTGCATGGTGTTCTGCAACAGGCCCAGTTCATCCTCACGGGTGGTGTGAGTATCCTGAGTGAGATCACCGTCGGCGATCCGGCGCGCGGCAATGACCGTCTCGTTCAGTGGCACGGTAATCTGACGGGTAATCAGGAACGCAGCAAAGATGCCAATCAGCAGCACCACCAGCGCCACACTCAGCAGTTGCATGACAGCGGTATTCTGTTCTTTCTTAGCGCTGATGACCTGCTGAGCCGCCAGATCGTCGGCACGGGCAGCGGCCGCGATGGATTGCTGTTGCAGATTGCCACGTATCTGATCGGCCTGCTGAAGCATGTCCGAAATCGAAGACATCAACACCTTGTACTGTTTCAACGCAACCAGTGCAGCATCTACTGCGGCGTTTGCCTGGCTGGGCAGTTCGCTACGAGCGGCAGCGACCTGAGCGATCAGTGCGTCCGCCGACGTATACGTGGCCTGGCGGTTATCGGCAGAAGGGACACTCAGGTAGCGGCGAAACACCAGACGGAAGTTAGTCATGCCGTTACGCAGATCGCCGGCAATCTTGACCTGCTTGATCCCGGTTTCATCCGGAGCGCGCAAGGTGTCGTCGATGGTCTTGTTCAACAGGTTCTCGAAGGTCCCGCTGACCTCATCAGAGACCTTGATGATCGGCTTCAGAGCGTCATCGATTTTCTGGTTGATGCCAACCAGTTGTTCGAACGTCTGCTTCAAACCACCCACCTGCTCCTTGATGCCCCGCAGCTTCTCCAGGTTGCTCGATACCACGAACAAGCCAAGGCCCTGGTCAACGCTGCGGTTCAGCGTATCCAGTGCGCTTGCGTAGGTCTGCACGCCAGCCGGGCTGGGACCTGTGGCGTAGGCCTGGGCAGCGATGCGAGCACTCAGCACGTCAGCCTTGATCTCGGCAACCTTGCTACTTTTGCCCATCCGTTCGATCAACAGGTTAGTGCTGGAGTAACCGATCGCAGTGACCGTCAGTACACCCAGCAAAATAGCAGCGAAGCCCAGCCCCAGCTTCTTGCTGACTTTCAAGTTGTCCAACCATTTTGCGCTCATTACGTGTGTGCCTTTGATTTTCCGGAATGCCCGTAAATCGGCGTTGAGGAGCTTAACTTGATAGCTATATTCGGTTGGATGGCCCGGGAACTATTGGAAAGCGCTGTACGCCCCCCGTATTCAGGGGGTATGGCGGAGTCATTAAGATTTATTTAAGCAACATGAAACATGATGTTTCAGATGGCCGGTTAGCGGGTGATGCGCTTCTGATCGGCTTTATATCTGCAAAAGCCGCGTGAGCGTCATCTTGCTGACCATCATCAGCACAATCGCGAACATGCCCGAAAAACCGGCGATGCCGAGCCAGAACCAAAGACGATAAATCGCCCGAAACCGGTCATTGATAAGCGTGCCGGTTTCGGCAGCATGGTCGGCCAATTCCTGAAGACGCTTCTGCAGAATCAGCACAGGCAACCACAGCGCGCCGACGCAGATAAAGATGATCAACGACGTGATGACCCAGTCAGTCAGCAGCGACATACCGGTCAGGCTGGCCATTGCGTAACCGGTGATGATCTGGACAAAACCGGCCGGTGTGGTGATCCAGGTGTCGAAACGCACCACCATTCTGGCGACGTGAGCGATCACCACTGGATTGCCACTGCGACTGGCGGCAATCAGATAAAGGTAGGAGCCCATGCCGAAGCCAAACAGAAAGATCGCGGCGATGACGTGCAGGTATTTCAGGTACAAGTAGAGCACCGTCAGCCCTCCACACTCTGAAAATGCACATCCAGACGAATATTCGACGGCTCGTTGATCGCCGCAAGATACTCCTCCACCGTGACTTCACCCACACAGGCGCGCGCTCCCGGAAGTGGACGATAGCCAGAAGCCATTTTTGCGCTCAAGGCCACCGCCGCGCAGCTGGGGATCTCCGGTCCCTTGTCATTCAGCGCCGTCAACTGCGCGCGCATCTGCAGCGGTCGGCCATCGAGTCCTGCGCCGTCGACATCAATGTACATCGCGCTTTTACGATCACCCAGGTGTTCGAAGCGTGTTCCCCAGCGGTGCAGGCGAACGGCCCACGGTGCAGGGTCGCGGACCAGTCGCAAACGAATTGCCAGCGCCAGCAACCACGTTGCAATCACCCCCGACTTGAGCCCCGAGCCCGCCTTGAAGCTAAGGTTCTGCGCTTCATAGCGCGTGGCGAAGACATCAATATCCGGGGCATCGACGTTGGCCAGTAACCGCGTGCCCATGCCGGGCATCGGGCGCAGGGTCAGATCCATCCAGCCCGACACCTCATTCACCCGGCCGCCCTTGAGCTGGCGGATGGGCCTCCCTGCATAAGCCAGCACGCCGAGCACCGTAGACACACCCGGCATCTTCGCCGCAGATGATATGCCGTGCTCTATCGAATCAATGCGTAAAAAACGCTGACGGTGCTGATCAATGATCGCAGCCGAAAGCGTGGGCACCGAACTGCATCCGCTCAGCAGGCTGACACCGGCATCCCGGGCGGCGGCATCGAGCGTAGCGATACCGGAAACAAAGGTTCGGCAGTCTGACAGGTCACAATAATTGACCCCCGCTTCAATACAATGCCGCGCCACTGCGTAGGACTGCCCCTGAAAAGGTCCTGCCGTGTGAATGACCAGATCGATACTCAGCGCGCGCAGCTCGCCGCCCCAGCCGTCCTGCATGACATCCACGCACCAACTCTGGCAGGGCTTTGCGCCCAGTGCTTCCAGCTCGGCAACCCTGGTTGCCAGCTTGCGGCTGTTGCGACCTGAAATAACCAGCTCGATACCCGGCATCATCACCAGATGGTTGCTGATCAGGCTGCCGAAGTTACCGTAGCCACCAATGACCAAAACCCGAAATGCCATTTATCGTCCCTGACGTACTGGAAGTTAATAAGCACTGACTCGAATGTTGCAGTGAGTACTGGCCGTGAAGTGTGCGCGCATTATTGATCATTGGCCGCATACCGGGTAAAGACCCTGTGCTTTTTCTGATCGGAAAAAGAGCCATTATCAGGCGGCTCGCGCGCGCTATTGCCACCCATACGGCCCCATTGCGCAATTTGATCAAGCAGTTGCAGGATGCAACACTCGGATTCTGAACCAGACAAGTGCGACTTCGATGACCCTCACCTTCAGACGCCTCATCCCAACCGACGCAACCGCTTATCGCGCACTCATGCTCAAAGCCTACGAGCATCACCCGGACGCGTTCACTTCAGACGTGACAGAGCGTGAAACATTACCCATCGCGTGGTGGGAGAAACGGCTCGACAGCGGCCCGACGGCCAGCGAAGCGGTGTTTGCCGCCCTTGAAGATGAGCACCTGTTGGGGGTCGCCGGGTTGTCGGTGGAAACCCGGAAAAAGGCCTCTCACAAAGCTACGGTATTCGGGATGTACGTGCACCCTGCGCACAGACACAGAGGCATCGGATCTCAATTGCTGTATAGCGTGCTGGCGTATGCCAAATTCCGGCCCCGGCTTCTGGTTGTTCAGCTCACCGTGACCGAGGGTAATGCCGAAGCACAGGCGTTGTACGAACGGATGGGATTTGTAACGTTTGGCGTTGAACCGTTTGCAGTGGCTGTGGGCAGCCGGTTCGTGTCCAAAGTACATATGTGGAAGGATTTGCGGGAGTGATCGGCCAGGGCGGCTGATAAACGCCCCGCAGGTTTCAGCAGCCCAGCGCTTCTGCTGCATCAGTCAGCGAATCGACGATCACGTCCCAGTCTTGCTCGGCGACCCGATCAGACGTCTGGCCTGGCCCATGTTCATGGGGGCGCAAAACGAACACGGTCTTGAAGCCATTGGCCCGAGCGGCCGCCAGGTCAGCATTGTGTGCGGCCACCATGGCCATCGATTCCGGCGGGAGACCGACCGCTTTTGCGGACTTCAGATAGGTCTGTGGTTGTGGTTTGTATGTGCCCGCGATTTCCGCGCCGACAATAACGTCCCACGGCAACCCGCCGAACTTCGCAAGATTGAGCATGCCCGCGATGTGCCCGTTTGACAGCGTACCAATCGAGAATCTGCTTTTTAAGCGGGTGAGCCCGGCAACCGAGTCGGGCCATGGGTCCAGCCGCTCCCAGGCCTTGTTCAGCTCTGTCAGCTCGACGTCATGGATTCTGCCGAAATCCACGCCATGGCTGGACAGTACCATTTCGAGATTTTCCCGGTTCAGGACATCCAGCGTCACGAACGGCCGCTCACCTGAACGCACGCGCTGCATGGATGGCTGGTAGAGGCCTCGCCACTGATCGGCAAAGTCGAGAGGATCAACCTGTATGTTGTGCCGTTTCAAAAAAGGGACGGCGGCTCGGGCGACGCCGTTTCGCCAATCCACGACCGTGCCGAATACGTCGAACCCCAGAAAGCCTGTGTCCTCCAGCTTGCTCATAGCGCTACTCCAGATAAATGCCTGCATTACATCCCGTAGCAAACCAAACTGTTATGCCACAGTCAGCAGACCGACAAATTCTGCAATAACTCCTGTCTATCCGATAGCGTGTAAATATCTATTTGGCAGGATCATGGCTCAAGCATACTGTCCAGCCAGCCGCTATAAGTATGACGCCACTTTTCTGGCCACCACTGGTCCATTCCCTACGAGTTTATCTGATGAAAAAACCGGTTTCTCTGGCAACCCGCATCGGTCTGGGATTTGCCGCCGTGGTGTCGCTACTCATATTGATCACAGCCGTCGGCATACAACGCGTTGGCTTCATCGACTCGACTCTGGAAGATGTTGGAGAAAACGCCGCAAAGGTTCAGCGTTACGCGATCAACTTTCGCGGTAGCGTACACAATCGGGCGATAGCCCTGCGCGATGCCGTACTGGTCAACAATGATCAGGACCTTGCCGTGCATCTGGCAGAAATGACTCGCCTCGAAAAAGACTATGTCGACTCGGCCGCACCAATGGATCAGCTGTTTTCCAAGCCTGCCGTAACGGGAGAAGAGCGTCAGTTGCTGCGCGGTATCAAGGAGATAGAGCAGACCACGCTGGCGTCCACCAAAGACGTCATCGCACTGCGTCGCGCAGGTGATATTGCCGGTGCTCAAGCGCTGTTGCTGCGTCAGGTTTCCGGTGATTACAGTGAGTGGCTGAAACGGATCAACGCCCTTATTGATCATGAAGAAGCGTCGATCCGCTCGCAACTGGACGACGTGCAGGCAACCGCAAGCCAGTTCAGAGGTTTGATGCTGCTGGCCACTGCATTTGCCGTGCTGCTGAGTATCGTGCTGTCGGTGTTCATCATCCGCTTTGTCAAAAGGACGCTGGGCGCAGAACCCGCCGAAGTTGCCGAGGCCATTCAGCGACTGGCCGCAGGCGACCTGCAGCAAACCATCTCTACCGAGCATCCCGGGAGTGTGATGGGCGTGCTGAAAACCGCGCTGGCTCGCCTCTCCGAGACGATCACTCAAGTTCGCATGGCCGCTCAGGAGGTCAGCCAGTCATCGGCCGTGCTGTCGGCGGCGTCCTCTGGCAATAACGCTCAGGTCATGGTGCAGACTCGCGAAGCCGAACAGGTTGCAGCGGCCATCAGTGAGATGGCGGCTACGGTCAATGAAGTGTCCGGCTATGCAGCACAGGCGGCAGATGCGGCGCGCTTGGCCGACACCGAGGTGGAAACCGGCAACAGTCTGGTGGAAGGCACGACCGCAGCCATCGAACAACTGGCGGCCACGCTGGTCGAGACGACCAGCACTGTGGAACAGGTATCCCGACACGGCGAGCAGATCGAGACGGTTATCGAAGTCATCAACTCGATCGCCTCCCAGACCAACCTGCTGGCCCTCAACGCCGCCATTGAGGCTGCGCGCGCGGGCGAGCACGGTCGGGGCTTTGCCGTGGTGGCGGATGAAGTGCGCTCTCTGGCAACCCGTACCCAGCAGTCGACGCAAGAAATTCAGGCGATGATCAGCACGCTGCAAGGTGGCACCGAAACCGCCGCGCAGAACATGCGTGACAGCTGCGAGCTGGTCAACAAGGCTGTGGCGCAGACACGTAATGCGCAGAGCGCCCTGTCGAAAATCAGCAAGGAGGTCGGCGCAATCAATCACATGAACGCGCAGATCGCCAGCGCTTCAATTCAGCAAAGTTCGGTGGCCGAAGAGGTCGCGATGAATATCAACAGTATTCATGGGTCAACGCTTAAATCAGCCAGCGGATCCCAGCAGGTCGCAACAGCCAGCGAAGAGCTGGCCCTGCTCGCAGATCGCCTGACGCAAAAGGTGGCGTTTTTCAAAGCCGGATGACGAGGGCGATGCATTACTCTGTGCAGGTGACCCGCCTTGACCTGCGCAGCGAAAACCCCACGGTAGCCATGGACAGCGCGGCACACACCGCGCCGGTCACTATCGCAGCGGCGAAGCCTCCACCTTCGGAGACCAGCCCGCCGATGAACGCCCCGCCGCCAATCGACAGGTTCACCACACAGACCAGCAGCGCCTGAACACCCTCCACGCGTCCATTCGAAGCGTCGAAGCACCAAATCTGCGTAGTAATCGGAATCATCCCGAAAGCAAATCCCCAGACCAGAATCACCGGCCACAGCAGCCACGGATTGCTGACGAACAGCAGTAATGCCGTCAACGAGCCCAGCATCAGCAGGGTCATGATCAATACCGACGACGGCGCATTTCTGGCCGCCAGCCCGCCACCCGCCAGATTGCCTGCTACCGCTGCGAGGCCGAAGGCAAATAACAGTAAGCCCAGCGCCTGCCCCTTGATATTCGCAGCGTCCTGTACGAAGGGCGCAAGGTAGGTGTAGGCCGCGAAGTGCCCGACATAGATCAGCAGTGCGGCAACAAACATGCGGCGAATCTTTTGCTCGCCAGCCAACGAAAGCATTTGGCTGATACCCGCAGAGCGTTCGCCCGGCAACGCAGGCAGAAGCGCTGCGATCAACACGCCTACCGCCACCGTAACCACCGCCGCCGTTTCAAATGCGGCGCGCCAGCCAAACGCTTCGCCGATCAAGGTTCCCGCAGGAATCCCGGCCACCGTACCAATCGACACGCCTGCCAGCACATACGCCGTTGCCTTCACGCCCTCCCTGCCCGGCCGCAAGCGAGGTCCGAGCGAACCGGCAATTGTCCAGAATCCCCCCAATGCAAAGCCGAGCAACACCCTGCCGGCAAGGGTCAGCCAGAACTGTCCGGATAACGCCACGATCAGGTTGGAGACCAGCAATATCGACAGCAGGCCCAGCAACAGGCGCTTGCGGTCGACATGACTGAACAGGGCAATACAGGAAGGCGCAGAAATAGCCGCGAGAAGGCCGGGAACAGCCATCATCAGGCCTGCCTGGCTGACGCTGGTTCCGAGCTCACGAGCGATATCGGGCAGCAGTCCTACAGGGAGAAATTCCGTGGTAACGGTGGCGAACGATCCGAGCGATACGCTGCCAACGGCCCACCATGAAGCGGGTTGAGTATCGAGGTTTCCAGCAGTTTCAAAGCGACTCACAGCGATTCCAGAATTCAGGTTTTTCGGCAACTGGCCAGTCTGACCAGCGCATGGATGCGCGCAACCCTAACGTGTAAACCGGGGCTGAATCCACCTTGGGGACGTAAAAGAGGACGCAGAGCATCCGGAACGGCATGCCGACGCGGAGCGTCGCACGATAATTGAGATGAGTACCGAACGAATGCCAATGCAGAGCATTGGCATTCGAGTCGCAAGCGCCGGTTACTTGTTGCGGGTCACTCTCCAGACAGTGTTGGCCAGGTCGTCGGCAATGATCAGCGCGCCCTTCGGATCGACCGTAACACCCACTGGCCGACCGCGAGTCTTGCCGTCAGCACCCCGGAAACCCGTCGCGAAGTCCACCGGCTCACCCGCTGGGCGGCCATTGGCAAACGGCACGAAGATCACCTTGTAGCCAACCGGGTTATCGCGGTTCCAACTGCCGTGTTCGCCGACGAAGACGCCGTCCGCAAACTTGTCACCCATGGCCGGGATCGAGAACGACACGCCCAGTGCGGCAACGTGTGAACCCAGGCTGTAATCGGGTTTGATCGCAGCAGCCACCTTGGCCGGGTTTTGCGGCTGAGCGCGAGAATCCACGTTCTGGCCCCAATAGCTGTAAGGCCAGCCGTAAAAGGCGCCCTCCTTCACCGACGTCAGGTAATCCGGAACCAGATCAGGCCCCAGCTCGTCACGTTCGTTGACCACCGTCCACAACTGCCCGGTGCCCGGCTGAATGGCCAGCGCTGTCGGGTTACGCAGGCCAGTCGCGTAAGGCTTGTGGGCGCCTGTCGCGGCGTCGATCTGCCAGACCATCGCGCGATCAATCTCGACCTCCATACCGCGCTCGGTCACGTTACTGTTCGAACCGATACCGACGTAAAGAAAACGACCATCAGGGCTCACGGTCAGCGCTTTGGTCCAGTGATGGTTGATCGCCGAAGGCAGGTCCGTCACTTTGACCGGCTCGCCGCTCGCCTTGGTCTGACCTTCCTGATAATCGAAGCGCACTAGAGCGTCCTGGTTAGCGACATACAGTTTGCCATTCGCAAAAGCCAGGCCATAAGGCGCATTGAGATTTTCAGCAAAGACCGTCTTCAGCTCGTACTTGCCGTCGCCATCCGCATCACGCAGCAGCGTCAGGCGGTTGCCGCCTTTGACCTTGGTATTGCCCTGCGCCTTGATGACGCTGGCGATCACATCTTTGGGCTTGAGCTTGGCAGCACTGCCACCACGGCCTTCCGCAATCAGAATATCGCCATTGGGCAGCACGATGGACTGACGCGGAATGCTCAGATCGGTGGCAATCGCGGTAATACTGTACCCCTCGGGTACGCTCGGCTTTTGATCACCCCATGCAACCGGCTCGGCAATCTTCATGCTTGGCAACAGGCCACGTTGCGGCTCCGGCAGTTTAGGGTCCGGGCCACGTGCCTGAGTGCTGTCCGCCTCGCCACCACATGCGCTCAGCAGCAGCGCCATACTCAATGCAGTCAGTGCATGGATATTTTTCATTCTGCACCTCCAGAACGCAGACTGGTCAGACCTGTCCACGTCGCAACACCGGCCAGAACAGTCACGATGACCGACAGAATCAGGCCCGACGGCATGACCGCCCAGGCATCTTTTGCATGTTCAAACGCGTTGACCAGCCCCAGCAAAAAGGTCGCCAGCAACAGCAGGAAATACGCTACAGGACGCCCGGCCTTATGATCGGCACGGATCAGGTTTACCAACGCAAACAGCAGCGCCAGCCCGCAAAACAGCAGGGCTCCGGCAATCAGCCAGGCCGCGAAGTTGCTCCATTGGATCTGAAAGGTCTGGTAGTAGGCGATATCACTCAGCAATCCGCCAAGAAACAAAGGCACGGTTCCGGCGAGCAAGGTCGCGTGTAGCGGGCCTGGCGTGCAGCGGTAGACGGGATGGGGGGTAACGGTCATGACGGCTCCTTATCGTTCGGCGACCCTGGGTCGATGCTCAATGCGAATGCGCTGGCCTTTCGGGGTCGCGCTGACTGCGCATAAGGAAGGATCATGTTGCCGAAGCGATAGTTCAGCGTTTTTCATTTCGAAATATGTTGAAAGCTTTACAGGCCGGCTGACAACTTGTTCCGGCGACAGCGTTCAGAGCAGTAGCGAACCTCGTCCCAGCAACGCGCCCACTTCTTGCGCCAGGTGAACGGCAGCCCGCAGACCGCGCAGGTTTTGACCGGCAACTCACTCTTTTTCAAAGCGCCTCCCCGGCATCCAGTCTCGCCAGTAAATGCTCGCCCCGCTCCCACAGTGCCTGTTGCTTGGGCTCGGCCATGCGATCAAGGTTTTTATAGATAATCGCCATGCGCTGATTGCGACGCAACAGGTCGCCATGGCGCATCAGGAAATGCCAGTAAAGCGCGTTGAACGGACAGGCATCGTCAGTCGTACTTTCAGTTACTTTGTATGCGCAGCCACGGCAGTAATCGGACATACGCTTGATGTACTGGCCGCTGGCGCAGTAAGGCTTGGAGCCCAGATAACCACCATCGGCATGCATGACCATGCCCAGCGTGTTGGGCAACTCGGCCCAGTCGAACGCGTCCATGTAGATCGCCAGATACCACTCGCAGATCTGCTCCGGCACGATACCGGCCAGCAAGGCAAAGTTGCCGGTCACCATCAAACGTTGAATATGGTGAGCGTAGGCATGTTTCAGGCTCTGGCCAATCGCCTGACTCATGCAGTTCATCCTGGTTTCGCCAGTCCAGTAAAACTCGGGAAGCGGCCGACTGTTGCCGAACAGATTGCCGCTGGCATAGTCGGGCATTTTCAGCCAGTAGACGCCGCGCACATATTCCCGCCAGCCAATCAACTGGCGGATAAAACCTTCCGCAGCGTTCAGCGCAACCCTGCCCGACCAGTACGCAGACTCCACATCGCTGCAGACCTGGCGCAGGTCCAGCAGACCGATATTCAGCGCAGCACTGATCCGCGCATGAAACAGAAAAGGCTCATCAGTGGCCATCGCGTCCTGATAATCGCCGAACCCGGCCAGGCCATAATCCAGAAAGTATTGCCACAGCGCCTGAGCATCGACGTGCGTGACGGGATAGTCGAAGGGCTCCAGCGAGCCGTAATGGCCAGCGAAACGCTCACCCACCAGCGCCAGCACATCGCGGGTGATGGCATCGGCGGAAAAGCGCATCGGGTAAGGCGCCGCCACGCCTTTAGGCAACGCCTTGCGGTTTTCCGCATCGAAATTCCACGCCCCTCCAACCGGCGTACCGTCGCCATTCAGCAACAGCCTGCTCTTGCGCCGCATCTCCCGGTAGAAAAACTCCATGCGCAATTGCTTCTTACCATGCGCCCACGACGAGAACTCTTCGCGGGAACAGAGAAAGCGCGTATCGGCATGCCAATGAATCGGCAACCCGCAGTCCTTGATCGACTGTTCCAGACGCCAGTCACCGCATTCAGTGACGTGCAGTTCCTCAGCGTGCAGAGCAGCCTGCCAACGCCGCAATTCTCCCGGTACCGAACCCGCGTTCTCAGGATCATCGAGCGTAACGTACTGCACCCGAATCCCACGCCCCCGCAGCGCCTCGGCAAAATGCCGCATGGCACTGAAGATCAGCGCGATTTTCTGCGGATGATGCGGCACATGACTCGCCTCCTCCATCACCTCGACCAGCAAGACCGTGTCGTGCTCGGGGTTGAGGCCTTGCAGGGAAGCGAGGTCGAACGAAAGTTGGTCGCCGAGGACGAGATGGAGTCGAGAGGATTGCGTCATGGTGGCGTTCGCCCCGATAAAAGTTGTACCAATGTAATTTCCTGTACAAGTATTTCATAGCGATTTTTATAGGCTTCACGTGGGACCAAAGTCTTTTTCATATTTCCACGCCCTGAAAATGTGAAAATTTTGTCAACTATTTGGCCGAAGCGTCTTTTTCTGGCAGAAACAACCTGTCACACTAATGAGAATAGTTAGCAACATCATTATCATCCGGCCATGGACGGCTTCAGGGAGTGTCAGGTTCATGTCGGGGCAACAATCGCAAAGCCGTTTCTCTTTCACTCCAGCCCTGCTGACAATGGGCATCTGGATCGCAACTTCTCAGTCCGTACATGCCGCTGACACACAGGGCACAGGCGCGGCGCCAGCTACAACGATGGAACTCGGGGCAACGGAAATCAGCAGTGATCAGTTGGGCTCCACCACCGAAGGCAGCAAGTCCTACACCACCGGTGCCATGCAGACGGCGACGAAATTGCCGCTGAGCATGCGTGAAACGCCGCAGGCGGTGACGGTTGTCACCCGCCAGCGCATGGACGATCAGGCCATGACCAGCGTCAACGATGTGGTCAAGTACACGCCTGGCCTGTTTCTTGATCAATCCAGCGGACCTGGCCGTCAAACCTATACGTCACGCGGCTTTGATATCGACAACATCATGTACGACGGCCTGCCCGCCTCCTACTCGGGCTACACAGCAGGCGTGCAGCCCAATCTTGCTATGTTCGATCACGTTGAAGTGATCAGAGGCGCTACCGGCCTGACGACAGGCTCTGGCAACCCTTCGGCAGCGATCAACATGGTGCGCAAACGCCCTACCGCCGAGCCGCAGGTCAGCCTCACCGGCACCGTCGGAAGCTGGGACGACTACCGTGGCGTATTCGATGCCTCCGGCCCGCTGAACGACAGCCGCACAGTGCGGGGCCGGATGGTCGGTTCCTGGCAGGACGCGAACAGCTTCCGCGACAAGGAAAAGAGTGATCACGGCGTATTTTACGGCGTGCTCGAAGCCGACCTGACGGATGCGACGACTGCAACCTTCGGCCTGTCGCGCCAGGAAGATCAGACCAACCTGTTCTGGGGCGGTCTGCCACTTGGCACTGACGGCCACCACTTGAACCTGTCGCGCTCGACTTATCCCGGTTCTGATTGGGAAAACAAGAAAATCCAGATCGACACCGTGTTCGGTGAACTGGAGCATCGCTTCGACAACGACTGGAAACTGCACGCTGCGGGCTCCAGCTCGTCGCTGGACGGTCTGTTTTCGGGCACCTATCTTTCTCGCTATAACGGTCCGCTGGAGACGACGGCTTATCAGTCAAAGCCGGATGAAAAGCAGACCGCGTTCGATGTCTACGCCAGTGGCCCGGTGGAAGCCTTTGGCCGCACCCATGAAGTGGTGGTCGGCACCAGTCGGCGCGTCTACGACAAGACCAGCAAGGAATACAGCCCATATGACACCGGGCTGCCCATTGGCGCACCGAAGCCTGACTTCGTCCGCGATGGCAAAACCCATAGCATCGCCACGCAGGATGCGGTTTACCTCACCACCCGCCTGAGCCTGGCCGACCCGCTGACGCTGATTCTTGGCAGTCGCCTGGACTGGTATGACTACGATGATCGGGCGGGCGACGAAGACTTCAAGGTCACCCGCAACCTGACGCGCTATGCGGGCCTGATCTACACGCTGGATGAACAGCATTCCGTGTACGCCAGCTACACCGACATTTTCAACCCGCAGGACTATCAGGATCTGTCCGGCAAGGTGCTCGACCCGGTGGAGGGCAAGAACTATGAAGTCGGTATCAAGGGCGAGTACTTCAACGGCGCGCTCAACGCCAGCCTGGCAGTGTTCCAGATCGACCAAAAGAACCGCGCAACACAGTCGGCGACCCAGCAAGGCTGCGCGGTGCTCACTTGCTACGATGCCGCCGGCATGGTCCGTAGCCAGGGTATCGACCTGGAACTGCAAGGCGCGCTGACCGAAAACTGGCAGGTCGGCGCAGGCTATACCTACACCCGCACCCACTACCTCAAAGACTTCGATGCAACGAAAAAGAACCAGCAATTCGACACCGATACACCCGAGCATCTGTTCAAGCTCTCGACGGTCTATCGCCTTCAGGGCGCACTGGAAAAAATGCGCGTCGGCGGCAACGTTTACTGGCAGAGCCGCATGTACAACGATATTGCCCTCACCGACAGCAGCTATCGCCTGGAACAGGGCAGTTACGCGGTCGCCGACCTGATGGCCGGGTATCAGGTCAGCAAGCATCTGGACCTGCAATTGAACGCCAACAACATCTTCGATCGCGTGTACTACACCGCGATTGGCACCAGCAGTGTCTGGGGTTCGACTGACACTTATGGCAACCCGCGCAGCTATGCGTTGACTGCGAAATACAGCTTCTGATCGTGAACCACGCCGCTACCGGGCAGGCTCGGTAGCGGCGTAGCCATTGACCGGCCTACACCCCAAACGCCTTTGCCATCCCGCCTGCCCCTTTGGGCGTCAGATGCAGTGCTCTGGAGTCCAGATGCCGACTCACCCAGCCACGCTTGAGCATCAATTCCAGCAGTGCCGCCCCCAATGCGCCGCCGATGTGCGGAGAGCGCTCGCTCCAGTCCAGACAGGCATAGGCCAGACGCCTGCGTTGCTGACGTATTGCGTCCACGTCAATGCCCAGCGCGGTCAGTGATTCGACTCCCTGCTCACTGAGCACGTAATCCTTGCCCTGCTCACTCAGCCAGCCGGCCTTGAGCACGGCGTCGTGTAACTTGACGGCGACTTCACCGGCGCAATGGTCGTAACAGGTTCGGGCCTGCCTCAAGGCCGACGGCGTATTGGGCTTGAACGGCACAGCGCTGTGCTGGGTCAGCGACAGCAAGGCTTCCAGCGCTTGTGCTACCTGCGCGTTGGCCAGTCGATAGTAACGATGCCGCCCTTGCACGAGCATTTCCACCAGGCCCTGTTCGCGTAAACGGGCGAAGTGACCGCTGGCGGTCGACGCACCAATATCGGCAAGCGCCGCCAGCTCGGTCGCGGTTCGTGCGTGCCCGTCCAGCAGCGCACAGAGCATTCGGGATCGAGCAGGATCGGCAATGGCGCCTGCCACTGCCGCCAGCAAGAGGTCTGCTGCTTCAACATCCATAGTTCGGCCATCCCTGAAGTGTTCGCGTAGGCGGTGATCATACTGCTGCCAAACCACTTGAAGGGATTCCCCCATGCATCAATCGCGTTTTTTTGGCAGACACGTCGTCGCGGCTACGTTCCTGATGGCTGTTTTTGGCTGGGGAATCGGCTTTTACGGCCCACCGATATTCATGTATGCGGTTATACAAAGAACCGGCTGGTCGCCCGCCCTGTGCGCGACTGCCGTGACGGTACATTTTCTGGCAGGGACACTGATCGTCATCAATCTGCCTGCGCTCTATAGGCGCATAGGTCTCCCGTGGACAACCGTATCAGGGGCAGTCATTCTCGCCGTCGGCGTCTTCGGATGGTCGATTGCCCTGCAGCCCTGGCACCTGTTCATCGCTGCGATGCTGAGCGGTTTCGGATGGGTGACGATGGGCGCGGCAGCGGTCAACGCAACCATCTCGCCCTGGTTTATCAGCAAGCGCCCCGGGGCATTGGCGATGGCCTATAACGGCGCGAGCATCGGCGGTGTGGTCTTTTCGTCAGGCTGGGTATACCTGATCGGCAGGTTCGGGTTCAGCATCGCGGCAATCGTGGTGGGTGTGCTTTCAATCGCCGTGATTGCCCTGCTCGCTTTTAGCGTATTCCGGTTCAGACCTGAACATCTGGGCCAACACCCCGACGGCATTCTCCAGTCAGCCATTGATCTGCCTTCATTCAAGGACGCTGCCCCCATACCGTTGCACAGTAACCGGCAATTCATCACGCTGGCCGCTGCTATGTCACTCGGCCTGTTTGCGCAGATAGGCCTGATCAGTCAGATGTTCCTGCTGCTGGTGGGTCATGTCACTGAACAGCGCGCAGGGCTGGCAATGGGCATCGCGACGGCCAGCGCCATCGCCGGCAGATCGCTGTCCGCCAGACTGATTCCGCGCAGCCCCTATCGGCGCAACGTCGCCTGCCTGAGTTATGGCTGTCAGTTGCTGGGCTGTCTGGCCTTGCTGTTTATCAGCGTAAACCCTGCGTGGTTATGGGCCGGGATGATTCTTTTTGGGCTGGGCATCGGTAATGCGACTTCGTTGCCGCCACTGATCGCGCAGGCCGAATTCCCCCGTCAGCAGGTAGCACGCGTGGTGACGTTGATTGTTGCTATTGCACAAGGCTGTTATGCGTTTGCACCGGCATTTTTTGGCGCTGTACGGGCTCTGTTCAGTGGGCCGCACAGTGAGCAACTGACCTTGACGCTGGCTGCGGGTATTCAAGGGCTGGCGATGCTGGCGCTTATCAGCGGTCTTCGCACGCATCAAAAAGCCGTCAAAAATAGGCAAAAACAGAGTGATCGCTCTGTTTCTATAAAAGAATAATTATTTCTTTAAACGCTGTAAAAACAATAAAATATTGCTTAAAAAGTTAAATTCTTGCTTTTTAAAATCGATATTTTATAAAAATAAAGATCTTAAAAACAAACTTATCGAATATATAAAATTACACTCGTGTATTTTATATTCCTGTACTTCTCATTCGTCACACGTTCTTGAAACTGCCCGCCAGTGCCCATGGGCGGCTGGCGGACATACCCACTTGCCTCACACTTCTGTTCGGAGACTTTCCCGATGGCCAGACGCTTGCTGCCCGTTGTTGCCACTTTGCTGACCTGCCTCAGCGCCTTTTCCGTGTCAGCCGCTGACAAGGAAAACCCTCTGCCCGAGACGTCGAGCGAGCGCCGCGTGCAGGTCGATACCCAGCGCGACAGCATCACGGGCGCTGACAGTACCGCTCAAAAAACATCCGGCGGCGCGCAGGCGATTATCGATGCCCCGATCGAAACCGCAGACGCACCTGCCGGCAACGAAAAGCGCTGAGCCGGGCATTGACGCACATCACCTCCCCAAGGCATTACGTAAGGAATAGCTCCGTGTCCATGATCAAACAAGGCTTAGGCTTGAGCGTACTCGCGCTCAGTGTGGCCCAGGCAAGCACCGTGCTCGCCGTGACCCCGATGACAGGCAACGAAGTCGAGGCGCGAGTCGGCGCCATGCTGGATAACATGACGCAGTCGGAGAAGATCAATTTCTCGCGCGTCGACGACGGACGAATGATCCCCAAGCTGGATAAATTCAACCTGCAAGGCACGGTCGCCTACGATTCGGCGATGGGTGTACTGGTCGGCGGCAAGACGTTCGGCGCACAGTACCCTTCGCCCTCCGCCCTGGCGGCAACCTGGAGCATCAACCGGGCCAAGGAATTCGGTCTGGCCATCGGCTACGAAACCCGCATCGCGGGCGGTCAGCAGATGCTGTCGCCCGCCATCAACCTGTACCGGACGCCTTTCAACGGCCGGGCAGCCGAGTACATGAGCGGCGAAGATCCGTTCCTTGGTGCGGTGTTGGCGCCTGCGGTGACCAACGGTATTCAGGTTCAAGGCGTCCAGGCGGCTGCCAAGCATTACCTGATGAACGAGCAGGAAGCGAACCGTCACTATCTGGATGTGAAGATCGACGAGCGCGCGATGCAGGAACTGTATCTGCCTGGCTTCGAGTCGCTGGTCAAGAACTCAAATATCGCGTCGATCATGTGCGGCTACAACAAGATCAACGGCGAATACGCCTGTGAAAACCATCACCTCATCACCGATATCCTGAAAGGCCAATGGGGCTTTCAAGGTAACGTCATGAGCGATTTCAATTCGGTTCAGGACGCCTTCAAGGGCGCGTGGGCAGGCACCGACATCGACATGCCGAGCGGGCTTCAGTTTACCGAAGCCAAACTGCTGCCCTATGTCTGGAACGGTCAGTTGCACCAGAACGTGATCGACGACAAGGTGCGCAGAAACCTGCGGGCGCTGGTCAGTTACGGGTTTGATAAAGGCATTAACAAGGCGCAGCCTCTCGAACATCGCGAGTACGGCCAACTGGCCGCACTGAACGTTGCCCGGGAAGCCATCGTGCTGCTGCGCAATGAGCCTGTAGACGGACAAAAGCCGCTGCTGCCACTGCCTAGAAGCGCAAAGATCGCGGTGATCGGTGATATGGCCGTACAACCACCCACCGCACCGTTCGGCACCGCTTACTCGGCGCCAGCCAGCTATGTCACTGAAGTGAGCGGGCTCAAGCAACTGGCGTCAAATGCATCGAACGTCGACTACCTGCCGCAGATGAGCCTGAATCCGAAATCGTCGGTCTGGTATCAGCCAGGTACCGACAAACAGGCCATCAGCAATACCGGCGTAAAAGCCGAGTATTACGCCAATACCTCGTTGTCGGGCGATCCGGTGGCCACGCGCATCGAGCCGGGCGTCAACCTGGACTGGATCACCAGCACCAATACCACCGATAACGGCGCCAGCACGGTCAGCGGCTATACCCCTTCGCCAGGTTCGTTCTCTGCCCGTTTCACCGGCAAGATCAAACCGACGATCTCGGGTCCACATGTGTTCAAGGTGCGTGCCGATGGTCCTTACAAACTGTGGATCAACGACGAGCTGGTGCTTGAAGATGAAGGCGCACAAGTCTCGTTCGACCTGATTCCAGTTGTGCCGCGCACCGTCAAGACACCGAATCTCAAGGCGGGTACCGAATACAACGTACGTCTGGAATATCGCCGGATGAAGGGCAACTTCACCCCGGTACTGGGTGGCATGAACGGCGTACAGATGAGCTGGGCTTCGTTGCGTCCGCCGAAGAATCTGGCTGATTACGATGCTGTGGTGGTAGCAGCAGGCAGCAACTTCGAATACGAAGGTGAATCTCTTGATCACCCGTTCGAACTGCCGCAGTTCCAGTCCGAGTTGATCAGCTTCATTCAGAAAGCCAACCCGAAAACCATCGTGGTCATGCACGGCGGTGGCGGTATGGACATGCAACCTTGGGCAGACAAGGTGGCCGCATCGCTGCACGCCTGGTTCCCGGGTCAGCAAGGTGGGCAGGCCTTGGCCGAGATCCTGTACGGCAAGGTCAACCCATCGGGCAAACTGCCTATCACGCTGGACAAGAAGGCGCAGGACAACCCGAGTTACGCATCGTATTCAAACCCGGTGCCGTACTATTTCAGCAGTGCTAATCCACCCGTTGAAATGACCTACAGCGAAGGCCTTTACCTGGGCTACCGCGGCTACGACAAGAAGCACACCAAGCCGCTGTACCCGTTCGGTTTCGGGCTGTCTTACACCACGTACGCGTACAGCGATCTGAAGCTGTCGAGCAACGTACTGGCCCCGGGTGCGACCATTCAGGCCAGCTTTACGGTCACCAACACGGGCGACAAGGCCGGTTTTGAAGTGGCGCAACTGTACGTGCAACCTTCCAAACCGCAGGTTGATCGCCCCGAGAAAGAGTTGAAAGGCTTTTCCAAGGTTTACCTGAAGCCTGGCGAAAGCAAGACCGTCACGATAGCGCTGGATTCGCGTTCGTTCGCTTACTACTCCGCCGATTCAGTGAGCTGGAATGTTGACCCTGGCAAGTTCAAAGTGCTGGTGGGCAAGGACTCGGAAAGTCTGACCCTCGACCGCACAGTGGTAGCACTTTATCCCGAAAAGTTGACCACTCGCGATTCCAACCCCCTGCCAATACCGCTGCGCAACGCAGTACAAGTCAAGCCAGAACAGGCTTACTAAGCAGCAATAGTCAGTCAGCAAGCGTGATCGGTGGTCGAAAGGCCACCGATTGCGTGACTGCTAATCAATGGTTGCCTGGCGCTTTGTCAGATCCTGCGCCAGTCGCTCCAGAAACCTCGCAAATGCCCCTTCTATCTGGACGTCACCCGGCGACCGGAGCCATTGAATCTGCATACCGTCCATCATCGAAGCTATCTCCACACTGATCTGCTTTACGTCGATGTCCGGTCGAATGGCACCTGTCTTGACCAGCGAATTCAGATGAGCCTGAAGATGGCCGTGAACAATCCCGAAACGTTCGCTGAACCAACGGTGCGCCGGGTGCGTGACCGACAGGCTTTCCGTGTTGATGATCATCAACGCCTGGCTGACCGAGGCATCCTCAATGCTGAAACTCATGACCAGTTTCAGGAACGAGATGAAGCCTTGCAAAGAGCCGTCCTGATCCGCTTCCTGCAGTCTTGAGGCAACATACTGGTCGCGATGTTCAAGAACGGCCTGCAGCAGCGCTAACTTGTTTGGAAAGTGATGCAACAAGCCTACTTGTGAGATACCGGCAACTTTGGCGATATTTGTCAGTGAGGCACCGGCATACCCATCTCGCGCGAAAATGATCATGGCCGCTTTGATGATCTCGACCTTACGCAGATCGCCTTTGGGGATACGGCGTCTGGCTGGCAGAGGTGGATCGGACTTCACAAACATAGGGGGCGTACTGTTCGCATAGGGGTCATCATTCCTTCCTCCCCGTTAACCGCCTTCAGACTCTGGATCTCAGGCAGACAGAAAAGGCCATATTGCGTCTCTGCAAATATGAAATCGTAGCACGTAGCCGTCCCCGGCCCTGTACGAAAAGTCGGTGCGCGAAGACAGGTGACCGAAAGAGCGCTTGTCGTGCCAATACTGCGTTGGCATGCCGTTCTTGACGCTCTGCGTCATCTGGCTGCGGGCAATGAGCACCAAGTTGTCCCACCGGCCATTCACCGGCACTCAAAGGCTGCCTTTCCCGTTAATGATCACATGCCTTGATGCGCAAAATGCTGCGCATGCAATAGCCAGCAAAACAGGCAGCGACATACATCTCGGGCCCAGCGGAAGATAAGAGGCACTTGCGCACAGGTGCGCAAACGCCTGCGCACTATTTCAAGATTTTCCACTTAAACCTGATCATCTTTTTTACATGAAACTCTTATCCCTATGTTTTAAAACAATAAAAATATTAGCGGCACATATTTTGGAATGTAGATCTCCCTTATATCGGGCGAAATGGCTCGTTTTCTGCGGAGAGAAGACCTCGCATGACCGAAAAATACGGCACCCGCCAACAGCGACGTGCGACACACTTTCCAAAAACGCCTGCCACGGCCACCAGCCTGTGCCCCTTCCGAGGTCCGAACATCGCCATCGTGCCGGTGCGCTATGCGCTGGATCGCTCGCGCTACGACACTGATCCCAAGCAGCTGAAGCCGCTGACAAAAGATGGCAAATGGGCCCGCCTGCCGAAGCTGAAGACACGCAGCTACACCTTGCGCCAGCTGTACGACGGTTACGTTTACGTATTCGACGAAACCGCCCAAACGCTGCATGAATACGTCGCCTCAGCCATCGGCGGCCATCTGAACCGAATCGTCTGGACAGACGCGCACATCGGCAACGACCAGCGGAACAGTGCCAGCGACGGTCAGCCCTTTCTGCTCTACCCACGCAGCAATCTGTTGCACATTGCCTTTTCGCCCGTACAGTGGACGTGGCGTCTCTGCGAGCACATGCGTTCCAACCCGCCAAGCCGCGCGTTATGGATGAAAGCGCTGGACCTGAAACGCTACTGCATCACCATGGCCGAGCCCGACACCCTGCCGCTGAACCGCATCGCCGAAGTGGTCGCGGATATCGACGAAGGTAAGGTGGTTGAAGATGGCCGTTTTGCAGATTCGGCGATTCCCACTGCTTGCCCGCCTTCGGATGACAATGTAACCCAAGCGCTGTTTTCACCACTGGGTGCCGACGTCTTTTGGCGGGGCAGCGTCGACGATCAGGACAGTTCGCTGCTCATCGCCCTCGACGATCCGCTCGCCGTTTTCAACGACCTGGGCATGCAGTTGGCGGCCGATCAGGCGGCATACCTGAACTGGCAGGCCGAACACGAACACAAGATCCAGATCGCCCAGACCGTCACCACGCTGTGTGGCGCGGAAAGCGAGCAGGAGAAACTGCCCGCCTCGGTGCGTGGCAATACGCTACTCACACATCAGTACCTGAGCGACGTCGAAGCATATTTCGAGCAATGCATCCTCGAAGAAGCGCAGATCAGCAGCAGCTCGGCTCCCGGCGACTTTCTGCTGCTGCCGGACATGTTCAAAAGCCTCGACCTGCGTAAAGCGATCGAAGCCCGTTATGGCAGCGCACCCTCGGAACAAGGCCTGCAAGTCTGGAAAGATCGCCACAAATGGCGGCGCGAAGTCGATCTGAACGGTGCGCGTCAGTACCTGTTGCAGCATCTATCGACCGGCGAAAAAGGGCTGCAACAGGTGCGTGACACGCAAAGCGATTTCCAGCATTGGGCGACACGCCTGGGCACCGAACCGCTTAAGCTGTTCATTGACACCACAAACCCGAAAAACCTGCTGTATTTGCAGATGATCATGCTCAACCTGCAGATCATCTACGCTCAGGACGACGCCGCAAACGCCTGGCTCGCCGAGCAGGAAGCCAACACCAGCAGCCTGTTCGGCACCTTGCGCTATGGTTTTTCGCCCACCCTGAAACACGCCCTGCATCAAGAAGCCGATGCGCTGCTCAACGGCCTCGGCGACGTCACCAACCTGGCCACCCGCGTCGGCGAACTCAATGGCGCGCTTAATCACCAGGGCTTCGCCGACAAACCGTGGATGAAGTCGCTGAAACAGTCGGCTCAAGACACCTTCAAAGCACTTGGCGAACTTTCCAGCGGCGCAGGCAAGGCGACACTCGAAAGCATCCTGCTGGCCTGGGTGCCCATCGACAGCCGTCTCACGGTGGGCAAACAGCAGAACATCGTTGCGTTGATTCGCACGCTGCTGATCGGCCAGGTTCTGCTCGACTCGCCAGCACGCATCGCGATTAATCAGCACGTTATTACACAACTGAAACAGTGGATACGCGAGTGGCGGGTGCTCGACAAACAGATCAGTGATACGCGCCGTAGCTGGCAATATCCAACTGCCTACCAACCCCGCAAAAGCATCGCACGCGACCTGGCGGCCCATCAGCAGAAACTGCGCGCGCATGAACTGAGCCTGCCTGCCCTGCTCGACTTCCAGAACAACGAGTATGCAAAACAGTTGCAGAGCGAGATCCGCCAGTACGCCCAGACCGGCAAAGACTGGCTCGCCCAGGCCAAACGCTGGATCGACAACCTGGGCGGTATTGCAGGCTCGATCACGTGGGGCGTGATCATGCTCAACTTCATCAACACCGCCCTCACCTACCGGGACCTGACGAGGGACGGTGATTTCAGTGTGAAGGACATTGGCAAAGTCACTTACGGGTTGGGGTATAGCTTCAACTTGCTGATGGCGGTGTATGTCGAGGCGCCCTGGAACGCGATCAAGAATGCGAAGCCAGTGCTGATTGATGGCAAGAATGTCGGGATTCTTGACAAGTCGGCGGCTTACTGGAAGGCGAAAGGCAATGTCGCATGGGCGGAAGCTATAGGTGGGTTCAGAGGCTCGATGATAGCGATGGGGGCGTTTGGGATAGCAGCGGCTACGTTGGAATTAAAAGATATTTCTGAAGATTTTAACGCCGCTAGAACATTACAAGAAAAAACCGCTATTGCTGTAAAGGGCATCGCTGTATTCGCAATGGGGGCAGGTTCAATCATTCAGCTACTTGCAGGAGTTTCTCCTGCCAGCACACCTACAATTATTGCAACTGGCTCATGGTTCAGTGTCGCGCTGCTGGTGGCCGGTTTTATTTACCTCTTTGCTACAATGGCCTTGAATTATTTTAAGCAAGACAGTATCGGCTGGTGGCTACGCAGGTGCTGTTGGTCGAGGACCATAGACTATCGGTACCCCGACTCTACCAAGGGAAAGTATGAAGAAGCTCGCGCACTACTGGAGATTCAATTATCACCTCAAATTTATGTAAAAAGCACTGTACATTATGAAGACCGTTATCTTGGTAAAGGCGATTACATAAGCGTAGCAGTGCAAAACGGCGCGGGGGTACACGTACGCCTGCCGGGCATGGTAAGAGGGCACTCCGTACATTTCAACGTTATCAGCAGCAAAAGACCATGGGGTGTATTGCCTGTAGAAAAGATAGATCACCCAATACATGAAAGCTTTCTGGACCGAGGGCAATTTAAGAAGGCTGAGCAGTTCGGGACACTTACCAACACGCCGTCGGGCAAAGCGAGCGAAGACTTAACGTTCCCCCGGATGCCACCCGAGAACGAAGACGTCATCTGGGAAACCTGGGTGCCACTCGACAAGGGCGCAACGTATCTGGAGTTGCAAATCTGGTACCCGACCACCCTGATAAGTCCCGGCGGGGATGATCGTGGTTATCTGTTTCAGATGGAGCTGGGCATAAGAGGCGATACTGACGTTGATGGTTTGGATACTGTGGAACTTGAAGTAAAAGCCTCCAGCAGGATGGGTTCCCTCACCCTGGAAGTCGCAGAGAGCACACCGGTATGACTCAGCAAGAAACAGCCTTGGATCTGCCGAAAAGCAAAGACCTTTTAAACTGGAAAATCAAAACACTTGCGAGAGCGCCTAAAGAGATCATGATCACGCAGCTTGGATTTACTGCCATCTATCTAGTCGCGTGCTCACTTTATATCTGGGGGAGCTGGAAACCATTTGTAGAAACTCCCCAATTACTGGTGGGCACGATATTAGCGCTTGCAGGTATTCTTGCCTATTTCGTAGGCCTGCTCATACGCCAGAAAACCATCTACAACTACAACATCAAAACCGACCGAGCCTCTGTCGAGTACTGCCTCCACTACCCCGACTTCGCGTCCGGCCTGTTCAAAGGCATCGCCCTGTTCGTCATCATGATGTTCGTTCTTGTCGCCCTGATCACCGGCTCGCTACTCTTCCTGGTCGGCCCGGTAGCCATCGCGTTCATCGCAGCCATCAAGCTACTGAGCTGGGAAAACCCCGTTCATCATGAACGGGGCCTGCCATGGGGCGAGTACAACTTCGTCACCGTCGACCGCAAGCGTCTGATGATCGTCACCCACCGCACTGACATCACGCTGGGCTTCGAGGCTCGATTCAAGCACGAGGTACTGTTCAAGAAATACCTGAACTTCCTCCACACCGTGCTCCCCTCCACTGCTGAGTTCACCGAAAAGGCCTGGAAAGGGTGACAGGTTTCTATCATCCGGATATCGGTCAGGTCTGCGAGCAACACGTTCCTAAAGAAACCAGAGCAGAAGCCGATGTGTAGCAAGAACACTGGCTGTGATTTTTCAAGTGAATTACAGCGATTTTCGCAACAGGCTGCCAAAACACTGTAATTTGCCAGCCTCTGCTCGCCCGTGATTCCGGTCCATCGAAGTGTGTTCAGGCGGCATTGTATGGTGATCGCCATAGAAAACATCTTTTACCTGATCGGGACTGCAACACGCTTTAAACTGCCTCCAACGCAAAGCAAACGCAAACCTCGATAAACTTCTGATTCAATTGCTCAAAGCAGGTCGCGAACACGCCAGCCTGTCAAACACTTTACCTGTGAGCCGGAGGCGCTCTGAAATACCTGACCCGTGAAGAGTTGGAAGCGCAAGTTGCGCACCTGCAAAAGGCTCTTGAAGAATCCGGCATCAAGCCTGGTAACAGCCGCACAGCATTGGCCAGCCGTGAAGCACGCCATCGCGCAGTGTTCGAGAGCGCGGTGGATTTTGCCATGATCCTGACGGACCCCGCGGGCGTGATTACCGACTGGAACCCGGGTGCCGAACATGTTCTGGGCTGGAGCGCCACGGAAATGCTGGGTCAGGCTGCCGAGCGCTTTTTCACGCCCGCCGATCGGGCCAGCGGTCAGATCGTGCGTGAAATGCAACTCGCGCTGAGCGCTGGCCATGCGGCAGATGAACGCTGGCATTTGCGCAAGGACGGCCAGCTTTTCTGGGCGTCAGGCGAGATGATGCCTTTGCAGGGTGACAGCAACGAACACCTGGGTTTCGTAAAGATCCTGCGCGACCGCACCGCTGAGCACCTTGCAGGCAGAGCGACCGAAGAAGCCCAGGAGCGCTACCGGCTGGCTGCCAAGGCGACCAACGATGCGATATGGGACTGGGACTTTGCAGCCAACCATGTGCTCTGGAATGATGCGCTGGAACAGGCTTATGGCTACCCGCTCGCCACGCTGGATACGTCGGGCGAGTGGTGGATCGCCCAGATCCACCCCGATGATCGCCAGCGTATCGACGCCTCCATTCATGCGGTGATTGATGGCAGTGGCACTGCGTGGAGCGATGAATACCGCTTCCGTCGTCTTGACGGGTCCTACGCCGATATCCTGGACCGTGGTCATGTGATCCGTGACGCCAAAGGCAAAGCGATACGCATGATCGGCGCGATGCTCGACATGTCGCAGAGGCGCAAGGCGGAAACCGCACTGCGTCAGAGCGAAGAGCGCTCCAGAGCCATGCTGGAAACCATTGAGGCCGCGTTTGCCATCATTGAGGTCAAATTCGACGCCAACGACAGCCCGGTGAACTATCGCTTCATCGAAGCCAACCCCGCATTCGAGCGTCAGGCAGGTGTCGACCTGCGCGGCAAATGGGTCACCGAGTTCGCGCCGGACCTGGAGCGTTTCTGGTTTGAAGCCTATGGTCATGTCGCGAAAACGGGCGAGCCCACCAGCTTCGAGAACTATGCCAAGGCCTTCGAACGCTGGTTCGAAGTCAAGGCGGTGCGTGTTGGTGACCCCGCTGACCGACAGATTGCGGTCATCTTCAGTGATGTCACTGCGCGTCGGGATGCCGAGGAACGCCTGCGCACCAGCGAGGCGCTGGCGCGCGAGAACGTCGAACGCGTTCAGCTCGCCCTGGCCGCGGGTGCGATTATCGGCACCTGGCACTGGGACCTGCCGACTGATCGCTTTACGGTCGATGAAGCCTTCGCCAGAGCATTGGGTCTTGATCCGGCGTTGGGGCGCGAGGGTCTGAGGCTGGAACAAATCATTGCCACCGTACATCCCGAAGACCGGCAAGGTCTGATCGATGCGATCAACGCGGTCGTCAGCAATGGCGGCGTTTACGCCCATCAATATCGGGTGTGCCGCACAGACGGCAACTACTACTGGATCGAGGCAAACGGTCGTGTAGACCGGGCCACAGATGGCACCCCATTGAGCTTCCCGGGCGTACTCATCGACGTTGATGAGCGACGCACCATTGCTGCTGAACGAGACCGGGCCACAGCAGCGCTGCGCTCGCTCAATGACACGCTTGAGCAGCGCGTGGCAGCACGTACCACCGAGCTCATGCAAGCTGAAGAGAAACTGCGTCAGTCGCAGAAAATGGAAGCGGTCGGGCAACTGACCGGAGGTCTCGCCCACGACTTCAACAACCTGCTGGCCGGTATTTCCGGCGCTCTGGAACTGATGAGCAAACGGATCGAACAAGGCCGCTGGAGTGACGTGGACAAGTACATTGTCACTGCCCAGGGCGCTGCAAAACGCGCCGCAGCACTGACCCACCGGCTGCTGGCCTTCTCTCGTCGCCAGACACTGGATCCGCAGCCAACCGATGTGAACCGATTAATGAGCGGGATGACGGATCTGATCCAGCGTACCGTAGGCCCCAGCATCCTGGTCGAAACCAGCGGCACCATCGGGCTCTGGCCCACGCTGGTCGATGCAAGCCAGCTTGAGAATGCACTGCTGAACCTGTGCATCAATGCCCGCGATGCCATGCCCGACGGCGGACGCATCACGATCGAGGCAAGCAACCGATTGATCGAAGGCGGCACTGCACAGGTCCACGACTTGCCCGAAGGACAGTATTTATCGTTGTGCGTGACCGATACCGGCACCGGCATGCCACCAGAAGTCATCGCCAAGGCCTTCGATCCCTTCTTCACCACCAAACCGATCGGTCAAGGCACTGGCCTTGGGCTGTCGATGATCTACGGCTTCGCCAATCAATCTGGCGGCCAGGTACGTATCCAGTCGGAAGTGGGCAAGGGAACCGCGATCTCCATCTATCTGCCGCGCTACGACGGTGCGGCGGTCAGAGATGAAAGCGCTGTCGACAAAGCTCCGGTCCAATTCACGCGGTCTGAAGAAACGATCCTGATTGTGGACGACGAACCTACAGTGCGCATGCTGCTCACGGATTCCCTGGGTGATCTCGGCTACACGCTGATCGAGGCAGCCGACAGCCTGGCTGGCCTCAAACTGCTGCGTTCTGATGTGCACATCGATCTGCTGATCACCGACGTAGGCTTGCCCGGTGGTATGAACGGGCGGCAAATGGCCGATGCCGGACGAGAGGTCCGCCCGCACCTGAAAACCCTGTTCATCACCGGTTATGCAGAAAATGCGGCCATTGGCGATGAGCAACTCGGCCCGGGCATGCGCGTGCTGACCAAGCCATTTGCGATTGATGTACTGGCGTCCCGTGTACAGGAACTGATGAGTTCCTGACTCAGGGGTGGCGTTCATGCCAGATGCGTGTGAGCGCTGCCGCGCACTGCGGTAGATCGTGGCAAATGACGAATGGGGCGTGCAGCACCCTGCCCTGTCCTTGTGCATTGAGCGCCGTGCAGACCCGGTGCTACCATGCGCGACCGCCATGCAGGCAAGGGAATAACCGGGTCATGAGCAGTATCCGCGAGCGCAACAAACACCTCATCCTGCGTGCTGCCAGCGAGGAATTCGCCGACAAGGGCTTCGCCGCCAGCAAGACCAGCGACATCGCCGCCAAGGCCGGCGTCCCCAAGCCCAACGTCTATTACTACTTCAAGTCCAAGGAAAACCTCTACCGCGAGGTCCTGGAAAGTATCATCGAGCCCATCCTGCAAGCGTCGACGCCCTTCAACCCCGAAGGTATCCCGGCCGAAGTGCTCAGCCGCTACATCCGCTCGAAAATCCAGATATCCCGTGACCTGCCCTCCGCCTCGAAAGTCTTCGCCAGCGAAATCATGCACGGTGCTCCGCACCTCACACCGGAGCAGATAGAACAGCTCAACGACCAGGCCCGGCACAACATCGAGTGCATACAGGCGTGGATCGACAGCGGGCAGATCGCCCCGATTGATCCTCACCATCTGATGTTCACTATCTGGGCCGCGACCCAGACCTACGCCGACTTCGACTGGCAGATTGCGACGGTCACCGGCAAGGCAAAACTGGAGGACGCAGATTACGAGGCCGCCACGCAGACCATTCTCAGGCTGGTGCTCAAGGGCTGCGAGCCGGATCGCTGAACAACCGGCTGTTGAGTGAACAACTTTTCTGCAGACGCAAAAAACCCGCCGAAGCGGGTGGTATTGCAACATGACCATTCCAACATCCTGTCAGTAGCCTCCTGGCAATGGTCGATCCTCCCTGATCACCGCAACGTTCCTTCGCTGCAGCTGTTGAATTGGATCCTACATGGACTCGGGGAGAGTCGATAGCGTCAATGGCGTCTCTTGATGTAAGCCATTCGCCATACCTGATTATTCCGATAAAAATGTGAACTTGATCTCATGTTTGCCCAGGGCGCGCCGAGATGCTTGAAAGGCTGCGCTATCCGGCTTCGCGCCGGTTGGCCTCTGGAAAAGAAAAATAATGGATATAGGGAAGATCATGAATATGCGCAGTTTGTCCATCAGCCGTCGCTTGTGGCTGATTCTTATCGTTTCTGTGCTGATGCTCCTGGTCCTCGCAGCCGCACTGCTCAGGCAGACGCATGAAGATCTGTATCGGGCGAAGGCTGAAAAGACCATGCACGTGGTGCAGACAGCCAGTGGCATCCTCACGTTCTACCAGGGGCTTGAAGCCGCTGGCAGCATGACGCGCGAAGCAGCACAGCAACAGGCGCTGAAAGAGATAAAGAGCCTGCGCTACAACCAGAGTGACTACTTCTGGATCAATGATCTGCAGCCCGTGATGATCATGCACCCCACCAACCCCAAACTTGAAGGGCAAAACCTGTCGGCTATCAGGGATCCGGACGGCTTTGCGGTGTTCAATGAAATGGTCACGCTTGTCAAAAGCAAAGGCGCAGGCATGGTCAATTATCGCTGGCCGAAGCCGGGCGCCAGCGAGCCGGTGAAAAAGACTTCTTACGTGCAGCTGTTCCAGCCATGGGGCTGGATTCTCGGCTCCGGCGTGTACGTGGATGACGTCGCGGCGGAGTTCAAGGCTCAGTTGTTGAATGCGGGGATGTTTATCGCAGGCATTGTGCTGGTGATGGTGCTGCTTCTGACCATGATCGTGCGCAGTATCGTCCGTCCGCTCAGAGCAGCAGTCGACGCGATGGCGAATATTGCCAGTGGCGAAAGTGACCTGACCCGCACCCTGGAAACCCACGGCAAGGACGAAATCACCGAACTGGGCACCCACTTCAATGGCTTTATCGCCAAACTGCGCAACGTTGTCGGCCTGTTGCAGAATTCGTCTGTGGCACTGGGACAGGCGGCAGGCGAATTGGGCAGCAACGCCGAGCAGGCGCAGAACCGCAGCCAGCAGCAATCGCAGCAAATGGACCTGGTTGCCACTGCCGTCAACGAAGTGACCTACGGCGTGCAGGATGTCGCCAAGAATGCCGAGCACGCCGCCAGCGAAATGCGCGATGCCGAGTCGCAGGCTCGACAGGGTCAGGTCAACATCGACAACAGCCTGCGCCAGATCGAACACCTTTCCGGAACCATCGGCCAAGCGGTTGACGTGATGCAGAGCCTGGCCAGCGAAAGCACGCAGATCGGCAGCGTACTGGAGGTGATCAGTTCGATTGCCGAGCAGACCAACCTGCTGGCACTCAACGCGGCCATCGAAGCAGCACGTGCCGGCGAACAGGGTCGCGGCTTTGCCGTGGTGGCTGACGAGGTGCGCCTGTTGGCTCAGCGCACGCAGAAGTCGACTGCAGAAATCCAGAGCATGATCGAGCGCCTGCAAAAGCATTCCGATGCAGCGGTCAAGGTCATCGGCGACAGCAGCCGCTCTTCGCAACTGACCATCGAACAGGCCAACCAGGCGGGTCAGAGCCTGACCTCCATCAGTCAGGCGCTGCGCAACCTCAACAGCCTGAACGCGTCCATAGCCAGTGCAACTCTGCAACAGACGCACGTGGTGGACGACATCAACCAGAACGTGACTCAGGCGGCACAATTGTCCCAAAGCACTGCACTGGCTGCCGAACAGTCCACCTCGGCCAGCCAGCATCTGCGAGCCCTGAGCGAAGAACTGAACACCCTGCTGCGACAGTTCAGGGTTTGAATTTTTATTAAGCAACGGCGCACGGAACCTCGTGCGTCACTTGTTGCCTGAGACCTGCTCACTTAACGGCTAATTTATAGGCGGGGGTCACATGCGCACACTGGAATTGGCAGGCAGTACCGTACCAGTGCTGGGTCAGGGCACTTGGCACATGGGTGAAAAAGGGCATCTGCGCTCGGCGGAAATTGCCGGGCTGTGTCTGGGCATCGAACTGGGCCTGACCCTGATCGACACCGCCGAGATGTACGCCGACGGCGCGGCTGAAGAAATCGTCGGGCAGGCCATCGCCGGCCAGCGCGACAAGGTGTTTGTGGTCAGCAAAGTCTACCCGCACAACGCCAGCCGCAGCGGTATCCCGACCGCCTGTGAGGCCAGCCTGCGGCGAATGAATACCGATTACATCGACCTCTATCTGCTGCACTGGCCGGGTCAGTATCCATTGACCGAAACCGTAGAGGCATTTGAGCGCCTGCGCGAATCCGGCAAGATTGGCGCTTGGGGCGTGTCCAATTTCGACGTGCCAGACATGATCGAGCTGAACAACCCGCGCTGTGCCACCAATCAGGTGCTGTACAACCCTGAACAACGTGGCATCGAGTTCGACCTCATGCTGTGGAGCGCGGACCGCCACCTGCCGTTGATGGCGTACTGCCCTATCGGCCAGGCAGGCGATATGCTCTACCACCCTGCCCTGCATGAAATCGCCAGACGCCACAACGCAACACCTGCGCAGATATCACTGGCCTGGGTGTTGCGTCAGGACAACATGATTGCCATCCCCAAGGCGACCAACCCGGAGCACATCCGACTGAACGTCGCAGCCGAGCAGATCCGTCTGACCGAACAGGACCTGGCCGACATCGACCTGGCCTGGCCGGCACCCACCCGCAAGCAGCCACTGGCAATGGTTTGACCCTATAGGTCCGGCTCCAGTAACTGAATGGCCGCTGAACGCGGCCAGCGTCATGGCAAGAAAGGAAATACTCCGCAACAAGCTGTCACAAATATGAAATAACCCGTTGTCATCATGCGCCAATCGCCTCCCCTGTCCGGGCCAGGCCGCATGTGGACAGCCATGAATCACAGCATCGTGCACCATCAGGATTCCGACCTCTTCGGCCTGCTCTATGGCTTCCGCTTTCGCCACGGTGAAAGCGGTCAGGAAATCGGCGCGACTGCCGCGCTGGATTACCTGCAAAACCCGCCGGATGAAAATGACTTTATCTGGTTGCATCTGAACCTGTCGCACGCGGCCTGCGAGCGTTGGATGAAAACCACGCTGGACTTGCCGGAGGAATTCTTCGAGGCGCTGCACGAGGGCTCGCGGTCGACCCGCATCGAACACGTCGATGCCACCCTGCTGGCGGTGGTCAACGACGTGGTATTCGATTTCAACCGGCTGTCGACCGACATTTCAACATTGTGGGTCTGCGCTCGCCAGCGCCTGCTAATCACCGCGCGACTGCAACCGCTGCGCTCGGTAGACAAGCTGCGTTCGGCAGTCAAACATGGCGAGCAGTTCGACTCCCCCATCGAACTGCTGGCGCATCTGCTCAGCGATCAGGGCGAAGTCCTGACCCAGTTTCTGCGCAAGACCAGCGTCAATGTCGACCGTATCGAAGACCAGCTTCTGTCACAGCGTCTGAGCAACAACCGCTCCGAACTGGGAGCCATGCGCCGGGTGCTGGTACGCCTGCAACGTCTGCTGGCGCTGGAGCCAGGTTCGCTGATGCGCCTCCTGCATCGCCCGCCGCAGTGGCTGCGCGAACAGGATGCGCAGGCGCTGCGCCAGTCCATCGAAGAATCCTCACTGGTGATCAACGACCTCACGGCACTGGGCGAACGCATCAAGCTTTTGCAGGAAGAAATAGCTGCGAACCTCAACGAACAGAGCAGTCGCACCCTGTTTACCCTGACCGTGGTAACCGTGCTGGCGCTGCCAATCAACATCGTTGCGGGTTTCTTCGGCATGAACGTCGGCGGCGTACCGCTAGCATCAGACCCTGAAGGTTTCTGGATTCTGGTAGCGCTGGTGGCGACCTTTACCCTGGTCGCGGGCCGTTGGGCCTTTCGCAAGCGCGGAGACTACTAAGCCGGTCTCTGGGCGGTGCCGGTTGTCAGAAATCTGGCGCAACCGCGCAATCATTTGTTACATGTCTCATCTTTGTCATATTTTGCAATGACCATGTCAATAATCTTTCAATCCAGGATTGCGCACATGGCTACAAATGCACTTTCTCCCGATGCCGGCGCCCGGGCGAGCCTGTCGGCCAGTCAATTCGGTCGCAAACCCAGCCGAATGACCATGATACTTTTCTTCGTGATCCTCATCGCGGGCCTGTTGTTCACCGGCTACAGCCTCAAGCAGGACGTGGACGACATGGGCACGGTGGTCACCACCTGGACACCTTTCGTACTGCTGGGTGTGGCGCTGCTGATCGCACTGGGCTTCGAATTCGTCAACGGCTTTCATGACACCGCCAACGCGGTCGCAACGGTGATCTACACCCACTCCCTGCCGCCCGGTTTTGCCGTGGTCTGGTCGGGGTTTTTCAATTTTCTGGGCGTCATGATGTCCAGCGGCGCGGTGGCGTTCGGCATCATCGCCCTGCTGCCGGTGGAACTGATTCTGCAGACCGGTTCATCGGCAGGCTTCGCGATGATCTTCGCGCTGCTGATCGCGGCCATCATCTGGAACCTGGGCACCTGGTGGCTGGGCTTGCCAGCGTCCTCGTCGCACACACTGATCGGCTCGATCATCGGTGTCGGTATCGCCAACGCGTTGATGCACGGACGTGATGGCACCAGCGGTGTGGACTGGTCGCAGGCCACCAAGATCGGCTACTCGCTGCTGCTTTCGCCATTGGTCGGGTTCGGCTGTGCCGCGCTGCTGTTGCTGGCCATGCGCATGTTCATCAAGAATCGCGCGCTGTACAAGGCACCCGAAGGCAACGCACCGCCGCCGTTGTGGATTCGCGCCATGCTGATCGTGACCTGCACCGGCGTGTCATTTGCACACGGCTCCAACGACGGACAGAAAGGCATGGGCCTGATCATGCTGATCCTGGTCGGCACCCTGCCGATGGCTTACGCGCTGAACCGCACCATGCCTGCCGAACAGTCGACTCAGTTCGCTGCCGTGGCAGAAGTCACCCAGCAGGCGCTGACGCGCAGTGTCCCGCAACCCGCACCGGACGATTCGCGCAAGACGCTTTCCGCTTATCTGGTCAGCAAACAGGCCAGCCCCGAGCTGATCCCGGCGCTGGCGGTCATGGCCGGCAAGATCGGCGACCAGGTCGCCAGCTACGGCTCGCTGTCGAAGGTGCCTGCCGAGGCCGTGACCAACGTACGTAACGACATGTACCTGACGTCGGAAACCATCCGTGTGATGGAAAAAAACAAGGTCGGCAATTTCGACGTCGATACCCAGAACAAGCTCGATGCTTTCAAAGAGCAGATCGACAATGCCACGCGCTTCATTCCGACCTGGGTCAAAATCGTGGTGGCCATCGCCCTCGGGCTGGGCACCATGGTGGGCTGGAAGCGCATTGTCGTGACCGTCGGTGAGCGGATCGGCAAGACCCACATGACCTACGCACAAGGCGCGTCGGCAGAAGTCGTGGCGATGTTCACCATCGGCGCGGCCGACATGTACGGGCTGCCGGTATCCACTACGCATGTGCTGTCGTCCGGCGTGGCCGGTTCTATGGTCGCCAACGGCTCCGGCCTGCAAATGCGCACCCTGCGCAACCTGGCCACTGCCTGGGTACTAACCCTGCCGGCGGCGATCCTCTTGTCAGGTTCGTTGTATTGGGTGTTCAGCAAGCTGTTCTGACACCTGTCGCGATGAGCCCTGCTCTCCGGGAAGGAGCGAGCCGTTGCCACGCCGCAATTTGATTATCGTGCCGACGCTCCGCGTCGGCATGCAGTTCGTGACGCTCTGCGTCACACAACGGTTCTGCGATGTCAGGTGGTTTGAGGTTCGGCTCAGGTCACCTTTTTGACTATCGTGCCGACGCTCCGCGTCGACATGCAGTTCGTGACGCTCTGCGTCAGCAATCTCTGATGCGAGACAATGCTATGACTTACCTACCAGCCGCTGCCAACGAAGCGCTTTTCGATCGCGATGGCACTGACGACGCAGAGTGCGACGTTAGTGACGGCTGAGTCCTGGCGCTGATCCGGGGGTAACTCGGCATGGATGCCGAGTTAGCCGCACCGGGCCATGGATGGCACGTTGCGGCGACCCCCGGATCAGTGACAGGGCGAAGGAACCCGACGAAGTCGGGCCGGAAACAGGAGCGAGGGGCTTTGGTTACTTTGGCCCCATCAAAGTAACTCGCCGAGGGGCGAAAAGGTGACCTGAGCCGGACACCGACCTACCTGACATCACAAAGCCGCTGTGTGACGCAGAGCGTCACGAACCGCGTGCCTACGCGGAGCGTTGGCACGATATTCAGCTTGAATCAGATCGGATCGGACCTGCGTCTAGCAAAGTCCCAGCTGTCACGATCGTCCAGAGGTTCAGCGCACAGTCGAATCCGGCGGCACGTCCCCTTCCGCACTGGTATCGATACTCACCACTACCGACATGCCTGGCCGCAGGTGTTCAAGCATCGGCTGATCGGCGTCGACGACGATGCGTACCGGGATGCGCTGGGAGATTTTCACGAAGTTGCCGGTCGCATTGTCGGCGGGCAACAGGCTGAACTCCGAGCCTGCGGCAGGCGAGATTCTTTGTACGTGGCCGTGCATTTGGTAGCCGTCCAGCGCATCGACGGTGAAGCTTACCGGCTGGCCGAGACGCACATTGGCCATTTGAGTTTCTTTCATGTTGGCGACGATCCAGCGCTGTTCAGGCACCAGCGCCATCAGTTGCGCACCCGAATTGACGTAGGCCCCAAGACGCACACCTATCTGCCCCAACTGCCCGTCACGCGGCGCGACGATGCGAGTGTTGTCCAGATCAATGCGTGCCAGTTCGACAGCCGCTTGCGCGTTGGCAACCGACGCTTCCAGCGAGCCCCGGTTGACGATAACGGTTTGCAGATCCTCACGGGCGATCAGCAGCACCGCCTTGGCTTCTGCAACCGCCGCATTGGCCTGGGCATCAGCAGCCTGGGTCACATCCAGCTCGCTTTTCGACACCGAGCCATCGGTCACCAGCGCCTTGTTGCGACGCAAGTCGGCAGCGCTCTTGCGGCTCTGCGCAATACTGTTCTGCAATTCGGCCTGACGCTGGCCAATGGTCGCCTCGGCACTGCGGCGCTGCTGCAGGTTATTGGCCAGCGAGGCCTTCTGTACGGCGAGCTGCGCCTCGGCCTGGTCCAGACGCTGCCGATAGATGCGGTCATCCAGTCGCACCAGCAGGTCGCCCGCCTTGACGAACTGAAAGTCCTGCACAGGCACTTCATGGACATAACCGCTCAGTTGCGGCCCGATCAGCGTGGTCTGGCCTTTTACCTGTGCGTTTTCGGTGCTTTCGATAGGGCTGCCGAAGGGCGGCAGCTGCCAGGCGTACAGCACCACCAGCACACCGACCAACGCGACAGCACCGAAAATCACCGAAGAAACGATCCGCTTGCGGGCCGAACGCGGCCGACTGGTAACCGGAGACTTCAGCGGCGCCGGAGCCGGTGAAGATGAGCTGCGAGGTACTTCGGTATCGCGGGTATTGGATTCGGTCATGAAGATCTAACGCCGGAATGGGGTACGGAAGGCGAAACGGCAGGTGCAACAGGGGCCAACGCTTGAGGTTGGGTGGTCATTTTCAGCCACAGCGTGCGCAGTGAAATCCAGATCATGGTCAACACGGCAATCAGTGCGATCAGCATGAACACATCGTTGTAGGCCAGCACATTGGCTTCGCGTGTCGCGGCCGTAGCCATAGCGCGGATGCCCTGGCTATTGCGCAGGGCCGGGTCGGCGATGACTGAACCATAGCTGGCGCTGTAACTTTGCAAGCGCGCCTGTACAAGCGGGTCGATCAGCGTCAGGTGCTCGACGATGTGACTGGAATGAAATTTCTCGCGCACGATCTGAAAGGTGCCCAGTGCAGCAGACCCGATCAGGCCGCCGATGTTCTGCGTAATCCCGAACAGCACCGAAAAGCTCACCATGTTGCGTGGGTTGGCCAGCACACCGCTGATGCCCAGCACCAGCGTTGGCCCAAGGAAAAACGTACCGCCAAAGGCCAGCAGAAACTGGCTGAGGTACATGTTCGATTGCCGGGTCAGGTTGGTCGAGTGACTGTCCATCCAGGCACCGACCGCCATCATTGCCAGGGAAATCAGTAGCGGCTTGATCAGGTGCGCCGGGTTGATGGTCATCGCACTCACTGCAAGGCCCGCGACGCTGCCCAGCAACATCACCATATACAGCGTATGCAGTTGCTGACTGCCCATGTTCAGCGCTTGAAGAAAACCAACGGCACCTACCGACTGTTCGGACAACACGATGCGGAACAGGATCACCGCCAGACCCAGGCGCAGAATCGCCCCACTGCCCAGCCAGCGCGTGATCAGTAATGGGTTGCTGCGGTTATGTTCGATGGCCAGCCCTGCGCAGATCAACGCAATCGACAACGCCGAGGCGATACCGATCCACGGCGCTTCCAGCCACCACTCGATACGCCCCAGCGACAAGACCGCGCAGAACAGCGCGAAACCGCTCGCCAGCAGGCCAAACGTCAGAAAATCCAGCTTCTCGAACGCCTTGAAACGATCACCCGGCGGCAGTTTCAAAAGTAGCACGCAACCGAGCGAAAGCAGCGCCATGCCCAGCTCAAAGAGGTAAAGGCCACGCCACTGGGCAATCTGCAACAAGTCTTCCGACACCAGCCGGGCCAGAGGCGTTGCCAGCTGGGCGGTGCCAATTCCCAATACCAGCGCCTTGAGCCGCCACTTTTGCGGGAAAGCCTGAATCATGTAATACAGCCCAAGGGTGCTAAGCGCCGCCCCGACCATGCCGTGCGCGGCCCGCACAGCGATGGCCGAATCGATGTCATTGACGAACAAATGCGCCAGGGTCACCAGCGCGTAGAGCACCAGAAACAATTCGGTGAATGCGCGCAGGCCGAACTGCTGGCGAAATTTCACCAGCAGCAGGTTCATCGACACGTTGGTCATGATGTACGCGGCCGGTAGCCAGGCAATGTCTTGCGAGGTCGCCCCCAACGCGCCTTGCAGATAAGGCAGGTTGGCAATGACCAGCGCGTTGCCAAGGCCGCCGGTCAACGCGACGATCACCCCCACCAGCGCAAACGCCCAGCGTCGCGCGGTGGAATGCAGCGGCGTCGACGGCGAGCCCGGCATGGTCGGGCGCTCGTGGGCAGCCCATTCACGTGGCGCGTATTTATCGCTCATGAAGCGCGTTCATGGAAGGAGTCTGGCATGGTCGGAACCTCGGGAATGCCATTGTGTGACACTCGTGACTGTCAGAATACTCATCCGCTTGCAATGATTCCTGTGCCATAAGGTCTGAAGCGTGCGAACAAGGAAAAATGATGGCTATTTGAAACTTCTGGCTATGCTTAAACGCAGTTTTGCTTTGCAGATTTGCGCTGCTAGGATCTGCTGCGATGCTGCAATACACGCCAGAACAAGAAAAAAGCGCAATCGAACAAGGAGTTCAGAATGAGTTCACAGGTTTCATCCGCTCGCTCGGTTCGGCAGCCCACCAGCCGACATGCGATTGCTATCGATGTGCGTAACCACATTGGTCATCTGACCCTCAATCGTCCCGAAGGCCTGAACGCGATCGATCTGGACATGGTTCGCACGCTGCAGCATCAGCTCGACCGCTGGGCCGACGATCCAGCGGTCCGCGCAGTGGTCTTGCGTGGAGCAGGCGAAAAGGCTTTCTGCGCAGGTGGCGATATCCGCTCGCTGTACGAAAGCCACCAGAACGGGCAGGACCTGCATCACAGCTTTTTTGCCGAAGAATATGCCCTGGACCTGAGCATTCATCGCTACCGCAAGCCCATACTGGCATTGATGGACGGCCTGGTACTGGGCGGTGGCATGGGGCTGGTTCAGGGAGCTGATCTGCGCGTGGTCACCGAACGCAGCCGTCTGGGCATGCCGGAAGTCGCCATCGGTTATTTTCCAGACGTGGGCGGCAGTTATTTCCTGTCACGGCTGCCCGGCGAACTCGGCACCTGGCTGGGCGTCACCGGTTCACAGATCGGCGCTGCCGACGCGTTGTACTGCGGTCTTGCCAATTGGTCGACACGCAGCGAGCAACTGCCCCGGCTCGACCATATGCTTGATCACCTGAAATGGAAATCGACACCTTTAAAGGATCTGCAAGGCGCACTGGCCAAACTGGCCACCCAGCGCCTGCCTGAGCCGCCGCTGGAAGCCCTGCGTCCGGCCATCGATCACTTTTTCGGCCGACGTACCATTACCGGCATGCTGGAACAACTGCAGGAAGTGGCGATAGGCGATACCCGTCAATGGGCGCTGGACACCGCCTCCCGCATGCAAGCGCACTCACCGCTGGCCATGGCGGTGACCCTGGAGATGCTGCGCCGAGGGCGTCATCTGTCACTGCAAGCCTGCTTCGCCATGGAGCTGCATCTCGACCGTCAGTGGTTCGAACGCGGAGACCTGATTGAAGGGATACGTGCCCTGATCATCGATAAAGACAAAAAGCCGCAATGGAAACACCGCAGTGCGCAGGACGTCAGTGCCGCGCACGTCGACAGTTTCTTCAGCGGTATGGAGGTTTGAGCCGTGCACGATCTGGAACTGAGTGAAGAGCAGGTAATGATTCGCGACATGGCGCGCGACTTCGCCCGCAACGAAATCGCACCGTATGCCCAGGCTTGGGAAAAGGCCGGCTGGATCGACGACGCACTGGTTGTAAAGCTCGGCGACCTGGGCCTGCTGGGCATGGTGGTCCCGGAGCAATGGGGCGGCACTTACATCGACTACGTTGCCTATGCACTGGCGGTCGAGGAAATCTCCGCCGCCGACGCCGCCACCGGCACGCTGATGAGTGTCCACAGCTCGGTAGGCTGCGGGCCGATCCTCAACTTCGGGACCGACGAGCAGAAACACACCTGGCTGGAAAAACTCGCGAGCGGTCGTGCGATCGGCTGCTTCTGCCTGACAGAACCGCACGCGGGCTCCGAAGCCCATAACCTGAGGACTCGCGCCGAATTGCAGGGCGATGAGTGGGTCATCAATGGTGCCAAGCAGTTCGTCAGCAACGGCAAACGCGCCGAACTGGCCATCGTGTTTGCCGTGACTGACCCGCAACTGGGCAAAAAGGGCCTTTCGGCCTTTCTGGTGCCGACCGAGAACCCCGGTTTCACCGTCGACCGCAGCGAGCACAAAATGGGGATTCGCGCCTCTGACACCTGTGCAGTGACGTTGAATAACTGCCGTATTCCTGCTGCCAATCTATTGGGTGAACGTGGCAAAGGCCTGGCCATCGCCTTGTCGAATCTTGAAGGCGGACGGATCGGGATTGCCGCCCAGGCCCTCGGGATCGCCCGCGCCGCGTTCGAAGCAGCACTGGCGTATGCACGGGAACGGGTGCAATTCGACAAACCGATCATCGAACACCAGAGCATCGCCAACCTGCTGGCGGACATGCACACCCGGATCAACGCCGCTCGCCTGTTGACCCTGCATGCCGCGCGTCTGCGCAGTGCCGGACAACCCTGCCTGTCGGAAGCGTCTCAAGCCAAGCTGTTCGCTTCTGAAATGGCCGAGTGGGTGTGTTCCAAAGCGATCCAGATTCATGGCGGTTATGGCTATCTGGAGGACTACCCGGTCGAACGCTATTACCGCGACGCGCGTATTACCCAGATTTACGAAGGCTCAAGTGAAATCCAGCGCCTGCTGATCGCCCGGGAGCTGCGTCACTATCTGGTGTGAAAAACGCGTGAGATCAGGCCTCACCACCCAACGCGCCCAAGCGCGAAGGCAGCAAGGAAACAGCTCATTGAAAGAAATATCTGCAGCTGCGTTACATAAGGCAATTAATCAATGGCCGCCAACGCGTGGCGGCGGCCGATAATTTCGCTCGGCTCAAGCCTTGGCGTTCTTTTCAACCCAGGCAGCGAAAGCGTCGATGAACGACTGCAGGAAGGGACGGGTTTTCTCGGACAACGCTCCAGCCTCATCGAAAAAGCTCCCGGCACCGCCCAGGTAGGCTTCAGGTTGTTGCAGGCACAGCACATCCAGGAAAACCAGCGACTGACGCAAGTGATGGTTGGCGCCAAAGCCACCGACAGCGCCCGGCGAAGCACTGATCACCGCGCCCGGCTTGCCACTGAAGGCGCTCTTGCCATAAGGACGCGAGCCTACATCGATGGCGTTCTTCAAAGCGCCTGGCACCGAGCGGTTGTATTCCGGGGTTACAAACAACACGCCATCGGCAGCGCCGAGCTGTTCGCGAAAGGTGCTGTACGCAGGTGGCGGCGAAGCGCCGTCGATATCTTCGTTGTACAAAGGCAGGTCGCCGATCTCGACGATGTTCAATTTCAGGCTGGCAGGTGCAAGCTCTGCCAGCGCAAGCGCGATCTTGCGGTTGATGGAATCTTTTCGCAGACTGCCGACCAATACGGCAATGGTATGAACCTGGCTCATGAAAATATCCGTCATCTGATTCAAGGGAAAGTAAGGTATACAACAAAAGCAGGGGTTAGACGCCCCCCGCTCCGTTCAATTCCCGAGTACTATCCAGCCAACCCGATTATTTTTTTCCTTCGGGCAAACTCCCCTATAGATCAGTGGTCTACAAGCCTCGATGGTTTTGTAAACCAGCAGTTATATTCAGTTTCAGAGGTTAGTGAGCAAATGGCTTCAGTTCTCGTCGGACAATTTCATGCCAGAGACGCCGAAGGTCGCGTCTACCCGGTGCATGAGTTCCAGGAATCGCAGCCGGATGAGGCGCAGAATGGGCAACCGGTAATGACCTACAGACTGGCAATCGGCGACCGGGTCAAACATCTGGGCGGAGACAGTTTCGAGCTGGTGCAATCCGGCGTACAGATGACCCGTATTCCGGGATGACAAAACGGTCCCCCTGCCTTCGGCGCGCATGTGTCAGGCTTCGGGAAAGATCAGATACCAGAAGATAGCGGTTTCACGAGTGTGTGGATCAATGCCTCGATAGCGCATATGGTCCACCCCGCCTACCACGTAGCCACAACGCTCATATAAATGACAGGCCGCCAGGTTGTTGTTCTGAGTCTCCAGAACGATACCGGGCAGATTGCGCTTGCGACTCCAGAACTGTGCGACATCGAGCAGCGAACGGGCGACGCCATGGCGACGTGCCGAATCGTCCACGGCCAGTTCGTCAATGTAGGCAAAGCCGCTCCAGTGAGTACTCATGACGATGTGACCGACCGCACGACCATCCAGCCAGGCGACCATGACCGAGCTGGAAGCCGCGTCGCGATGATCGGTGAATTCCTGAGAGTCGATGCCGTAGTTCTTGCGATACGGCTCCACACGTTCGACCGGCCACGAATCGACACTTTCACCGATACGCGCTTGCAAAAACCCGGACACGGTGAAGGTGAAATCACTGTTGAGTATGTAGTCCTCGAAGCATTCGTCTGCGACCCGAATGCTCAAGGCAGGATTAGCCATGTTCATGTCACCGCTCGCCTTCAGGAAGATGCCTGCGCCCCGGCTTCCAGCATCTGAACCCATAGCGCAGGTGCGCCGGAGGCCTTGGCAATGGTGCTCATACGGACTTCATGCTCGGCCAGTTCACTTTCACTGGCACGAATGACGCGGCAAGGCTGACGATCAGCCGGCAAGCGGCGAATTTCACTGCCACGATTGCTGCCGCCCTCGCCCGAACCATTGCCGTCAGACGCATTGCCGGCCAGCGACAGGCTGGTCTGCCCGCCCGTCATGGACAGATATACTTCCGCCAGAATCTCGGAGTCGAGCAACGCGCCGTGCAGTTCACGGCCCGAGTTGTCGACGCCGTAGCGTTTGCACAACGCATCGAGACTGTTGCGCTGTCCAGGATGGCGTTCGCGGGCCATCATCAGCGTGTCGAGAATCGAGCAGTGCCGGGTGATGTCTGCCTTGTCGTGCGCGCCCATCAACGCGAATTCGTTGTTGATGAAACCAACGTCGAACGCCGCGTTATGAATGATCAGCTGAGCGCCCTTGATGAACTCGAAGAATTCATCGGCGACTTCGGCAAACCGGGGTTTGCCGACTAGAAACTCGTTGGTGATACCGTGAACACCGATTGCGCCTTCGTCACTTTCACGGTCGGGTTGCAGATACACGTGAAAATGCCGCCCGGTCAGGCGGCGGCCTATCAACTCGACACAGCCGATCTCGATGATGCGGTGGCCATCGGTGACCGGCATACCGGTGGTCTCGGTATCGAGCACGATGGATCTGTTATCCAGGTTTTGCACTGACATTGACTCTTGCCTCATCTACAGACCGCGATCTTAGCACGCCGCAGCCATTGCAAGCCTTCAACCCCGCCGGGGGTCAGCCGTGTTTGATACCGCGCACTTCGTCGACACCACGGTTGGCCAACTGGTCGGCACGCTCGTTGCCGGGATGGCCGATATGACCGCGCACCCATTGCCATTTGACGGTGTGGCGGCTGACCTGCTCATCCAGCAGTTGCCAGAGGTCGGCATTCTTGACCGGTTCCTTGGCCGCGGTTTTCCAGCCGCGCTTTTTCCAGTTGGGCATCCATTCAGTAATGCCTTTCATGACGTACTGCGAGTCGGTGACCAGCGTGACTTCGCAGGGACGCTTGAGCTCTTCAAGGCCACGAATGGCGCCGGTAAGCTCCATGCGGTTGTTGGTGGTGTTGGCTTCGCCGCCCCACAGTTCTTTCTCGACCCCCTTGCAGACCAGCAGGGCTCCCCAGCCACCGGGGCCAGGGTTACCTTTGCAGGCGCCGTCGGTGAAGAGTTCAACGCTATCGCTCATTACAATCTTTTCCACAATGATGGGCTTCGTTGCAGGGCATGCGCAGCCGTCAGAGCCTCTGCCATATCAATCAGGGCTCCAGTGTAGTGCGACTGACCTTGGCCATCGGCATTGGAATCAGCTTGCCGATCGGGTCGCGGCGCACCTGACGAACAGGCCGCAGACCTACTACCAGCTTGCGCGCCACCAGAAGATAAAAGCCGCCGCCGGGGCTCTGACGCCCGTCGCCGAGGCTTTCGAGGCCTATCAGGCGAGACTGCCATGCCGCTGAAGCAAGGGGCGGACGATAGCATCCGAAGCGCCGTTTCTCCAGCGCGAAGCCCAGCAGGTTCAGCCAGTCGGCGACGCGCGAAGGCGAAATACAGCGGGCCTTGCGCAGCGCATCGCGAGCAAACACGTGCCGCACACCCCAGGTGCTCCAGGGGTTGATCCCGATGATCAGCAAATGCCCGCCGGGGCGCACGCTGCTGGCGGCTTCGCGCAGCAACCCGTGGGGCGACATGCAGAAATCCAGGCCGTGCTGCAATACCACCACATCGGCCGCGTGCTCGCTCAGTGGCCAGGCCTGTTCTTCACAGACAATCTCGACACCCGGCAACGGCGCGCCGAGCCTTACATTGCGTTGCACTTGCGGAGCCACCGGCGGTGATTCTGCCGAAGGTCCGTAATGCACCAGATAGCCACCGAAATAACGCCCGAGTTCTTCCTCGAGAACCCGTCGTTCCTCTTCAAGCAGAAGCTGTCCCAGTGGCCCTGAAAGCCATTCACGGGCTGCCCGGATCAATGCAAGCCACTCAGGATCAGCCTGAGCGAACGCTTCATCGGTCATGAGTTCTCCTCCAGAGGTGCTCGCATGCAGCGGCAACAAACTCTAAGATGCACCATTGTCCGCCGCTATGCGAACTGCGCCATGATACAGATTCACGCCCTCCCCGCTTTCAATGACAACTACATATGGTTGTTACAAGACCTTTCGAGCCATCAGTGTGTTGTGGTCGATCCGGGCGATGCGCAACCAGTGCTGGCATGGCTGGCGCAAAATTCCGAGTATCGACTCACTGATATTCTGATCACCCACCACCACAACGATCACGTCGGTGGCGTGGCAGAGCTCAAACAGCTGACTCAGGCGCGTGTCCTGGGTCCAGCTACGGAAAATATCCCGGCACGCGACGTCGCGCTGGCCGACCATGACCGGTTGACCGTACTCGGGCTGGAGTTCGCAGTGCACGCCGTACCAGGCCATACACTGGGCCACATTGCCTTCTATCATGACGACGCCAGGACGCCGCTGCTGTTCAGTGGCGACACCTTGTTTGCGGCGGGCTGCGGACGCCTGTTCGAAGGCACGCCGCAACAAATGCATGCTTCCCTGCAACGACTGGCCGGGTTGCCGGACAGCACGTCTGTCTATTGCGCGCACGAATACACGCTGAGCAATCTGCGCTTTGCGCAGGCTGTCGAACCGGAAAACCGTGACATTGCCGAACGACTCGCAGAAGTGACCCGGCTGCGTGCCGAAAACCGCATCAGCCTGCCTTCCACGCTGGCTCTGGAAAAACGCACAAACCCGTTCCTGCGTACCCATGAAACATCCGTTAAAGAAAAAGCGGACGAACGGAACGGCGAGCAAAACACCTCGCAAAGTGCGGTCTTTGCTTGCTTGAGGGCCTGGAAAGATAAGTTCTGAAGCGACCATAAAACCGCAATAAAATTCTGAATGGTTGACCGACGGCAGACTGCTTCCTAGAATCGCCCGACATTTTCGTCTGGATGTACCCCCCGAACAATGTCGTCATCTACCAGCAAGCCTTCACATTCGGACGCATTGACTCGGTTGGCTCAGGCCATGGCCGTCACCGCGAGTGCGCTTTTGGTCGGTTGCCAGAGCACCGCCAGCGTCGACTCCGCCAACAGCCACCGCACGCCGAACCTGGCCGCCGGAATCAAGCAAAAACCGATTTTCCTGAGCCACAAACCCACCACCCCGCTGGCCCCGCCGCAGGATGTCTGGGAGCGCATGCGCCAGGGCTTTCAATTACAGCAAGGCAACGATCAAAACCCGCGTATCGATCAACAGCGTCTGTGGTTCGCAAACAACCCGTCCTTTCTGGAAAACGCGGGCGAGCGCGGCAGCCTGTATATGCATTACATCGTAGAGCGCCTTGAAGAACGCAACATGCCGCTGGAGCTGGCCCTGCTTCCGGTGATCGAAAGCGCCTACAACCCGATGGCGGTTTCACGCAGCCAGGCCGTCGGCCTCTGGCAGTTCATCCCGTCTACCGGTCGCTACTTCAACCTGCGCCAAACCAGTTTTTATGACGGGCGCCGCGATATTCAGGCATCGACCGTTGCAGCACTGGATTACCTGACCCGCCTGCATGACATGTTCAACGGTGACTGGTTGCTGGCACTGGCAGCCTATAACGCGGGTGAAGGTACCGTCAGCCGCGCCATCGAGCGCAACGACAAGCTTAACCTGCCGACCGACTACTGGAACCTGCCGCTGCCGCAGGAAACCCGTGACTACGTGCCCAAGCTGTTGGCGCTGTCGCAGGTAGTGCTTTCGCCAGAGGCCTATGGTGTCAACCTCAACCCGATTGCCAATCGGCCTTATTTCGAAGTGGTCGAACTCAACAAGCGTGTCGACCTTTCCAAAGTGGCCAGCGCCGCCGACATCGACGAGGACGAGCTGATCCAGCTCAACCCCGCGTACAACAAGCGCCTGACCATTGATGGCCCCCAGCACCTGCTGGTACCCACTTCCAAGGCGCAACTGCTGACGGCCAGCCTGTCGACCATGAAGCAGGAAGAACTGGTTGCCTGGCAGCCTTACCGGGTGCGCAGAGGTGATACGCTCGAAAGTCTGGCCAGCCGTTATCAGGTTACGGTCAGCTCACTCAAGGGCAACAACAAACTGGCGGGCAATCGCCTGAAAGTCGGTCAGTCACTGAGCATTCCGGTCAGACCGGGGCGGGAAACTTCGCAACCGGTGTTTGAAGCACTGGCCAGCAACGACAAACCGTCACGCACTCGCAGCTACAAGGTCCGCAGTGGCGACAACCTGACCACCATCGCTCAGGCCAACAAGGTCGACGTCGAGGACCTTCAGCGCTGGAACAAGCTGTCCGGCAAAAAGCTCAGCATCGGCCAGACTCTGGTCATGCAGGACCCCGGCAAAGCTGCCGGCAAGGTCAGCAACAAGGCCGTCGCCAGCGCCAGCGCAAAGGACAGCGACAAGAAGTCCATGCAGTACAAGATCCAGAAAGGCGACTCCATGTACCTGGTCGCCAAGCGCTTCAACGTCGAGATGCAACATCTCAAGCGCTGGAATCCACGCAGTGGACAAGCCCTCAAACCCGGTCAGACCCTGACCGTCTACCTGCCGCATTGATGGCGTCGGCCACTTGCCCTCGAATCAGCTCGGGGCGAGCGGCCTGTGCAGTCCTGACGACACCCTTGTCTGTAGCCTTTTTCCTGCAAGGACAAGCTGTTACTGTTAGCGACCCGAAAGCCCAAGTCGCCTGGATCGTGATACGTCCCTTCCTGCTCATCATCAGTCTGGCCTTGAGCTTCTGCGCCAACGCAGCCATAACCGAAAGCCATGGTTATGCGCAGTTTGGCGTCCTCAAGTACCCGGCCAGCTTCACTCATTTCGACTGGGTCAATCCCGAGGCGCCGAAAGGTGGCACCCTGAGAATGATGGCGTTCGGCACATTCGATACGCTCAACCCTTACACGTTCAAAGGCAGCAGCCCGGTTTCGACCGGAAACTTCCTGCAGTACGGCGTCAACGAACTCAACGAACCGCTGATGGTTGGCACCGGCCAGTACGACCCCTCAGGTGATGAACCGACCTCAAGTTACGGGCTGATCGCCCAGTCAGTGGAATACAGCGAAAACCGTAGCTGGGTGGTGTTCAACCTCCGTCCGCAGGCGCGCTTCCATGACGGCAAGCCGATCACGGCCTACGACGTGGCGTTTTCCTACCGCACGCTGCTCAAGGACGGTCACCCGCAATACCGCACAGCCTTGCAGGAAGTGCAGCGCGTCGACATCCTCAATCGGCATCGCATCCGTTTTGTTTTCAAGCGTTCCGGCAATCCGCTGCTGATTTTGCGCCTGGGCGAAATGCCGGTGCTGCCCCAGCATTACTGGAAAGACCGCGACTTCAAGGCCACCACTTTCGAACCGCCACTGGGCAGTGGCCCGTATCGCATTACCCGCGTGCAGCCAGGACGCCAACTGGTGTTCGAGCGCGTCAAGGATTACTGGGGCAAGGATTTGCCGGTCAATCGCGGCAAATACAATTTCGACCGCGTCGAGGTCGAGTTTTACCGCGACAGCGACGTCGCTTTCGAGGCGTTCAAGGCGGGCGAATTCGATATCTACATCGAGCATCAGGCGAAGAACTGGTCGACTGGCTACAATTTTCCGGCGGTCGCCAACGGCCAGGTGATCAAGGCACAAATCCCGCACCGCATACCAACCCAGACACAAGGGCTGTTCATGAACACCCGGCGCGCTGCATTCGCCGATATCCGGGTGCGCGAAGCCATGGGGCTGCTGTTCAACTTCGAATGGACCAACCGCACGCTGTTCAGTGACGCGTATGACCGCTCGACCAGCTATTACCCCAACAGCGAGTTTTCCGCGACCGATCTGCCGACCGGTGCGGAATGGCTGCTGCTGGCGCCTTACCGCGATCAACTGCCAGCCAGCCTGTTCACCCAGCCGTTCGCGCCATCGAAGACCGATGGCGGCGGCATTCCGCGCGAAACCCTGCGCAAGGCCCTCAAGCTGCTGACCGATGCAGGCTGGACGCTCACCGACCACGGCTTGCTCAATACTGACAAGCAGCCGCTGCGTTTCGAGATTCTGCTGGTCAACCCCAACCTTGAACGCATCCTGCAACCCTACATAGAAGACCTGCGACGCATGGGCATCGATGCTGGCGTACGCACGGTCGATCGCGCCCAGTACAAGCAGCGTCTGGACCGTTTCGACTTCGACATGATTCTCATGACCCTGCAGCAAACGCTAAGCCCCGGTCTTGAGCAGTGGCAGTACTTCCATTCCAGCCAGGCCACGATCAACGGCAGCAAGAACTATGCAGGCATTGCCAACCCGGTGGTCGATGCTCTGCTGAACAAATTGCTGGCCGCGCAGACCCGAGATGAGCAGGTCGCCGCTGCACGTGCGCTGGACCGCGTGCTGCTGTCCCAGCATTACAGCATTCCCAACTGGTACCTGAACAATCACCGGCTTGCCTATCGCAACCGATTCGCCATGGTCACTACCCCGCCCTACACACTGGGGCTGCGTGCGTGGTGGCTCAAGACTCTGGAGAAGCCCCGATGAACCGATTGCACTCCCTGCGCGTGCAGGCAGCCGCTCTGTTGCTGGCCAGTCTGGCCTGCGCGGTGCAGGCTGCGCCGCAGCATGCCGTGACGCTGTACGATGAAGCGCCGAAATACCCGGCCGACTTCAAGCATTTCGATTACGTGAACCCGGATGCGCCCAAGGGCGGTACGTTCCGGCAAGCCGGCTTCGGCGGCTTCGACAGCCTCAACCCGTTTATCAATAAAGGCGTGCCGGCGGACGACATTGGCCTGATCTACGACACCCTGGCTCGCGCAAGCCTGGACGAACCCTTCAGTGAGTACGGGCTGGTTGCCGGTAAAATCGAGAAAGCGCCGGATAATAGCTGGGTGCGTTTCTATCTGCGGCCCGAAGCGCGCTTCCATGACGGCCATCCAATCCGCGCCGAAGATGTCGAATTCAGCTTCAATACCCTGATGGAGCATGGCTCGCCCATGTACAAGGGCTACTACGCCGACGTCGATCAGGTCATCGTCGAAGACCCGCTGCGTGTGCTGTTCAAATTCAAGCACAAGGGCAGTCGGGAAATGCCGCTGATCCTTGGCCAGTTGCCGGTCCTGCCCAAGCATTTCTGGGCAGATCGTGATTTCAGCAAGGGCAATCTGGAATTTCCGCTGGGCAGCGGCCCGTACAAAGTGGCCGATGTGAAAGCGGGCCGCTCGGTGCGCTATGAGCGGGTCGAGGACTACTGGGCCAAGGACTTGCCCATCAACAAGGGTTTCTACAACTTTGATGTCCTGACCACTGACTATTACCGCGACAACACGGTTGCGCTGGAAGCAGGCAAAGCCGGCCAGTTCGATTACTGGGTGGAAACCAGCGCCAAGAACTGGGCAACGGCTTACGATACGCCCGCTATCAGAGACGGCCGGTTGATCAAGGAGGAACTGCCCAACGGCAATCCTACCGGCATGCAGGGTTTCGTTTTCAACTTGCGCAAACCGGTATTTCAGGACGTCCGGGTGCGCGAAGCACTGACCTTGCTGCTGGACTTCGAGTGGACCAACAAGCAGCTGTTCAATGGTGCCTACAGCCGCACCAAGAGTTATTTCGACAATTCGGAAATGGCCTCCAGCGGCTTGCCTTCCGCCGAGGAGCTGAAAGTTCTTGAGCCGTTGCGCGGCAAGATTCCGGACCGGGTGTTCACCGAACCCTTCCAGTTGCCGGTCACCGACGGCAGCGGAATGATCCGTCCGCAGCAGCGCCGCGCCTTCCAGCTGTTGCAGGAAGCAGGCTGGAAAGTCGTCAACGACAAGATGGTCGATGCTCAAGGCAACCCGGTGAAGCTGGAGTTCCTGATCGCCCAGACCGAGTTCGAGCGCATTCTGCTGCCCTACAAGCGCAACCTGAGCGATCTGGGTATCGAGCTGGTGATTCGCCGGGCGGACGTTTCGCAATACATCAACCGCCTGCGGTCGCGGGACTACGACATGATCGTCACTGGGTATCCGCAGTCCAGCTCGCCCGGCAACGAGCAGCGTGTGTACTTCGACTCATCCAGCGCCGATAACCCGGGCAGCCGCAACTTCATGGGCCTCAAGGATCCAGCGGTGGACACGCTGGTCAACGGCCTGATCAATGCCGACTCCCGGGCCAGCCTGATCACCTACACCAAAGCGCTTGATCGGGTATTGCTGTGGGGTTTCTATGTGGTTCCCAACTGGCACATCAAGACCTGGCGGGTGGCTTACTGGAACCACATAGACCATCCGAAAGCCAAAGCGCTGTCCGATATAGGCCTGACGACCTGGTGGGCGAAGCCGGACGTCAAGCCGGTGACGGTGACTCCATCAGACTCTGATCAGGCCAAGCCTGCGAACGCGGAGCAATAACATGCTGGCCTATATCCTGCGACGGCTGCTGCTGATCATTCCGACCCTGCTCGGCATCCTTGTCATCAACTTCATCATCATCCAGGCGGCCCCCGGCGGCCCGGTGGAGCAGATGATCGCCAAGATCGAAGGCTTCGACGGTGCTACCAGCCGGATTGCCGGTGGCGGTGCAGAGGTCTCAGTGGCGGGCTCCAACTACCGTGGCGCGCAAGGGCTCGACCCGGCGCTGATCAAGGAAATCGAGCGCATGTACGGTTTCGACAAGTCGGCACCGGAACGTCTGTGGATCATGATCAAGAACTACGCCACGCTGGACTTCGGCGATAGCTTCTTTCGCGATGCCAAGGTCATTGACCTGATTGTCGAGAAGATGCCGGTGTCCATTTCCCTCGGGTTATGGAGCACGCTGATCATGTACCTGGTATCAATCCCGCTGGGCATCGCCAAGGCTACCCGTCACGGCAGCCAGTTCGACGTCTGGACCAGCTCGGCGATCATCGTCGGCTATGCGATCCCGGCCTTCCTGTTCGCCATCCTGTTGATCGTGGTATTTGCCGGTGGCAGCTATTTCAACTGGTTCCCGCTGCGCGGCCTGACGTCCAACAACTATGACGAGTTGAGCACGCTGGGCAAGGTCTTTGATTACTTCTGGCACCTGGTGCTGCCGGTGACTGCGCTGGTGATCGGCAACTTTGCCACCATGACCCTGCTGACCAAGAACAGCTTTCTCGATGAAATCAGCAAGCAGTATGTGACGACCGCCAAGGCCAAGGGCCTGAGCAACCACAAGGTGTTGTACGGCCATGTTTTCCGCAACGCCATGCTGCTGGTGATCGCCGGTTTCCCGTCGGCCTTCATCGGCATCTTCTTCACCGGCTCGCTGCTGGTGGAGGTGATCTTCTCGCTGGATGGCCTGGGCCTGATGAGCTTCGAAGCCGCTATCAACCGCGACTATCCGGTGGTGTTCGGCACGCTGTTCATCTTCACCCTGCTCGGGCTGGTGGTGAAGCTGATCGGCGACATCACCTACACCCTGGTTGACCCGCGCATCGACTTTGAAAGCAGGAAGCATTGATATGAAGCTATCCCCTCTCAATCGCCGCCGCTTCGAACGCTTCAAGGCCAACCGACGTGGCTGGTGGTCATTGTGGCTGTTCCTCATCCTGTTCGGTCTCAGCCTGGGCGCCGAGTTGATCGCCAACGACAAACCGCTCGCCGTGCGCTACGACGGCAGCTGGTACTTCCCGGTGCTCGAGCGTTACCCGGAAACCACCTTTGGTGGCGAATTCCCGCTGGAAGCCAATTACAAAAGCCCTTACATCAAGGAACTGCTCGCGGCGAAAGATGGCTGGACCTTGTGGGCACCGATTCCGTTCAGCTACCAGAGCATCAATTACGACCTGAAAGTCCCAGCGCCTGCCCCGCCGTCGCGAGACAATTTGCTGGGCACTGACGATCAGGGCCGTGATGTGTTGGCGCGGGTCATCTACGGCTTCAGGATTTCCGTGCTGTTCGCCCTGACCCTGACCATTCTCAGCTCGATCATCGGCGTGATCGCCGGCGCCTTGCAGGGGTTTTACGGCGGTTGGGTGGACTTGCTGGGCCAGCGCTTTCTGGAAGTCTGGTCCGGCCTGCCGGTGCTCTATCTGTTGATCATTCTGGCCAGTTTCGTGCAGCCCAATTTCTGGTGGCTACTGGGTATCATGCTGCTGTTTTCCTGGATGAGCCTGGTCGACGTGGTGCGCGCCGAGTTCCTGCGCGGCCGCAACCTGGAGTACGTACGCGCAGCACGGGCACTGGGCATGGAAAATGGCGCGATCATGTTCCGCCACATTCTGCCCAACGCGATGGTCTCGACCATGACTTTTCTGCCGTTCATTCTGACCGGCGCCATCGGCACGCTGACCGCCCTGGACTTCCTCGGCTTCGGCCTGCCGGCAGGCTCGCCCTCACTGGGCGAACTGGTGGCGCAGGGCAAATCCAATCTGCAAGCGCCGTGGCTGGGCATCAGTGCCTTTGCGGTGCTGGCCATCATGCTGAGTCTGCTGGTGTTCATCGGCGAATCTGCCCGCGATGCATTCGACCCGAGGAAATAAGATGAACAATGACAATCTGATCGAAATCCGCGATCTGGCGGTCGAGTTCGTGACGGGCGAATCGCGGCAGCGCGTGGTCGAGAACATCAGCTTCGACATTCGCCGCGGCGAGACCCTGGCGCTGGTCGGTGAAAGCGGTTCGGGCAAATCCGTCACGGCGCATTCGATCCTGCGCCTGCTGCCCTACCCGATCGCCAGCCACCCGAGCGGCACCATCCGCTATGCGGGCGAAGACCTGCTGAAAGTCGAAGAGAAAAAACTGCGCTCGATCCGTGGCAACCGTATTGCCATGATCTTTCAGGAGCCGATGACCTCCCTGAACCCGCTGCACTCGGTGGAAAAACAGATCAACGAAGTGTTGGGCTTGCATAAAGGCCTGACCGGCAAGGCGGCCACTGAGCGCACGCTGGAGCTTCTCGAGCTGGTCGGCATCCCAGAGCCACGCAAACGACTCAAAGCCCTGCCACACGAGCTGTCAGGCGGCCAGCGTCAGCGTGTAATGATCGCCATGGCCCTGGCCAACGAACCCGAGCTGTTGATCGCCGATGAACCGACCACCGCGCTGGACGTTACAGTCCAGCTGAAGATCCTGGAACTGCTCAAGCACTTGCAGGCGCGTCTGGGCATGGCACTGCTGCTGATCAGCCACGACTTGAACGTGGTCAGGCAAATAGCCAACCGCGTATGTGTCATGCAGCGCGGTTGCATCGTCGAACAGGCATCGTGCGAAGAATTGTTCCGTTCGCCGCAGCATCCGTACACCAAAGTTCTGCTCAGCGCAGAGCCCAGCGGTGGTCCTTCGACCAACCCGGCCGGTGCTCCGCTGCTTGAAGTCGAGGACCTGAAAGTCTGGTTCCCGATCAAGAAAGGCCTGCTCAAGCGCACCGTCGATCACGTCAAGGCAGTCGACGGTATTCGCTTCAGCCTGCCTCAGGGCCAGACGCTGGGTATCGTGGGTGAAAGCGGCTCGGGCAAATCAACTCTGGGGCTGGCGATTCTCAGACTGATCGGCAGCCAGGGCACCATACGTTTCAAGGGCAACGCGTTAAACTCTCTGTCGCAACCGCAGATTCGTCCGTTGCGCAGGCAGATGCAGGTCGTTTTCCAGGACCCGTTCGGCAGCTTGAGTCCGCGTATGTCAGTGGGTGAAATCGTCGGTGAAGGCCTGCGCATCCACGACATGGGTACAGCTGCCGAGCAACAGACTGCGATTATCGAAGCGCTCAGGGAAGTAGGCCTGGACCCGGATACCCGGCACCGCTACCCCCATGAGTTCTCCGGTGGTCAACGTCAGCGGATCGCCATTGCCCGGGCACTGGTGTTGAAGCCGGAGCTGATACTGTTGGACGAGCCCACTTCGGCGCTCGACCGCACAGTGCAGCGCCAGGTAGTCGAGCTGCTTCGCTCGCTGCAAACCAAGTACAACCTGACGTATTTGTTCATCAGCCATGACCTGGCTGTCGTCAAAGCGCTGAGCCACCAGTTGATGGTGGTCAAGCAAGGCCAAGTGGTCGAACAGGGTGCAGCGCAGGAAATCTTCGCCGCACCGCAACATCCTTATACACAGCAGCTGCTGGAGGCCGCCTTTTTGGCGCCGGTAGCTGTCGATTAACCTGAAGAGGAACAACACATGGGTTTTCTCGCCGGTAAGCGCGTCCTGATCGTCGGTGTCGCCAGTAAACTGTCCATCGCATCCGGTATCGCCGCCGCCATGCATCGTGAAGGTGCAGAGCTTGCTTTCACCTATCAAAACGACAAACTCAAGGGTCGCGTCGAAGAGTTCGCCGCAGGCTGGGGTTCAGGCCCTGAGCTGTGCTTCCCTTGCGATGTGGCCAGCGACGAAGAGATCAACAAGGTCTTTGAAGAGCTGAGCAAGAAATGGGACGGCCTGGACGTGATCGTTCACTCGGTTGGCTTCGCCCCGGGCGACCAGCTTGATGGTGACTTCACCAACGCCACCACCCGCGAAGGCTTCCGCATTGCTCACGACATCAGCGCCTACAGCTTCGTGGCACTGGCCAAAGCCGGTCGCGAAATGATGAAAGGCCGCAATGGTAGCCTGCTGACCCTGTCGTATCTGGGCGCAGAGCGCACCATGCCGAACTACAACGTCATGGGCATGGCCAAGGCCAGCCTGGAAGCCGGCGTTCGTTACCTGGCCGGCAGCCTCGGTCCAGAAGGCACGCGCGTCAACGCGGTGTCGGCGGGTCCGATCCGCACCCTGGCAGCTTCGGGTATCAAAAACTTCCGCAAGATGCTGGCTGCCAACGAAGCGCAGACCCCTCTGCGCCGCAACGTCACCATCGACGAAGTCGGCAATGCCGGCGCGTTCCTGTGCTCGGACCTGGCGTCGGGCATCAGCGGTGAAATCATGTACGTCGACGGCGGTTTCAACACCACCGCGATGGGCAGCATGGACGAGTAAGACGGCAGGCGCCGCCCCAAAGGGGCGGCACTTTCTGCAGTCATTTTTCTGCGATAAAAAAAGGCCGCTCAATGAGCGGCCTTCTTTTTGGGCGGGTTTCGAGCTTAGAACTTCTCGATCTTCGCCTTGCTTTCAAGCTGTGCACGGTACGCCGCGAAATCCTGCTGCCCCTCACGCGAGGAGAGGAAGCGACGATACTGTGCCTTCTCGGCATCAGTCGGCGCAGCCGCCTGATTCACGCCATTGAGACGGACAATCACGAAGCTGCCATCCGATGCAGTAATGCTGGCGAATTCCGGCTTGTCCTTGCCGACAGGCTTGGGCATGCGGAACAGCGTCTGCAGCACCTGAGGGTCAACCCCTTCCTGGCTGCGTGTCACCGCTTCCATCACTTTCCAGTCACGACCTTCCTGCTTGGCAGCCAGTGGAATCTTGCCGTCGCGCAGACCTGCCAGCAGTGCTTCGCCCTTGGCCTTGGCAGCCGCCGAAGCATGCTCCTTGACCAGTTGGGCGCGAATCGAGCCGGCAACGCTTTCAAGTGGTAGCTGTTGCGGTTGCAGATGCTCTTTGGAGCGCACCACGACTACAGTCTCCGGATCCAGCTCCAGCGTGTTGCTGTTGGAGCCTTCTTCCAGCACTTCCGGGCTGAATGCCGCCTGGATGACCGCACGGTTGGCAGTCAGACCTTCGCCGCCCTCACGGCCGAATGGCGCAGTGGTCTGAACCTTCAGACCCAGATCCTGAGCCGGCTGAGTCAGGTCGGACGACTCAAAAGCTGAATCTTCCAGTTGCTTGGTCACTTCGACAAACTTCTGCTCGACCTGCTGCGACTTGAGATCAGTGGTCAGCTTGTCCTTGAGGCTGGCGAAAGTCGGCACCGAAGGCGCTTCAACGCCCAACAGCTTGATCAGGTGCCAGCCGAAGTCGGTACGTACCGGCTGCGAAACCTGGTCCTTGTTCAACGCATACAGCGCGTCTTCAAAAGCCGGATCATAAACGCCCTTGCCTGCGTAGCCCAGGTCACCGCCCTTGTTCGACGAGCCAGGGTCCTGCGAATATTCCTTGGCCAGCGCAGCAAAACTCTCACCCTTGGCCAGACGCTGTTGAATTTCTTCAATCTTCGCCTTGGCCTGCTCATCGTTCAGCTTGTCGTTCACTTCGATCAGAATGTGCGCTGCACGACGCTGTTCGGAGAGATTGGCGATTTCTTTCTGATACGCCGCCTGCAAGTCCTCGTCCTTGACTTGAACCTTGTCGAAGAAAGACGATTTCTTCAACTCGATGTAATCAAGCACGACCTGCTCAGGGCTCATGAACTCCTTGGCATGCTGGTCGTAGTGGGCCTTGACTTCATCGTCAGTCACTTTGACCGCCGACGGATCGGCTGGCAGGGTCAGCGAAGCGAAATCACGCGTCTGCTTTTCCAGACGGGCAAAGGCTTCAACCTGTGCATCGGTGACGAAGGCACTGCCCGCAACCCCGGCACGTACCTGACCAATGAGCATTTCCTGACCCAGCATCTGGCGGAACTGCAGACGGCTGTAACCGAGCTGACGAATCACCTGATCGAAACGGTCAGCACTGAATTTGCCATCGACCTGGAACTCAGGCGTCTGCAACAGCTGCTGATCCAGCGCTGCCTCGGAAAACGAGAATTTGGCGTCGGCTGCACCCTGCAGCAGCAGCTTGCGATCGATCAAGCCTTTGAGGGCCGAATCACGCAACAGCTTTTCATCGAGCATGGCAGGATCGAAATCCTTGCCCAATTGCTGCGAGAGCTGCTGAGCCAACTGACGACGCTGCATGTCGACAGCCTGACTCAACTCATTCTGAGAAATGTCCTCGCCGTTGACTTCAGCTGCGTTCTGCTTGTTGCTGGTAGCGGTAAACAACGCCTCGATGCCAGTGAAGGCCATCAATGCAATGATGATTCCGATAATTGTCTTGGCAATCCAGCCTTGTGAATTGTCCCTGATGTTCTGCAGCATTTGCGTCCCCCAAAACGGTGGTACTGACTAACCAACCGCGGAGCGTGGGTAGAAAGCGGATAGAAGAAAGGCGCATCCGAGGATGCGCCTTCTCGTAACTTACGAAGCGGGAGGGCTCGAACCCTTCGGTGTTGCAACCGAATGCACCACCGCTCCGCTACTGGATCAGACCTGGTCCGACCCAGCGGGCAAAGGCATCGAGAGGCTTAGTTGACAGCTTCTTTGAGGGCTTTACCGGCTTTGAAACCTGGTTTTTTAGCAGCAGCGATTTCCAGCGTCTTACCGGTCTGAGGATTACGACCGATGCGAGCAGGACGATCAGTCACGGAGAACGTACCAAAGCCAACCAAAACAACCGAGTCGCCAGCCTTCAGAGCGCCAGTGACGGATTCGATCACTGCGTCCAGCGCACGGCCAGCAGCAGCTTTCGGGATATCAGCAGATGCAGCGATAGCATCAATCAGTTCCGACTTGTTCACTCTAAGTCCCCTTATCTCTATTTTGAGTACGTTTCTAAGTTTTAGGTGTTAAGCAAAACGAGCGCAGGAAGGCTTGCTGGTGCTTGCTTTAAAGAGCCGCTTTATAACAAGGGCTCTAAAAAGCTGTCAAGGAAGCCTGTCCAGTCTTAATGCGTGCTAATTCTGTCCTTGGAATCAGTCTCGCGTTTTTCTTCCTTTGCGACCAGATCGGTAGCTGTATCCGGCAACGGCTCCGGCGCGTATTGCAGCGCAATTTGCAGGACTTCGTCAATCCATTTAACGGGCTTGATCTGCAGATCCTGTTTGATGTTGTCAGGAATCTCCTTCAAATCACGCACATTTTCTTCCGGAATGATCACTGTCTTGATGCCACCGCGATGCGCCGCGAGCAGTTTTTCCTTCAAACCACCAATCGCCAGCACTTGTCCGCGCAGGGTAATTTCACCGGTCATTGCCACATCCGCACGCACTGGAATCTGTGTGAGTGCCGATACAAGCGCAGTACACATGCCGACGCCTGCGCTTGGACCATCCTTCGGAGTTGCCCCTTCAGGCATGTGAATATGCGTGTCGTGCTTCTCGTGGAAATCCGCTGGAATGCCCAGACTACGGGCCCTGCTACGCACCACTGTCTGTGCTGCGGTGATGGATTCGACCATCACATCGCCCAGCGATCCGGTCTTGATCAATTGCCCTTTACCCGGCACAACAGCGGCTTCGATGGTCAGCAACTCACCGCCCACCTGAGTCCACGCCAGCCCGGTTACCTGACCGATCTGATCCTGCTGCTCGGCAAGGCCGTAGCGGAATTTACGCACACCCAGGAAGTGCTCAAGCATCTCCGCCGTGACATGCACGGAGAAACGTTTTTCCATGGTGTGTTCTTTGACTGCCTTGCGGCAGACCTTGGCAATCTGCCGCTCCAGCCCGCGTACACCCGCTTCACGGGTGTAATAACGGATGATGTCGCGGATCGCTTCCTCATCAAACTGAATCTCGCCTTTCTTCAGGCCGTTGGCCTGAATCTGCTTGGGCGAGAGGTACTTGACGGCGATGTTGATCTTTTCGTCTTCGGTGTAACCCGGCAAGCGAATGACTTCCATCCGGTCCAGCAACGCTGGCGGGATGTTCATCGAGTTCGAGGTGCAGAGAAACATCACGTCCGAGAGGTCGTAGTCGACTTCCAGGTAGTGATCGTTGAAATTGTGGTTCTGCTCTGGATCAAGCACCTCAAGCAGCGCCGAAGCAGGATCGCCACGCATGTCGCTGCCCATCTTGTCGATTTCATCGAGCAGGAACAGCGGGTTGCGAACGCCCACCTTTGTCATCTTTTGAATCAATCTTCCTGGCATCGAACCGATGTAAGTCCGGCGATGCCCCCGAATCTCGGCTTCGTCGCGTACGCCACCGAGGGCCATACGGACAAATTTGCGATTGGTCGCACTGGCAATCGAC